>CAMLFP010000098.1 GCA_946479335.1 uncultured Archangium sp.
AATGACAATCGTTGCACCAGCGCGCGTATTGGTCGTTGGTGAGGTCGCCCGGCACCACGCGGTACGTCACCGGGTTCAGCAGCGAGGTGATGGGCTCGCCTTTCCCGTTCAGCGCCGTGGCGTGGATGCTGATCAACACCTCGCCGGAGGGGATGATGTACGGGCAGTTCTTCGTACCGCGCAGCTCCAGCGGCACGTCGGCCTGCGAAGCGAACCCCTGCACGCAGTCAGCCACCACGTCGAGCGGCGTGCCGCCGTCACCACCCGGCAAGAACACGCCGTTCGACTCGACCTTGAAGGTGCTCAGCTCGTACGGCGCCGGCGCCTCGGTGCCGCACTCGAAGAACTGACACCCGGCCACGAGCACCAGTGGAATGAACATCACCGGGCGCATCACTTCACCCTCCGCTGGATACGGCCGTCTTCCACGCCGATGGCGATGGGGCGCGACATGGGGTTCTCACAGAAGTTGCGCATCGCGCGCGTCACGTTGCCGCACAGCACGTCGCCGGCCAGCGCCTCGCGGCAGCCGCACTTGCCCAGCCACGGCCCCGCGGGGATCTTCGCCTGACACTGCGCGATCAGCGGCGCCAGGTCGGTGGTGCCACACGCGGTGGTGTCGCCGTTGAAGACCTCCGCGCAGGTGCACGGGTCGGCGGCGGCGCGCAGCGCCTGTTGGAAGTCGCGCGCGTCCTGACAGAAGCCGGTCTGCTGCGCGTCGACGACCCACTTCTCCGGGTTGTTGGGGTCGCGCTCGCCGCACGGCTGCCCCTTCGCCCCGAGGATGTTGCCGTACGCGTCGGGCGTGCCCGTCAGCAGCTCGGTGCAGTTGCAGAAGTTGGTCATGTACCCGATGAGCGAGTCGCGGAGCGGGATGCCGGTCTCCACGCGGGTGGTGTTGCGCTTGAGCACCGTGAAGCCGGAGCCGCCGCGCGCGATGTAGTCGTTGGTGGCGACGCGGTACGACTCGGTGAGCTGCAGCGGCGCGCCGTTGATGCTGATGTTGGTGCCGGTGTGCGCGTAGCAGCGGCCGCCCTTGCTGCTGTTCTCGTCGGCGAGGCACTGCCACGGCGCGCGGCCGGTGCGATCGTCGCTGCCGCAGTCGCTGGCGTCGCCCGCGGGGTCGCAGGGGATGTTCAGGTTGTTGAGCTGGCTCTGCGCGCAGTCCATCGTGAAGCGCACGCCCGAGACCTGCGCCTGCGACGCGCAGCCGCGCTCGGCGGAGCGGTCGGCGATGAAGTCGAGCATCTCCTGCATCTCGCCACCCGACAGGAACATGATGTTCACCGTGTTCTCGAAGGGGAAGACGTTGAACATCGCCTCCTGCGTCAGCGGGCCGGCGTACAGGTTGTCGCGGATGCCCAGCGAGTTGGTGACCGCGACCTCCGCCTCGACGCCCTGACGGCGGCGCATCGAGTCGGCGGTGATGTTGCCCAGCGGGCTGTCGCCGCCCGTGGAGTTGTTGCGGCGGGCGATATCACGCGGCGCGTACGCGAAGAGCGAGGTGAGGTTCAGCTTCACGTCGAGGTCGGTGATGTACGGCAGCAGCAGCTGCGTGGTCTTCAGGTCTTCCTGCGCGGTGCACTGCTCGACGCCGGCGCGCACCGAAGGGTCGCTCATGAACTGCCCGGGCTCCCAGAAGTGCGCCTTGTAATACTGGTGGAGCTGCTCGCTGCACCACAGCGAGTCGATGGGGAACACGCGGAAGTCGAACGAGGAGATCTCCGCGCCGTTGAGCTTGTTCGCGCCGTGCGGCGGCACGTCGATCACCGCGTCGATGCGGTTGACGTACTTCGCGAACGCGCCGCCGTGGCTCAAGATCACCTTGCGCCCGTCGGGGTCGGTGAGGATCTGCGGCGGGTTGAGCACGATGTGCAGGTGCCCCCCGAGGATCGCGTCGACCCCGCGCACTCCGGGGATGCGCACGTGCACCACCGAGTGCTCGTTGTTCGCCTCGCCGAACCACTCGATGATCTCCCACGGGTCGTAGGAGCGGTTCACGAACTGCTCCGCGAGGCTCCACTCGTAATAGGCGTCGTAGCCCTGGATCAGCTCCTGATCTTCCGTGAGGCCCGCGTGGCTGGTGACCATCACCAGGTCGACCTGCGGCCGCAGGAAGTTCACGTACGAGCGGGTGATCTCATTCGGCTCGAGGGGGATGACCTGCAGCGAGTTGCCCTGCTCGATGATGGAGTTGAGCGACCCGAAGTTGCCCAGACCGATCACGCCGACCTTGAGGCCTTTGATGTTCTTGATGGTGTACGGGAACGTGTAGAGCGTGGTGGCGTTGCTGCCCGCCTGGTCCTTGTCTTCCCACTGGTAGTTGGCGATCAGAATCGGGAAGCGCGCCGCGTCGCGCGCCTGCGTCGTGAAGTTCGCCGCGCCCATGTCGAACTCGTGGTTGCCGATGACTGCCGCGTCGACGCCGATCAGCGTCAGGAACTTGTACTCGACCTCGCCGAGGTTGATGTTGAACACCGGCGCGCCCTGGAAAGAGTCGCCCGAGTCGAGGTGGATCACGCGATCAGCCCGGTCGCGCTCCCGCTTGATCAGCGCCGCGATGCGCGTCGCGCCGCCGAACGGCCCCGCCTCGGGGATGAGCCCCAGATCGACGTCGGTCTTCAGCGGGTTGAAGTCGTAGGTCAGCAACCGCGAGTGGATGTCGGAGGTGTGCAGCATCGTCAGCCGCACCTGCTGCCCCGCGAGGTCGTAGTCGATGCCGTCGATGGTCGGCAGACACGAGGTCTGGGTGACCGACACCGCGAGGAAGGCGCACAGCAGCGCCGCCTTCAGAACCCGTTGCGTGAGGGGGCGAGAGGTCATGGTGTGCAGGTCCGGGTGGAGAAGACGGCGCGCTCCCTACGCGGCCCGTCGCGTTTGGTAAAGCGCGTAAAACCGTGAGCCACGCACCCGTTACAAAACTCGAGATCGTCGACGATTTCTCCGCGTCTGCCCGCTGTGACGAGGGCTTCCTCCAGCTGCGGCGGCTGCGCGTGCGGAACCTGCGCGCCGACGGCACCCATTCGGCCGTGTACCGCGTCGACGTCGTCGATCGGCCGCGCCTCGATGCGGTGGCGGTGTTGATCTACCGCCGCGCCGGCGACGCCACCGAGTTCCTCACCCGGCAGAACCTGCGGCCCGCCGCGTACTTTCGCGAAGGCAAGACGCCGGTGTTGCCCGACGGGCGCTCGCACTTGTTCTGCGAGGAGCTCGTCGCGGGGCTGCTCGAGGAGAGCGATCACGGCGAAGACGGGTTGCGCGAGCGCGCTGCCGAGGAGGTCTTCGAGGAGGCCGGCTACCGCGTCGACGCAGCGGCGATCTCCCTGCTCGGGCCGCCGTTCTTCGTCGCCCCGGGCATCATCAGCGAGAAGCTCTACCTCGCGTGCGTCGACGTCACCGGGTTGACCGCGGAGGCGCCCGCCGGTGACGGCAGCCCGCTCGAAGAGGGCGGGGCCACGCGGTGGCGCACGCGCGCGTCACTCGAGGCGGCGCTGGCCGACGGCACCATTCAAGACGCGAAGACGGAGATCGCGCTCGCGCGGTTCACTCGCCGAGGTTGACCTGCATCGACTTCTCGACGCCGGAGATGAAGATCACGCGCTCCTCGCTGCTCTCGCCGCTGTTCAGGTCGAGCAGCTTCACCTGATGCGGGCCCGCCGCGACGTCGACCCGCAGCGGCGAGACCCCGCGCAGCTCGCCGTCGACCCACACCTGCACCGTCCCGCCGGTCGCGCGCACGTTCAATGACGCGGCGGAGGTGATCAGCGGCGTGGGCGCGCGCGGTCCCCCCGGCCCGACGCGCGGGGGCACCGGCGTGGGCCGCTTCGCGACGGGCGCGGGCCCGGGGGAGGGCAGCACCTCGGGGCGGAGCGCGGGTGCGGGTGGCGGGGGCGCGACCCGGGCGCCGCGCTCCGCGGTCGCCTGCGCGTGCGACTGTTGGAGCGAGAGCGTGACGCTGGTCAGCAACAGCACCGCCGCTGCGCTGGCGGCGAGCCCTTTCCACAGCCGGGCCGGGCGCGAGGGCCCCGGAGCCGCGGGGAGCCGCGCGGTGCGGTCGTCGTGCGTCACCGTCGGGGCGGGCTCGAGGTCGGCGGCGGACAGCGCCGAGAGCTCGCTCAGGTTCTTCACGTCGTCGTCGTGGATGACGGGCGCGCCCGCGGCCGACGCCGGTTCGCGCGCGGTGAGCCAGTCGGCCAGCTCACTGGCTTCGACCATGGTGCCGGCGGAGAAGAGGAAGGCGCGCAGCGCGACGCTGAGGTCGCGGGCATTGGCGAAGCGGGCCGCGGGCTCCTTCGCGAGGCAGCGCAGCATGATCCGCTCCAGCGCCGGGTGGAGCCACGGCGCGCGATCGCGCGGGTTCGTGAGGCGCGCCTGCGAGATCGCCGCGATCAGCTCGCCCTGATCGCCCTGCGGGAAGGGGTGCTGCAGCGTCACCGCCTCCCAGAGGCACACCCCGAGGCTCCACACATCGCTGCGGCGATCGACGCCCGCGCCCGCCAGTTGCTCGGGGGAGCAGTACTTGATCTTCCCCTTCACCAGCCCCGACGACGTCTCTTCGAGGCGCTCGCGCGCGCGGGCGATGCCGAAGTCGACCACCTTCACCGCGCCGTCGTAGGTCACCATGATGTTGTGCGGAGACACGTCGCGGTGGACGATCTCCAGCGGCACCCCGTCGGCCGACTTCGTCTCGTGCGCGCCGTGCAGCCCCTCCGCGGCGTTGGCGATGATGCGCGCCAGGTAGTGCTGGTACGACTCGTAGAAGTGGGGTGCGGCCTGTGGAGACGGCCCGGTCTGCGCGGTCTCCTTGATGAGGTTCCCCAGCGTCTTGCCGTGGAGGTACTCCATCACCAGGAACTGCGCGCCATCAGCGGCGCCGACCTCGATCACGCTGCACACGTGCGGGTGTGAGATCTGGATCGCGACGCGCGCCTCGTCGAGGAACATGCGCACGAACGACCTCTCGCGCGCGAGGTGCGGGTGCATCAGCTTCAGCGCGAAGAGCTTCGAGAAGTCGCGCGTCCAGTCTTCGCGCTGCACCAGGTACACGGTGCCCATGCCGCCAGACGCGATTCGCCGCACCACCCGGTAAGCACCGACGCGCGTACCCGTGACGTCTCCATCGTTCCGACTCTTCCAAGGCTGCATACGTCCCCCCGAGCGTCTCCCTCTCCCAGCAGCACGAGTCACCGCCCGTGAAGCTGATCTAGAGACGGCTTTGCAGCGGGCGCAAGCCGACGACGGCCACTCGCGTGGGCTGGGTACTGCGCGCCACGGCAACGAGGGTTCAGTGTGAAGTTTGACCCCGTGGGCGCGCGTTCCACACGCGCGTACAGAGCAGCAGGCCGATGATCGCCACCGGCACCATGGCGCTGGGCCAGTTGATCCAGTTCGCGGCGAGCTTCGCGTCGGCGCCCTCCGGCAGCACCATGCTCACCACCAGCGATTGGAGCCCGGTGCCGAGGTAGACGAAGCCGTCGATGATGCCCACCGCGACGCCGGCGTTCTTCTTGCCGCCGAAGTCGGCCGACGCGGTGCCCGACAGCATGCCGTGCACGCCGACGTAGTTGAGCGCCATGAAGATCAGCACCCAGCCCACGAGGTGCGACTCCAGCGTGAAGTACATCGCCACCGCGCCCACGGTGATGCCCGCGTAGAGCACCGACGCCACCGGCCCGCGCCGTGAATGGAAGAGCTTGTCGGAGATCACGCCCGCGAACATGCCGCCCACGATGCCGAACACGCACAGCAGCAGGCCCCAGTTGCGGGTGACGAAGTCGTCTTGCCAGCCCACCGCGCGGCTGAACTTCGGGTACCAGCTCATCACGCCGTTGCGGAGGAACCCGGTGCAGAACTCGATGCCCACGATGAAGAGGATCACCGGGTTGGTGAGCATCTTCACGAAGACCTGCACCACGTTGGCCTTGTCGTCGATGGCGCCGCTGTCGTCGCCCACCTCGAAGTCGGGGTGCCCGGTGTCAGACGGCGTGTCGCGCACCAGGAAGTAGGCCGCCGTGAAGGCCGCCAACAGCACCAACGCGGGGATGAGCGCCACCATCCACGGTGAGGTGGGGAAGGCGCGCGCGATGGCGCGGCTCCAGTCGTACCCGAAGTAGATGCCCAGCGAGATGAGGATGCCGAACACGCCGCCCTGCACGCCGCGCTCGCGCACGTGGAACCACGCCGCGTTCACCTTGACGATGGAGACCGCGCCGAAGCTCTGGAAGTACATGTCGAGCGCGTAGAGCACCGACAGCCACGCTACGAGCCCGCCCGGCAACACCGTGCCGCCCTTGTGGAGGTACACCACCAGCGCCATCAGCAGGTTCGAGAGCGCCGCGCCGAACGACGAGATGAGAATCGTGGTGCGGCCTCCGAGCTTGTCGGTCAGCGGCCCGTTGATGACGAACGAGACGCCGTAGATCAGCGTGCCCGCCGCGAAGATGATGCCGAATTCCTTGTTGTTGCTGCCCAGCGCGCTGGTGAGCTCGTTGACGTTGTACCGGCCGAAGTAGAGGAACGCGTACACCATGCCCAGCGGGAACCAGTTCCAGAACCGGCGCTGCTTGAAGGCCTCGGAGTGACCGAGCTCGACCTTCGGCAACCGCCACAGCACCAGCGCCACCGCGCCCAGCAACAACACGATGGGGATGAGGTTCGACAGCCAGCCCGGCAACGCCGCCTCGGCCGCCGGAGCGTCAGCGGCGACCAACAGCGGGAGCAGCTTCGACAGCGCGGACGACATGGGGCGCGGGAACTCCCACACGCATCGGGGAGCGTCAATGCTCAAGCGCCGACGCGCCGCCGGGGCCGCCTGCCGCGTGTTGCAGCGCTGTCACCGAGCGCGCCGTGGATCCTCGCGGAATCTGGAGGGCGGTGGGTGACTTGTCACGCCGTTGTCACATACAGTGCCCGGCTGTGGCAGCACCCGACGACGAGCTGATCGACTCCAAAGTCGAAGTTCACGACCGAAAACAGTTCGAGCTGAAGCTGGAGTACCAGCCCTCGGGCACCGACCCGCAGTCGCAGTACCTCGTCGAGACGCTCCTCTTCATCCCCAAGAGCCTCAACATCGACGAGGTGACGTGGAGCCGCGAGCAGTTCTACCGGGACCTCCACAACTACGTGCGCCTCAAGACGCCGGTGTTGTCGTTCGAAGAGCTGCTCAACGGCAGCCACTCGCCGCTCTTCCAGCTCGAGCAGCGCCTCGCGCTGGGCCTGATGGGGCCGGTGAGCGAGGTGGTCTACGACGCGAAGATGCTGGCGTGCGTGCTGCGCGGCGCGCTGCGGCGCTTCGCGCGCGGCATGAAGAAGGAATGTCAGCACCTGCTGCGCGGCGCCGAGGTCGCGCAGTGCGCGCCGCCCGAATCTCCGGAGCAGTTGCTGGCGCTCTCGCGCAAGTCGATCGCGGCCACCGGGGAGATCCTCCGGCGCTTCCGCAGCACGTCGGCGCAGCTGGGCGAGAAGTACCCGCTGGGCGCGAAGGCCGAGGCCGCGCTGCGCCTGGTCGATGAGTACCTGAGCCTGCTGGTGGAGCAGTACTTCCGCCGCATCGTGGTGAACATGGAGTCGATGCCGAAGAGCGGCGTCTACACCGAGCTGCGCCGCGAGCTGATGGACGTGGTGATCGCCGACGAGAGCTACCGCCGCACGCACCGGCTGCCGTCGGTGCTGGCGCCGTCGAGCGACAACGAGGAGTACACGCACCGCGTGGGCTTCTTGAAGAAGTTCTGCATGAACATCCTCTTCCTCAAGATCCAGCGCAGCGCGCAGCGCAAGGCGTGGGAGGAGGTGCTGTTCGCGCTGGCCGCCGGTGGCTCGATGGCCTTCGCGCTGGGCGTGGGCCTCTTCGCGCAGTCGCGCTACCCGCAGGCGAGCTTCAACTTCTTCATGCTCGCGGTGGTCGGCTACATGTTCAAGGACCGCATCAAGGAGCTGCTGCGGCGCGCGCTGGCGGCCTACGCGGGCAAGTTCCTCTACGAGCGCACCACGCGCATCGTCGACCCCGTCACGCAAGACGACGTCGGCGAGTGCAAGGAGAAGATCGACTACAACCGCTCGGTGCGCGTGCCCGAAGACATCGCGAAGCTGCGCGCGAAGGACGACCTGGTGATGGTGGCGCAGGGCGAGCTCGCGGAGACCGTCATCCGCTACCGCAAGAAGATCGTCCTCGACTCCGAGATGCTGCCGCGGCTGGGTGACGGGCTGGTCAGCGGCGTCACCGACATCATCCGCCTCAACATCGGCCGGCTGCTCCACGACATGGACGACCCCGAGTACGCGCTGGAATACGTCGACCTCGAGGACTTCTCGGTGGGCCGGGTGCAGATGGCCAAGAGCTACCGCGTCGACGTCGCCTTCCGCTTCATGGTCGACGACGGCAACACCAAGCGCACCACGGTGCAGCTCATCCGCCTCACGTTGGACCGCAACGGCATCAAGCGCATGAACGAGCTGGCGCCGGAGACGGTGGTGACGCAGTCGCTGCCGGGCGCCCTCGCGGCTGACGCGCTGAGTCGCGCGGTTTGATGTTGGCGTGCGGCGTGATGTTGGTAGAGGCCTCGCGGCCATGACTGACTACCTCCCCCGCGTCGCGATCGACTGGCAGAAGACGCTCGAGCAGATCGTCACCACCGCGGCGAACTCCGGCCCGCGTGGGCTGTTGGTGTTCGACCTCGACTCGACGGTGTTCGACAACCGCCCGCGCCAGGCGCGCATCGTGCGGGAGTTCGGCGCCGCGAAGAAACTGAGCCAGCTCACGCAGTGTCAGCCGTGGCACTTCACCAGCGGGTGGGACCTCCGCGGCGCGGTGATCGCGCTGGGCTTCTCGAAGGCCGAGGCCGACGAGCTGTACGGCGAGCTCAAGGCCTTCTGGCAGGAGCGCTTCTTCACCAGCGAGTACTGCCGCGATGACATCGAGATCGTCGGCGCGCCGCGCTTCCTGCACGCGCTCGACTTCGTGAAGGCGCGGGTGATCTACGTCACCGGCCGCCACGAGGCGATGCGCGAGGGCACCGAGGCCTGCATCGAGCGCTGCCGCATGCCGATGCCGTCGAAGGGCGGCCACGTGCAGCTGTGGATGAAGCCCGAGTTGAAGGACGACGACGACGCGTACAAGCGCACCACGCACGAGCACCTGAAGGCGATGGGCACCGTGCTGGCCGCGTTCGACAACGAGCCGCAGCACATCAACGACTACGCGGTGAAGTTCACCGACGCGGTGCCCGTGCACCTCGCGACCGATCATTCAGGCCGCGACGTGAAGCTGCACGAGCGCTGCGTCTCGATTCCCCACTTCGCGTACTGACACGCTGCGGCGTTCATCTGAAGTGTGCGCGAGCGGCGGCGCTTGTTATGAGCGCGCGCGATTTTCACGAATGGAGTCACACGTGCCCAGCACCGAGCAACTGCTCACGATGTACAAGAAGATGCTGCTCGCCCGACGCTTCGAAGAGAAAGCGGGTCAGGCGTACGGCCTCAAGAAGATCCAGGGCTTCTGCCACCTCTACATCGGCCAGGAGGCCGTGGTGGTGGGCATCAACGAAGCGATCCGCACCACCGACTGGGTGATGACCGGCTACCGCGATCACGTGCACCCGCTGGTGCGCGGCGCCGACGCCGGCATGTTGATGGCGGAGCTGTTCGGCCGCGACTCCGGCTACTCGAAGGGGAAGGGCGGCTCGATGCACTTCTTCGACGTGGAGCACGGCTTCTACGGCGGCTACGGCATCGTGGGCGGGCAGATCCCGCTCGCGGCGGGCATGGCCTTCGCGTCGAAGTACCGCAACGAAGATCGCGTGGTGGTGTGCAGCTTCGGCGACGCCGCGGCGAACCAGGGCGCGATGCACGAGACCTTCAACATGGCGGTGAAGTGGAAGCTGCCGGTGCTCTACGTCGTCGAGCAGAACAAGTACGGCATGGGCACCGACATCGCCCGCGTCTCGTCGGTGCCCGACATCCACAAGCGCGCGCCGGGCTGGGCGATGCGCGGTGAGTCGGTCAACGGGCAGGACGTGGTCGAGGTCTACGAGAAGGTGAAGGAGCTGACGGAGTGGATCCGCGCCGGCAACGGCCCGGTGCTGCTCGAGGCGTACACCTACCGCTTCCGCGGGCACTCGATGTCTGACGCGGCCACGTACCGCACCAAGGACGAGGTCGAAGAGGAGAAGAAGCGCGACCCGTTGCTCACGCTCGCCGGGCAGCTGCTCAAGAAGAAGATCAAGCAGGAGCAGCTCGACGCGATCGAAGACGAGGTGAAGGGCACGGTGGAGAAGGCGCTGGCCTTCGCCGACGCCGCGCCGCTGCCTCCCGACGAAGACATCTGGCGGCACAACACGGTGGAGGAAGGCGAGCCCGACGAGCACCCGCGCGCGCGCGTGCTGGGCGCGACCGACGTGCAGTGGCCGCAGCACCCGACCGACTTCAAAGTGACCTGGGATCTGGAGCCGAAAAATGGCTGAGCTGGCGTACCGAGATGCGTTGAATCAGGCCCTCGCTGAGGAGATGGCGCGCGACCCGCGCGTGTTCCTCATGGGCGAAGAAGTCGCCCGCTACGACGGCGCGTACAAGGTCTCGAAGGGGTTGCTCGAGAAGTTCGGCTCCGCGCGCGTGGTCGACGCGCCCATCTCGGAGCTGGGCTTCGGCGGCCTCGGCGTGGGCGCGGCGATGGCCGGCCTGCGCCCCGTCATCGAGATGATGACGTGGAACTTCGCCATCCTCGCGATGGATCAGATCGTCAACAGCGCGGCGAAGCTGCGGCACATGTCGGGCGGCCAGCTGCGCTGCCCCATCGTCTTCCGCGGGCCGAACGGCGCGGGCGGGCGGCTGTCGTCGCAGCACAGCCAGGCGCTGGAGGCGAACTACGCGCACTTCCCCGGCCTCAAGGTGATCGCCCCCGGCACGCCGGCCGACGCCAAGGGCCTGCTGAAGGCGGCGATCCGCGACGACAACCCGGTCATCTTCATGGAGGCCGAGCTGCTGTACGGCGTGAAGGGCGAGGTCCCGGAGGGCGAGTACGTCATCCCCATCGGGAAGGCCGACGTGAAGCGCGAAGGCAGCGACGTCACCATCATCACCTGGTCGCGCATGCTGACCGCGCACGTGCTGCCCGCCGCGGAGCAGCTCGCGGCCGCCGGCATCAACGCCGAGGTCATCGACCTGCGCACCATCAAGCCGATGGACGAAGAGGCCATCGCCGCGTCGGTGAAGAAGACCAACCGCGTGGTGATCGTGGAAGAAGGCTGGGGCTACGCCGGGTTCGGCGGGCACGTGGCCGACTTCATCTCGCGCGAGCTGTTCGACGATCTCGACGCGCCGGTGCTGCGCGTGCACGGCCTCGACGTGAACATGTCGTACGCGTCGAACCACGAGCCGCTGATCCAGCCCTCGGTGGGCCGCATCATCGAAGCGGTGAACCGCGTGCTGTACCGCTGACCCTTCTCGAGGATTTCTCCAAATGCCCAACGCGATTCTGCTGCCTGCGCTCTCCCCTACGATGTCGGAGGGCCGCCTCACGAAGTGGCTCAAGAAGGAAGGCGACAAGATCAGCTCCGGCGACGCGATCGCCGAGGTGGAGACCGACAAGTCGAACCTCGAGATCGAGGCGTCTGATTCCGGCACGCTGCTGAAGATCGTCGTGCCCGGCGGTGGCACCGCGCCCATCGGCGGCGTCATCGGGTGGATCGGCAAGCCCGGCGAGGCGATCCCCGACGCGCCGGCGCCCGCGGCCGCTGCGCCGGCTCCAGCGCCTGCCGCACCCGCGCCCGTGAAGGCCGCACCCGCGCCGGTCGCTGCGGCGGTTCCTCCGCCTCCGCCCGCGAAGAAGATCGCGCCCGCGCCGGTCGCCGCTGATCGGCTCCGCGCGTCGCCGTTGGCCAAGAAGATCGCGGAGACGCAGGGGTTGGATCTTTCGAACGTCTCCGGCTCGGGCCCCAACGGGCGCATCGTGAAGCGCGACGTCGAAGAGGCGCTCGCCGCGCCGCAGGCCGGCAAGGCCGCGGGCCGCCCCATCATCCGCTCCGCGCCCGGCGTGCGTCAGCCGCCCGACGCGTTGCCCATCACGAACATGCGCAAGGTCATCGCGCAGCGGCTGGGCGAGGTGAAGCCGGGCGTGCCGCACTTCTACCTGACCATCGACGTGGAGATGGATCAGGCGCTCAAGCTCCGTGAAGAGGCGAAGAGCCAGGAGCTCAAGGTGTCGGTGAACGACATCATCGTGAAGGCCGCGGCGATCGCCGTGCGCCGCTTCCCACGCATCAACCAGATCTACGCGGGCGATCACATCGAGCAGCTGCACACCGTCGACGTCGGCGTGGCGGTGGCCATCGAAGACGGCCTCATCACCCCCAACGTGCGCGACGCCGATCAGAAGGGCCTCGCGGAGATCGGCGAAGAGGTGCGTGCGCTGGCGGAGCGCGCGAAGAAGAAGGCGCTCAAGCCGGAGGAGTACACGGGCGGCTCGATCACCGTGTCGAACCTCGGGATGTTCGGCATCGACAGCTTCATCGCGGTCATCAACCCGCCGCAGGCCGCGATCCTCGCGGTGGGCAAGGTCGAGCCGAAGGTCGTGGTGCGCGACAACCAGATGGTCATCCGCCAGATGATGTCGATCACCCTGTCGGGCGATCACCGCGTCATCGATGGCGCGGTCGGCGCGCAGTACCTCCAGGAGCTCCGCGGGTTGCTGGAACATCCGCTCCGGCTGGTTTTGTAGAAATTCTTCAACTGTCAGCGGGTGGTTCGTATTGGGGTGATTGTGAACAATCGCCCCGCATTTCTCACGCAGTCGCAGCAGCTGAAGACGCTGTACCGGAAGCCCGACGGGTACCTGGAGAACCCTGACGTCATCGTCATCGGCTCCGGGCTGGGCGGGCTCGCGTTCGCGTCGACGATGGCGCAGAAGCGCGGGGCGAAGGTGCTGGTGCTGGAGGCGGGCCCGGTGCCGGGTGGCGCGACGTCGGTCTTCGAAGACGGCGGCTTCGAGTTCAACAAGGGGCTGCACTCGGTCTCGGAGATGGACGCGGCGCTGACGCCGTACTCCGTCTACGCGTACACCGCCGACTACGTGACGGCCGGGCGCGTGAAGTGGGCGCAGATGCCCGACGTGCACGAGGTCACCGCGATGAAGGGCGGGTGGACGCACGAGTGGCACTCCACGCCCGAGCAGAACATCGCGGCGCTGTCGGCGCGCTACCCGCAGCACGCGGCGGGCATCGCCCGGTACTACGAGCTGGAGAAGCAGATCTCGATGCGCGGGGCGGGCTGGGCGATGACCAAGCTGCTGCCCGCCTGGGTGCCGGAGTGGGCGCGAGACGCGGCGTTCTCCGTCGTCGGCGCGCCGTGGAAGAAGTACCTCTCGCGCACCACCACCGACGTGCTGACGAAGGAGCTGGGCTTGAGCAACGAGCTCGCGACGCTCTTCTCGTACATGTACGGCAACTACGGCCGCACGCCGGAGCGCGCGCCCTTCACGCTGCACGCGGCGGTGATGTTCCACTACCGCTATGGCGCGCAGTACCCGGTGGGCGGCCCCGGGCAGATCGCCAACGCCATCGTGCCCATCATCGAGGCGGCGGGCGGGCAGGTGGCGGTGTCGTCGGGCGTGAAGGAGATCCTGGTGGAGGGCAACCGCGCGGTGGGCGTGCGGCTCCACGACGGCACGGAGATCCGCTCCAAGGTGATCGTCAGCGGCGCCTCGGCGCACGAGACCTTCATGCGCCTGCTGCCGCGCGAGGTCTCGGCGAGGCACGGCTACACGAAGCTGTTCGAGCACCTCGGCATGAGCCCGGCGCACGTGTACCTCTTCGCGGGGTACGACCAGCACCTCGAGCTGCCGAAGCACATCGTGTGGCAGCTGCCCGACTACGAGGGCATCGACGGGCACGACCTCGCGGCGGCCGACGCGCAGTTCAAGCAGCACCGGCGCTTCAAGGGCGGCATGGCGTACGTCATCTCTCCGTCGGCGCGCGACCCGATGTGGAGCCAGCGCTACCCGAACAAGAGCACCGTCATCGTGCTGGCGGAGGCGGGCCCGGGCTGGGCGGAGCGCGCGAAGACCGATGAGGGCTTCCGCCGCGAGCTGGAGGAGAAGACCCGCGAGAGCTTCCTGGAGACGGCGCAGCGGCATTTCCCCCAGCTGCGCGGCAAGACGCCGGCGTACGTGAAGGTCGGCACGCCGGTGGGCTGCAACGTCAACGCGAAGGACGGCGCGTCGTACGGCCTCGAGGCCAGCCCGGAGCGCTTCTCGCGCTTCACGCATCTGTTGCGGCCGCAGACGAAGATCGAGGGCCTGTACCTCACCGGGCAAGACCCCGCGTCACCCGGCATCGCCGGCGCGATGTTCTCGGCGCGCTTCACCTACGCGGCCGTCACCGGCGACCTCTTCCACACGCTGAGCCGCGAGCCGTCACCGCTCAAAGGCCAGCTCCCTGCCGTGACGCAGACCGCGTCGTCGGGCGACTTCGACAAAGCGGCCTGAAAAACGGTCAAAAACTTGCGGTTGATCAGCGCTGAAGCACCATGTCGCAGCCATGGTCAGCCAGAGCTTCACGTTCTTCTTCACGCCCGACGCCATCCGCGCGACCGATCGCAGCCAGCCCACGTTGTGGGTGCCCACCAGCTCGGTGTCCAGCACCAGCGGGCAGGGCATCTCGTGGGTGAAGCCGGTACGTTGAGCGGTGTGCGGCTCGCGTTCTTCGATCTCGACAAGACCATCCTCAGCATCAACTCCGGGAGCCTGTGGGTTCGCCGGGAGTTCGTGCTGGGGAACCTGAGCGGCCGAGACGCCTTGCGGGCCACGCGCTGGCTCGCGCAGTACACGCTGGGCCTCGCGTCGGCGGCGTCGATGGTCGAGGAAGCGGTGGCCACGCTGAAGGGCACGCGAGGCGATGCGCTGCGTGATCGCACGCGCCGGTTCTACGAGAACGAGGTGCGCCATACGTACCGGCCGGGCGCGCTGGAGGCCATCGAGCGCCATCGCGCGGCGGGCGATCGCCTGGTGATGCTGACCTCGTCGACGCACTACCTCGCGGCGCTGGTGGCCGCGGAGCTGCGCTTCGACGCGGTGTGCGCCAACGAGCTAGAGCTCGACGCGGCGGGGTTGCACACCGGCGGCATCGTCGGCGGTGCGTGCTTCGGCGAGGGCAAGGTGACGCACGCGCAGCGCGTGGCGCAGAAGCTCGCGCTGCCGCTGGAAGCCGCGACCTTCTATACCGACTCATTCAGCGACCTCGCCATGCTGGAGCGCGTGGCCGAGCCGGTGGCGGTGAACCCCGACGTGCGCCTCAAGCGACACGCCCAGCGGCGCGGCTGGCCGGTGGCTGACTGGGGCGCCTGAAAAAAAAGTCGGTCACAAGCCGG
>CAMLFP010000099.1 GCA_946479335.1 uncultured Archangium sp.
GGCGTCGCGGGCTGCGTGCCGTCGAACTTCGTGCTCGTCGTGTACAGCGCGCACCCGCCGTAGAGCAGCCACAGCGTGTAGTTGCCGCCGGTGTCCACCGCGCCCACGGCGACCGCCATGAGCTCGGTGTTGGTGCCGCCCGGCGCGGGGTTCGGCACGAGGTCGGCGGTGAACTGTTTCGTCAGGGAGCCGTTGCTCGCGGCGCTGAACGCGAAGCAGTTCGCGCTGTTCGCCGCGCCCGTCTTCGCCGCGCAGAGCACCGGCGTCGCGGGGCGCGCGTCGAAGACCAGGCGGCCGGGCACGTTGAGGTTGGTCACGAGGCTGGGCGGGTTCTGCGGCAGGTTGGGCGAGAGCCACGTGATGGCGCCCGTGTTCCACCGGCTGAAGAAGAGGTCGCCGGTGGGCGCGATGGCGACGCCCTGCACGTTCTGGTTCGTCTGGTAGCTGTTGCCCTGGTTGTCGCGGAGGTTGGCGGTGGTGCGGTCGGGCAGCACCACGATGACGCGCTGGTTGTTGCTGTCAGGCACGTAGGCGGTCTGCGAGGGCGCGTCGAAGGCGAGGTCGGAGCCGGTGACGTTGTTGTTGATGATGCCCACCACCGACACCGTCGTGGCGCCCACGCCGGCGAGGTTGCCCAGCTGCGCGTCGGTCACCGAGAGGCTGGTGTTCGACGGCGAGAACGCGGTGTTGCCCGCCATGTCGGTCACCTGCACCAAGAGGAGGATGGAGTCTCCCGGGAAGGCGCAGTTGGGCACCGTGAGGCTGGCGCTGGTGACGGTGTTCATCGCGCCCGCCAGCAGCAGCGTCACCGAGTTCGCGCGGCAGGCCGGCGTGCCGCCGAAGACCGCGTAGAGCACCGCGGTGTTGAGGCCGCGGTTGTCGGTGAGCGTCAGCTGCGCGTCGATGCGCCCGTTGCGCGGCACCTGCACCGAGTTGCCCGGGTAGAGGATGGAGGAGATCTGCGCGGTGGGCGGCTCCACGTCGGGCACGTCCTCGACGAAGACGTACTGGGTCGCCGTCGCCGGCGGGTTGGTGCCGTCGTCATACGTCGCAGCGATGGCGTACACGCCCGCGGCCGTCACCGTGAAGGCGTTGCCCGCGGCGGTGCACGCCGACGCCGGCGTGCCCGGTGCTTGCGGCGTGCAGCTCAAGGTCAGCCCCGCGGAGGTACCGTCGGTGTCGTTGATGATGACGTTGTCGTAGAGGTCCTTCACCACGGTGAGCGCCGCGGTGGTGTCGCCGGTCGCCATGCGCGAGAGCGTGAGGCCCATGGTGACGTAGCGCTGGCCCGACGCGGGCAACACGGTGAGGGGCACCACCTGCTGCACGCCCGCGGCGCCGGTCGCCCGCGCGGTGATGGTGAAGTCACCCGCGCGCGTGAAGCCCATGATTTCGCCGTTGCCGGAGATGCCGTCGTCGAACACCACCGCGCCCGGCCAGCTGGGGATGACCTCCAGCGGGTAGAGCACCGGGCCGCCGTACGCGTCGGTGACGGTGTACGCGTAGGTCACGAGGTCGCCCGCGGAGATGACGCCGCCGTCGGCCGCGCCGGTGAGCGCAATAGTGAGCAGCGCGGGCTTGCCCGGCTCGGGCCCGAACACCACCTCCACGAGGGTGGGGTCGCTGACGTTGCCCGCGTCATCGGTGGCCGTCACCGAGAGCGTGTTCTTCACCGAGATTTCGCCCGGGGGGATGGTGGTGTTGAGCGGCACGTCGAGCTCGAACTCCGCGGTGAAGGGGTCGGCCAGGCCGGAGACCGGAGACGCGCCGCCGGTGACGTTCACCGTCGAGGCGAACTCCGCGGCGCCCGTCAGCAGGATGGTGGAGAGGCTGGTGGGGCTGGCCACCGCGTGCACGCGCGGCTTCGGCGGCGCGGTGGTGTCTTTGCACGACGAGACGACCACCGCGGTCGCGGTGAACAACAACAGGTGAAGGCGCATGAGGGTCCTTGAGGGAGGTGTCGGTATGAGTCGCAAACGCTTCGGGTTCGTCGGTCGACCGGCCACAGAGGGGACTCACGCTCTCGAAAATCGGCCACGCACGCTTCGCGTGAAAACCAGCCGAGCCGATGGGGACCGACGTGTGCGCTTGTGCAGCACCACGTGCGCGGCGATGAGGCGGTCATGAACGCGCTCCGCTTCGTCGCTGTGCTGGTGGTGGTCTCCGCGTGCGGCCCCGCGCCGACGAAGAGCACGCCCACGCCGCCGGCCTTCAGCGTCGACAACCACGTGTTCCCCGCCACCGTCGCGCTCGCCGGCACGCGAGAGGCGCTGACCGTCGACGTCACCGCCATCGACGGGGCGCGCATCTTCGACTTGGACCTCACCGCGCTGCACGCGCGCTTCGACCTCTCGCAGGTGCGCGACGACACGCCCGGCCAGTACGACATCATCTTGCTGGCGGCGTGCTCGTCGAAGGTCGAGGTGTCGATGACCGTGGGCGGCGCCGCGATGACCGAGCTCGACGCGTCGACGCAGGCCGCGTCGCCCGTCGTCGATGGCTGCGCCTTCGGCCGCACCGGTGACGTGTACGAGCTGACCGGCCAGACCAACGTCGACCAGCTCGACGCGAGCGGCGCGCACCTCCTGGTCTTCATGAAGGTGAGCCGCGACGGCGAGAACCGCTCGCTGCAGGTCGACTGGGCCGACGTCGCCTTCTAGCGCGCGGGCGTGACTCACCAGCGCGGCGTGCTACAGGCGCAGCTCCGATGCTCGAGTACCGCGTCACCGAAGACCACCAGGGCGTGCGTCTCGACAAGTACCTGAAGAAGACGCTGGCGAACGTGCCGTTCAGCCACCTCTTCAAGATGATCCGCGTGAAGAAGATTCGCGTGAACGGCAAGCGCTGCAAGCCGGAGCAGGAGCTGCAGAGCGGCGACGTCATCACCGTGCGCGGCGATGAGCAGCAGCTGCTGGGCGACCGCGAGCGCAAGGCGCCTCCGCCGCCGAAGGTCGACTTGAGCGAGCTGAAAATCCTCCACGAAGACGAGTGGATCCTCATCATCGACAAGCCGTCGGGCATGGCCGCGCACACGGGCAGCGGCGTGACGGGCGGCACGGTGGTCGACGTGGCGCGCGCGTACCTGGGGCCCAAGGCCGAACGGAACGGTTTTTCCGCGAGCCCCGCGCATCGGCTGGACCGCGAAACGAGCGGCATCATCATCGTCGCCAAGCGCCGGCCCGCGATGGTTCACTTCACCGACGTCTTCACGCGGCACACCGCGAAGAAGAAGTACCTGGTGCTGGTGAAGGGGAAGATGCCGAAGAGCAACGGGCTCATCGACCTGCCGCTCGCCGAACACCAGCAGACCGCGGAGTCGCGCGAGCGCCGCGGCGTCAACATGCAGGAGGCGCGCACCCGGTGGGAAGTGCTGTCTCAAAACAGCCACGCCGCCTTTCTGGCGTGCACGATTGAAACTGGCCGCACCCACCAGATTCGGCGACATTTCGCGGCGATTGGTCACCCGGTCGCGGGCGACTCGAAGCACGGTGATTTCGCCTTCAACCGCGAGGTGAAGGCGAAGTGGGGTTTGAAGCGGCTGTTCCTCCACGCCACGCGCCTGGAGTTCCCGCACCCGGAAGGCGGGAAGCGCATGGTGGTTGAAACGAAGTTGCCTGACGACTTGTTGGAAGTTCTTCAGCGCGCCGCACTCGAAGGACCAGCTTCATGACCGAAGGGAAATTGCAGTTGGAGAACGTGCCGAAGAAGCGCTGGTGGTTGTTCCCGTTGAAGGCGCTGGGCTTCCTGCTGCTGACCGGCGCCACCGCCGCGGTCGTGGCGGTGGGCTTCGTCCACTGGAAGTACTCCGACGGGCTGCCCGACATTCCGAAGGTCGATGAGTACCGGCCGCCGATCCTCACCGAGGTGTACACGGTCGACGGCGTGCTGGCCGGCGAGTTCTACAACGAGCGCCGCAAGGTGGTGCCGTACGAGCGAATCCCCAAGCGGTTGGTGCAGGCCTTCATCGCCGCCGAAGACGCCGACTTCTTCGACCACTATGGCGTCGACGTGCTGGGCACCGCGCGCGCCGCCATCAAGACCGTCATCAAGAAGGTCACCGGCAAGGGGCACGTGCAGGGCGGCTCCACGCTGACGCAGCAGACCGCGAAGGCCGTGTTGATCTCGGCCGAGGGCTACAAGGAAGCGACCGCCAAGACCATCAAGCGGAAGATCCGCGAGGCGTTGCTGGCGCGCCGGCTCGAAGACGAGCTGACGAAAGAGGAGATCCTCTACCTCTACCTGAACAACGTGTACCTCGGGCACCACAGCTACGGCGTGCAGTCGGCTGCGGAGAACTACTACCGCAAAGACGTGAAGGACCTGACGCTCGCCGAGATGGCGCTGCTCGCGGGCCTCCCCGCCGCGCCGTCGAGCTACTCGCCGTTCTCCGCGCCGGAGAAGGCGAAGAAGCGCCGCCAGTACGTGTTGGATCAGATGCTCGCCAAGGGGATGATCACCCAGCGCGAGTTCGACGAAGCGACGGCCACCGAGGTGCGCGTCTACGAGGTCGAAGACGTCTTCCACCAGTTCGCGCCGTACTTCACCGAGGAGACGCGCCGCGACGTCGTCAACCGCTACGGCAACCCGATGCTGCTCAACGGCGGCCTCAAGGTCTTCACCACGATGGACTCGGAGAAGCAGCGCGCCGCGCAGGAAGCGGTGCTGCGGGGGCTGCTCGCGGTCGACAAGCGCCAGGGCTACCGCGGCCCGGTGATGCAGCTCGAGGGCAAGGCGCAGCAGGCCTTCATCGAGAAGAGCAAGAAGGTGATGGCGGGCGCGGAGATTGAACCCGGCCGCTACTACGTCGGCGTGGTGACGAAGATCGCGAGCGACAAGCTCTCGGCTGAAATCACCATCGGCGACAAGAAGGCCACGCTGCCCGCGCTCGGCATGCGCTGGGCGCGCGAGGTGAACGGCGAGCGGTATTACCCGAGCGTGCTCATCAACAACGTCGCGCCGCTCAAGGTGGGCGACGTGCTCGTGGTGCGCGCGGTGAAAGACAAGAAGGCGCTCTGCGACGACGGCGAGACGTGGAACGCGCCGTTGGCCGAGAAGATCCCCGAAGGGTTGCCGCTGGTGCGCCTCGAGCAGGAGCCGGAGCCGCAGGCGGCCATCGTCTCCATCGACCCGCACCGCCAGTACCTCTCGGCGATGGTGGGCGGTTACGACTTCGACGCCAACGAGTTCAACCGCGCGTTCCAGGCGTGCCGCCAGCCGGGCTCGTCGTTCAAGCCCATCGTGTACTCGGGCGCGATCGAGCTGATGGGGTGGACCGAGGGCACCGTGATTCTCGATTCGCCCATCGTCTACGACGATCCGGAGAACCAGAACCGCTGGAAGCCGGCGAACTACGACGAGGGCTTCAAGGGCGAGGTGCTGCTCAAGGAGGCGCTCGTCAACTCGATGAACATCCCCGCGGTGAAGACCTTCATCGAGCTCGCGCGCTTCCTGGGCAAGAAGAACGAGGTCGAGGGCATCAAGCTCATCGGCGAGTACGCGCACAAGCTCGGCTTCTCCACGCCCATCAACCCCGACTACTCCGCGGCGCTCGGCTCTTCGTGCGTGTACCCGTACGAACTGGTGCAGGTGTACGCGACGTTGAATCGGCTGGGCCTCAAGAAGCCGACGTACTTCGTGCGCAAAATCGAAGACCGCTTCGGGCGCATGGTCGAAGACCACACCAGCTACGACGACGCGTGGGCCTCGCTGCAAGACCGCGTCGCCGCCGGCTACGCGCGGCTCCACGAGCCCGGTGAGCAGGTCATCTCGCGCGAGACGGGCTACCTCATCACCGACCTGATGCGCGGCGTGGTGCTCAACGGCACCGGTGGCCCCGCGCAGCGCCTCGGCAAGCCCGCAGCGGGCAAGACGGGCACGACGAACGACTCCTTCGACGCGTGGTTCACCGCGTTCACCCGCGACCTCGTGACCAGCGCGTGGGTTGGCTACGACCTGAACCCGCACCCGCTCGGCCGCTACGAGACCGGCGGCCGCGCCGCGCTGCCCATCTGGCTCGCGTACATGTCGAAGGCGCTCGATGGCCGCAGCCAGCCGGAGTTCTCCCCGCCGCCGTCGCTGGGCCTCGTGCAGCGCCGCATCGACAAGAAGTCGGGGCGGCTCACCACGAACATGAAGAACTCGATGACGCTGTGGTTCAAGCATGGCACCGAGCCCGAAGACGCCGAGCCGGAGAAGGGCGCCGCCGGCGCCGACCAGTTCCTCCAGATGCCGTGACTCAGTCGAGCGCGGTCAACACCGGGCACGGCTGCGTCGGGTCGATGCAGGGCTGCGCGAGCAGCTTCTTGAGCCCGCGTTGGATGCGCTGAAGGTCGCGGATGCGCGCGGCGAGGTCGTCGAGCTTCGCCGCGCCCACCGCGTCGAGCTGCGCGCGCTTGAGGGTCTGACCCGACGAGAGCCGCAGCAGCAACGCCACGTCGGCCAGCGTGAAGCCGAGCTCCTGCGCGCGCTTGATGAAGCGCACGCGCGAGACATCGGCGCGCGTGTAGAGCCGGTAGTCGCCGGTGGTGCGTGATGACGGGAGCACCAGCTTGCGGCGCTCGTAGAAACGCAGCGTAGAGATGGCGACGCCCGCCGCGCGCGCGAGGGCTCCGATGGTCATGCCGTCGCTTCGGTGCGCCATGGCCCCGCGCCTACCACCGCGAACTGCACGAGTCCCCACGCGACCTCGGCGATGAGCAACGGCACCACGATGGGCGAGCCGCCGTGCAGCAGCGCGAAGAGCATCCAGCTCGAGAAGAGGAGGCGCGCGGTGGCGTCAGCGAGGCCGTGCTGTGCGGTCGGTGCGCGGAGCCGCAGCACGCTCCACACCACCACGATGCTGCCCATCAGGTTCGCGAACAGCAGCGCAGTGGGCTCTTCGAGTGAGGGCGGCGCGCCCTGGAGTTGCATCGCGGTGTGCAGCGCGGCGAGCTGAAGTGAGAGCCACTGCGCGGTCCACGGCGTGGCGAAGGGGAGGGTGACGAGGAGGTCGTAGAGCGCCGACGACCAGACGACGCGGCGGGTGAGGGTTGGTTTCATGCCGCGCAGCGTGCACCCTGCACCATGGTGCAAGGTCAAGCGCTCAGTTGTTCGCTCTCGCGCTTCAGGTCGCGCAGCTTCCGCAGGCGCATGATGGTGACGATGGGGAACGCGACGATGGGCCAGCTGATCCAATTGCCGAGCGCGAAGGCGAATAGCAGCAGCGCCGCGATGAACTCGAAGAACACCGCGAGCCACGCGAAGTACCGCACGTTGGTCAGCGCATAGAGGGTCGCGCAACCGGCGAGCGCGAGCGTGGCGAGACCTCCGAAGATGGGCCAGACCGGGCTCATCTCTGGGAACAGCATCAGCGGCATCACCGTGCCCAACGCGAAGGCGAAGGCGGCAAAGAAGAAGAACGACGTCTTCACCTCGCGACGCACGCGCTTGAGCTCTCCCGGCAGCAGTTGCTGGCGCGTGATGCGCTGGCACGCGGGGCACAGGGTCTTCTCGCGGCTCCGTGGGATGCACTCAAGGCAGCAGAAGCGACCGCAACGCGGGCAGGTCGACGCCGACGCGCGGTCGGGGTGCACCGCGCAGCGCGCCGCTTCGGGGTGAAGCACTGGAGCTGGTTCTTCATTCAGACGCAGCGCTGGTTGCTCAGGCGCGACAATCGGAGGCCGCACCTCGGTGACCTTCGGCGTGGTCGGCAGCTCCCGACCGCACTCCGCGCACGCTGCTTCACCTTCGAAGACCGACGACCCGCACCCCTCGCAACGCATGGCGCGAGCTTACAGGCCGGGGTCGACGAGCGGGTGCGCTCCGTACAGACGCGCGAGGTTCTCGCGGAGCAGCGCGCATTGCTCCGGGCGCAGCGTGGGGCCCGCGACCTTCGACATCAGGTTGTTCGCGTCGCCGTCGTGCTGCGCGCCGTTGAGCACCATGTGCCCGAGCTCGTGCGCCACCACGCGCGGAGCCGGGAGCGACGGGAGCCCGCCGCAGCCGGTGTACGCCGCGCCCAGCAGCACGCCATTGCGCGCGGGGAAGTCTTGCGCGTGGTGGTACGCGAGCGGCGGGAACGAGAGCGCGCCCGCCACCGACTTCTCGCCCTCTACGAAGGTGTCGATGCGGTCGAGCACCACGATGGAGATGACGTTCTCCCGCAGGCCCGCGCGCGAGAACTCGAAGAGCTTCTTCACCTCCGGCGTCAGGCGCTCGCCGGCTTCGTAGTTGAACTTCGCCGCATCGACTCCCGGAGGCGCGATGCCGCCGGCGCTCCCCGCGGCGTTCGCTTGAACGATGAGCGACGGCGCCGCGGCCAACTGCACGCGCTGCACCTCGACGTCGACTTCGCACTGCGCGAACACCGCGCGCGTGTCTCGCGTGACGTTCGCCGCCCACGCCTCGAGCGCGTCAGGTGTTGGCGTGTCGGGCGCCCACGAGGTCAGCAGCGTGAACGCGACGGGAATCGCCGGAGCTTTCGCAGGTGACGACGTACCGCGCAGCAGCACCTCGTACCCGCGCGCGTCACACGCCGACGCGCAGCCGGCGCCCGTGGGCGCGCACTCGCTGCGCTTGCACGCCGAAAACAAAAGAGCCGCGGCCACGAAGGCCACGGCTCCCGCTGCGCGGAGGTCGCGCGGCGTCATGTCACGGGTAGCTGATGGTGCCCGACGAGGTGTACGTCTGCGTGTTGCCCACCGTGTACTCACCGTCGAAGGAGACCGAGCCGCCCGTGGGGCTGCCGTTCGCGTAGGTGACGTTCGAGTACTCGAGGTTGGCGACCCACTTGTAGCCGCCCGCCGCGCCCGCGAAGCCGGTGAGCTTGTACTCACCGGTGCTGTTGGCGTGGCCGTTGATGGAGGTGTCGGTGATGGTGAGGTCGACGTCGATGGTGACCACGAAGCTGGCCGTCGACGAGTCGTTGTACGTCGCCGTCAGGTTCGCCACGACGTGCCCGCCGGTCCACGACAGGGTGCCGGTGGTGCTCAGCGAGCCGTTGTCGTCGGCGCAGTCCTGGAAGGTGCAGCTGGTGCCGCTGCACTCGCAGCCCGCGGCGTACGCGCCCTGCTTGAGGCTCGGGAGCCGGAAGGCCGTGGGCGTCACCGACGTCGAGGACGCGAACGCCGCCGAGTAGAACTGGCCGGCCGCCGTCTTGCCCGCGTTGGCGTCGGTCGAGTCTTTCAGCGTGAGCGACGCGTTGAGGTTCTGCGTCGAGGCCTGCTTCGCCGACGCTTCGTTGAACTTGCCTTCCTTCTTGCCGCACGCCGACGCGGCGAGGAGCAGCGTGGTGAGGATGACGCCAGTGAGCTTCTTCATGCGAGTGTTTCCCCCGAGAGAGTGGTTGAGACAGCCGCGGGACTCTCGCCGAGGGCCCGCGCCGCTGTCATCGGGGTTCTCTCCGGTCGAAGAAGTGCATCGTCAGTGAACGCGCGCAATCTCTGCGCGTGGCAGAGCGTGTGACTTCCGCTTACCGTTTACGCATGAACGCTCGCCTCCTCGTCGCCCTGGTCGTGGTGTCCCTCCCTGTGCTCGCTGAAGACGCGCCCGTCATCGACCCGGGCAAGGTCGCGCGCAAGCTCGAGCCCGAGACGCTCACCGAGGCGAGCCGCGTGTTCCTCAAGTTGAAGATGAAGAACCACGTGAAAGACATGAAGGAGCTCTCCATCGCCGTCGCCATCATGAAGATGAGCGAGGTGCAGCGGCTCGCGCAGGGCGTCGCCAACGCGCCGCGCCTCGACCCCGCCGTGGGGCCCGCCGCGCAGCTGCCGACCCGCTTCTTCGAGCTCCAGAACGAGCTGAAGAAGAACGCGCAGGCGCTGAGCGACGCGGGCAAGGCCGGCGACGCGACCACCGTGCTCGAGGAGTACAAGACGCTCATCACCACCTGCACCACCTGCCATCTGAGCTTCAAGACGCAGGTCGAGAAGCGCTAAAGCCCGCGCGGTGAGTCAGCCCGCTTCAGTGCCCACGCCGGTGCGCGTGGGCGTCATGGATTCTGCGCGCGTCGGCAACGTCGTCACGTTGCAGGTGCGGCACCTCGGCGTCGGAGAGCGGATGCGTCGCGCCCTCTGGCGCTTCACGTGGGTCGCCTTCGTCGCGCTGTTCATCTCCAACTTCATCCTCCTGGTGGTTCCGGCGCCGCACATCCACCTGTGCTCGCTGCCGTTGGCGTTCGCGGTGGGGCCGCTCGTCGGCTGGCTGACGTGGCGGGTGAAGGCGCGCTTCGACGCGCAGCCGGTGCCGTGCCCGCATTGCACCCGCGTGTTGGACGTGCCCGGCGAGCTGAGCGGCTGGCCGGGGCGCTTCAACTGCCCGCACTGCGGGCGCATGGTGGAGCTCACGCCCGCGTGACGCTGGAAGTCAGGGCCCCGCCCGGTTACGCGTCGGCGCGTCGATGAGCGCAGTGGGCAGACCTTCGGAGTTCCGTGAGTTGTGGAAGCTGGCGCTCCCGCTCGCGTTGGCGCAGGCCGGGCAGGCGTTGATGGGCATGGTCGACACCGCGGTGCTCGGGCGGCTCTCGCCCGCGGCGCAGGCCGGCGGAGGCCTCGGCAACTCGCTGACCTTCACCTTCAGCTTCTTCGGCATGGGCGTGATGTTCGCGCTCGACCCGCTCGTCTCGCAGGCCTTCGGCGCGAAAGATGAGGTGCGCGCGCGTAACCACTACTGGCAGGGCGTGTGGCTCGCGGGGCTGACGAGCCTGGTGGTGATGGTGCCGCTGGCGGTGGTGCCGTTCTTTCTCGAGTCGTTCAACGTCAAGCCCGAGGTCGCGGAGGGCGCGCGCGCGTACATGCTGTGGCGCCTGCCGGGCGTCTTCGGGTTGATGCTCTTCGTGGCGGCGCGCAGCTACCTCACGGGCGTGGGCCGCGTGCGCGCGACGTTGTGGGCGATGGTGGTGGCGAACGTGGCGAACCTCGTGCTCGATGTGGGCTTCGTCTTCGGGCTGAAGCTGGGCGTGGCGGGCGCGGCCATCGCCACGGTGCTGTGCACGTGGCTTCAGTTCGGCATTCTCGCGTATGCGCTGCCGCCGGCTCCGAAGGGCACCACGCGCGCCTTCAACCGCGCGGAGCAGTTGACGGTGCTGCGCATCGGCGTGCCGGTGGGCCTGCACTTCATCGCGGAGTCGGGCGTGTTCTCGCTGGTCGGCGTGCTGGCCGCGGCGCTGAGCGCGAATGACTCGGCGGCGCACAACGTGGCGCTCAACTGGGGTTCGCTGACCTTCTGCGTGACGGCGGGCATCGGCAGCGCGGCGGCGACGCGCGTGGGCTGGGGCATCGGCCGCGGAGACACGCCGGCCGCACGCCGCGCGGGCATGACGGGCTTCATCAGCGCGGCGCTGTTCATGGCGGCGTCGTCGGTGGTGTTCGTGCTGCTTCCCCGGCCGCTGGCGGCGCTGATGTCTGACGACCCGGAGGTCATCTCGACGGTGATGGCGCTCTTCGTGGTGGTCGCGGTGTTTCAAGTCTCCGACGGCGTGCAGGCGGTGGGCGCGGGCGCGCTCCGCGGCACCGGAGACACCCGCTTCACCTTCTACGTGAACCTCATCGGCCACTGGCTCATCGGCCTGCCGGTGGCGTGGTGGCTCGGCATGCGCGGGAGCTGGGGCGTCGTCGGCCTCTGGTGGGGCCTGTGCGCGGGCCTCACCTTCGTGGCGCTGGCGTTGCTGGTGCGCTTCGCCGTCACCACGCGCGGTCACATCGCGGCGCTGCAGTGAAGCGCCCCAGGCTCGAGCGCCCCTCGAGGGTTCCTCGCGGCGCGCGCTTGTCGCGCTGTGAGAAGAACGATGTCTGCTTCTGGGGCGTCTTCGTCTGGGCGGGCGGCAGCGCGAACGTCAGCTGGACGTTGAGCGGGCGCGTGTGGTCGGAAATCTTCTTCGACCACCTTGGTCGCCGCGTCGGTCTGGAAGTGGACCGGTTCCCAGACGGTCGCGTTTCGTGGCGTGTGCCGTGGGTGCGCGGGCAGATGCACGGCGTCGCGATGCAGTTCGACGAACGCGGGCGGGTGCTGATGCGCTCACGCTTCGTTCGAGGCCGCGGCGTCGATGTGTTCACCAACGATGGGCGAGTCACCGAGTTCCACGAGGTGGTGAACAGCGTTCCGCATGGAGTGACCCGTTGGGGGAATCCGCTTACCCCGTGGTCTGAAGAGCACTACCTCGACGGCAAACGCGCAGGCGTCTTCCGCGAGTGGCGCGGCTCGAAGTTGACGCGAGGTTTTCCGAAGTACTTCGTCGACGACGTGCAGGTGTCGCGCGAGGAATATCGGCGTCTCCGACGGAAGCGGCCTGAGTTGCCGCCCGACCGGCGAGCTGAAGACTCGCCGACCCGGGAGCTGCCTGTGTCATTCGAGTTCGTCAGTGTGCGCGGCGCACGCTGACTTCGATGAGCACGTCTTCGAAGTGGCCGTACGTTCCGGTGCCGCGCCCGTTGGTGGTGACGGGCGAGAACGCGTAGCCGTCGGCGACCAGTGCTTCTCGCACCGCGTGCACCTGCGCTTCGTCTCGCTGGAGGAAGCCGATGTGAAACCCCTCGGGGTACGGCGCGTCGCTCTTCCGCTTCTGCAGCACGAGGGTGAAGTCGCCGTCGCCGCTCAGAATCGCGATGGCCGGCGAGTGCGGGTTCGAGGTGAGCGTGAAGCCGAAGTGCCGCGCGAAGAACGCGGCGGCGCGTTGAACGTCAGAGACCTGCAAGTCGAGGTGGTTGAGCTGCATGGGTGAGCCTTCGATGCACACAGAGGTGCCGTTGGCCCTGGCAACTCACCCGGCAGTCGGGGGTTGAAGCGCTCCCACCGCGGGAGTGACCGGGGCTCACCAGAACCGGTCTGCCGTTTTCGGGTGCGCGCGATGTACCGACGGCGCGCGGCTACCGCAAGCGCTTGAGAATCGCCTGACGCGCGGGGCGGGGCAGCGCCGCGGCGGCGCCGATGATGCTCGAGAGCTGCCAGGGGAACGCGAACACCTCTTCGCGGCGCACGATGGCCTTGCCCATGCGGTTCACCGCGTCGTCGGTCTCGAGGAGGAAGGCCATCTCCTTCGGGTTGTTCTTGGCGGTCATCTCGCTCTTCACGAACCCGGGGTGAATGGAGGTCACGTCGATTCCATGCTTCGCGACGTCGATGCGCACGCTGTCGAGGAACATGCGCAGGTACGCCTTGGTCGCGCAGTACGCGGAGCTGGCCGGCAACGGCAGCAGGCCCGCGAGTGACGAGATGCCGACGAGGTGGCCGCGCTTGCGCTCCACCATCGCCGGGAGCGCGCCGAGCAGCGTGGCCGACGCGCCGGTGACGTTGACGTCAATCATCCGCCGCACCGACTCCCACTTGAGGCGTTTGACGCGCGTGTCTTCACCGACGCCCGCGTTGGCGACGATGAGGTCGAGGCCGCCGACTTCAGCGTCGAGGGCCTTCACGCGCTCGAAGGTCGCGTCGGCGTCGCTCACGTCGAGCTTGAAGGGGACGATGTTGTCACCGGCCTCCGCCTTCAACTGCTGGAGCTGCTCTTCACGGCGCGCGGCGGCGTAGACCTTCACGCCCCGCTGCGCGAACCACGCGGCGAGCCCGCGCCCGAGGCCCGAGGAGGCGCCGGTGATGAGCGCGGTCTTGTAGGTGAGCGACGTCATGGCTTGGGAATCTCTCCGCACGACACGTAGAGCGACGGCTCGGTCGAGTCGTGCACGTTGACGAGGTACCCGCCTTGCTCGAAGTCCTTGAGCGCGGTGAGCGGGAGGTCGGTGCTGTCGCTGCCCCAGCCGCCGTCGGCGGTGGTGGTGAGCAGCGTGAGGCCGACGACGATGGGGCCGACCTCGCCGCAGGTGCCGGTGTGGATGTGCGCCTTCTGCTTGCCGGTGCCGTCGATGGGCACGGTGGTCTCGATGTGCAGGTCGAACTTGTCTTTGCTCGTGAGCTTCATCACCGCGAAGCCGGTCTGCCCGGAGTTGTTGTCGGACTTCATGTCGATGCGGAGCTCCTGCGGACCACAGGCGCAGAGCAGCACGGCGAGCGCCGTGAGAGGGCGGGGCATGCGTCGCTTCATAGCGCACCGGCGCGTCGGCTACGGTCTCCGTCATGAAGCCGCGCCATCCGCTCCTCGCGCGCCGGGTCACGTCGATGGAGGTCCTCGAGACGAACGGCGGCTCGGCCTTCGTGTTGCCCGGCGCCGCGGCGGTGATGGGCTTCCAGTTTCGCGGGCGGGTGCGGCACGACGGCGCGCTGCTGACCCGCGCGGGCGTGACCGGGGTGCTCTCCAGCGCGCGCACCTTCGACTATCTCGGCCCCACGGCCTCGGTGCTGGTGCGCTTCACGCCGCAGGGCGCCGCGTCGCTGGGCCTCCCCGTGTCGGAGCTCTCGAAGCGCAGCGTGGGCCTCGAAGACTTCCTCCCGCGCGCCCGCGTCGCGGAGCTGCTCGAGCGCCTCGAGGGTGCGGCGCAGAATCGCGAGCGTCTGGCGCTGGTGGAGCAGTTCCTCGCCGGGTTCGCCGATGGCGGAGACGCCGCCGTCACCCGGGCGCTGGCGCGGCTCGACGCGACGCCCGACGCGGCCATCCACGCGGTGGCGCGCGAGGTGGGCTTGAGCGAACGGCAGCTCGAGCGGCGCTTCTTGTCGCGAGTCGGCGTGACGCCGCAGCGCTACGTCAGCCTCCGCCGCTTCGAGCGCGCGGTGGCGCTCGCGAAGACCACGCCCACGCTGGCCGAGGCCGCGCACGCCGCCGGGTACGCAGACCAGTCGCACTTCAACCGCGAGTTCCGCCGCTACACGCAGCGCGCGCCGTCGGAGGTGCTGCGCACCGCGAGATGATGTCGGAATCGTTCAAGGCGGCCACGCATGCGCTGCGTACTTTCCGTGCATGCGAATCGACCTCTACCGGCTCATCCACAAGGCGCAGCGGTTCCACCTCTTTCAGCTCGGCGCGAAGCTCGGGCACCTCGACTGGAGCGACGAGCTGCAGCGCCAGCCGGCCGCCGCCGAGGTGCTGCGGTTGCTGGCGGGCCTGCGCGAACACGCGGAGAACGAGGCGCGCTTCATCCACCCGTTGTTCGGCGGCGCGGCCGTCGTCGCGCAGCTCGACGAAGAGCACCGTGCGCTCGAGGCGCAGGTGGCCGGCGTGGAGACCCTCGTGCGCGAGGCGCGGTGGAGCGAGCTGTACGCGGGCTTCATGCGCTTCGTCGGCGAGTACCTGCTGCACCTCGACGCCGAGGAGCGCGCGCAGACCGAGGCGCTCTGGCCCGCGCGGTCGGACGCGGAGCTGGGCGCGGTGCTGCGGGCGTTCCGCGGCGCGCGCGCGCCCGAGAAGCTGGCCGACGACGCGCGCTTCATGATTCCGGCGTTGAGCGCCGCGGAGCTCGATGC
>CAMLFP010000100.1 GCA_946479335.1 uncultured Archangium sp.
TACCACGCGGCGTACGCATGGTTCCCCGACGTGGGCCGCTGGTACTTCGTGGCCGACGCGTCGCCGGTGCCCGACCTCGTCTTCTTCGTCGGCTTCGCGCACGCGTGGCGCATGCAGCTCTTCTTCGCGCTGTCGGGCTTCTTCGCGAACCTCGTGTTCGAGCGGCGCGGCGGCGCGGAGTTCTTGCGAGACCGTGCGCGGCGGCTCGTGCCTCCGTTGCTCGCGGCGCTGCCCGTCACGCTGCTGGTCGACTGGCTGGTGCGTCGCGCGAGCCACGCGCAGGGCTTGATGAGCGCCGACTACGAGGCGGGCGCGGCGTTCCGCTTCATCCCGCTGCACCTGTGGTTCCTCATCTACCTCTTCACCTATTGCCTGGCGGCGTGGGCGCTCCCGAAGCTCGCGTGGCCGGCGAAGGTGATGACGTACGCGCTTCAGTTCCCGCCGGTGCTGCTGCTCTTCGCGGTGCCGACGTACCTCGGGCTGCAGCACCACCCGGAGAACCGGCCTGATCAATTCTTCTGGCCGATGCCGTACGAGTGGCTGCACTACGGCGGCTTCTTCCTCTGTGGCTGGCTGCTGTGGAGCGCCCGCGCGCACGTCGCGCGGCTCACCGACTGGGCGCCGCTGTTCCTCCTCGCGGGCGTGGGGCTGGGCGTGCAGATCTACAGCGGGTCGCTCCAGTGGCAGCCCGAAGGTCAGACCGCCGCGGGGCTGGTCGCCTGGCTCCTCACGCTGGGGGGGTTGGGCCTGGGGTTCCGGTGGCAGGCGGGCGGCGCGGCGGTGCTCCGGTTCTTCACCGACGCGTCGTACTGGGTCTACCTCGCGCACTACCCGTTGATCCTCGCGCTGCAGCTCTTCTTCGCGGCGCGCGCGCTCGACGGGAGGCTCGAATACGCGCTCACCGTGGTGGCGAGCACCGCGTTGCTTCTTGCGCTCTACGCGCAAGCCGTGCGCGGTCGCGCGTGGGCGCGGCGGCTCGGCATCAGCCGCTGACGTTACGGATTCCAGACATGAAATGGGGTGGGTTGAACCGACCTCACGCGCGCTGGCGCGGCCGATGAATCGTTCCGTGGAGTTAGCGGCTGGCACGCGTGGTGCTCATCGGTCGCCCGCCGCACGCGAAGCCTCCCCCCACGACGTCATTCGAGCGAATCCATGTCTGTCGCTGCAGAGAGTTTCATTCCGTTGATGCGCCTTGGTCACTGCGTGTTCGTCAGCGTGCCGTCGGAGCTGAGCGACTCACAAGCGCGCTTTCTTCAAGACACCGTCAGCCAGCGGCTCTCACAGTCGGTGGGGGTGCGCGGCCTGGTGATGGACGTCTCGGCGCTGAGCATCGTCGACTCCTTCGCCGCCAAGATCCTCGGAGAGACGGCGAGCATCGCGAAGCAGTTCGGCGTGAAGGCGGTGCTGGTGGGGGTGCGGCCCGCGGTGGCCATCACGTTGGTGGAGCTGGGCGTCGACCTGCGCCAGGTGGAGACGGCGCTGACCCTCGAGCGCGCACTGGAGAAGCTGCGCCTGCGCGTCGTCGCACTGGACTGACCCATGCGCCCCATCCTCGAAGCCATCACTCCCCTGATGAATGAGTCGCTGGGCATCACCGCCGCGCGCAGCGTGTTCCGCACGTTGCCGCCGTCGGTGCACGCGGAGGCCGGCTCGCTCGACGTGGTGGAGGTGCGCGAGCTGCTCGCCCACCTCGAGACCTCCGGCCGCCTCTTCGCCACCGCGGGCAAGCCGCTCCCCGTGCGGCTGCTGCGCGACGCCATCACCTCGTCGCAGCCCGCGCGGCAGAAAGAGCAGCGCTTCACCATCGCGTCAGACGGCGACGTGCTCATCGTGCAGCGGGCGACGCAGGCGTTGACCAAGGGCTTCTTCAGCGTCACCGACTGCGTGCGCCTCGCGACCGCGGTCTCGGAGCTGGCGCGCAACATCTACATGTACGCGAAGACCGGCACGGTGGAGCTCAAGCTGGTCGACGAGCCCGCGCACTGGCGCTTCGAGGTCGACGCGCGCGACCAGGGCCCCGGCATCGCCAACCTCGAGCACATCTTGAGCGGCGGGTACAAGTCACGCACCGGGCTGGGCCGCGGCATCATCGGCACGCGCTCGCTCCTCGACGACATGAAGATTGAGACCGCCCCCGGCAAGGGCACGCGCATCATCGGCGTGCGGAGGGCGCGCAAGCCGTGAACGCGCTCCGCTTCAGCACCGCGCAGCGGCTGCGCCCGATGGAGGGGCTCCAGTCGTGTGGCGACGCGGTCATCGAGGTGCACGAGGGTGACTGGCGGCTCTTCGCCGTCATCGACGCGCTGGGGCACGGGCCCGACGCCGAGAAGAGCGCGAAGGTCGCGCAGCACGCGGCGACGCAGGCGCGGGGCCAGCCGCTCTCAGACGTCTTCGAGGCGGTGCACCGTTCGCTGCCGGGTCTGCGCGGCGTGGTGATGTCGGCGCTGCTCTCGCACCGCGAGGAGTTCACCTTCGCCGGCGTCGGCAACGTGGAGATCTTCTCGCCCGAGGGCGTGGCTCGGCCGGTGGCGATGGCGGGCACGCTGGGCGGCAGCGCCTACCGGTTTCGCCCGTTCCCGCTGCCGCTGCGCGCGGGTCAGCGCTGGGTGCTGGCGAGCGACGGCATCAAGGCGCGCGAGGCCGGCGTGTTGCTCCCGAAGCTGAGTGGAACGCCCGCGGAGGCCGCCGCGGAGCACCTGATGAACTCCGTGACCCGCGCCAATGACGACGCGTCGGTGCTGGTGATTGACGTGGAGATGAACCCATGAACGCAGTGACCCTTCCCCATGACCTGAGTCTGGCGGCGTCGGTGGCGACGCGGCTCGACGTGTTGAGCTTCTGCGCCACGGTGCGCAAGGCCGCGCTGGGCGCCGGCTTCACGGTGCGCGAGGTGGGCGAGCTCTCGCTGGTGGTCGCCGAGCTGGGCAGCAACGCGGTGGTGCACGGCAAGGGCGGCTCGCTCTCGGTGGTGGTGCAGCCACGCGGCTGGCAGGTCTCCGCGGTCGACCACGGCCCCGGCTACACGCAGGCGGTGCTGGCCGACGCGGGCAAGAGCGACCACCTCGGCGCCAACGGCGTGCGCGAGCCCGGTGACGGCAAGCGCAGCTTCGGCAGTGGCCTCGCCGCGGTGCGCCGCCTCGCGACGACGCTGACGCTGCGCAACACCACGGTGGGCGCGCGCGCCTTCGCGTCGAAAGACCTCTCTCCGCAGTCTTCAACCTCGCAGCAGCCGAAGGAGCAGTGACATGAGCATTTCCCAGGAGCGCATCGACAAGGTCGTCGACGTCATGGCCAAGGCGGCCTGCAAGGAATACCACCACCGCGTCGAGGTGCCGCACGACGCGCCCGACGACGCCTTCCTCCAGGTGGAGGTGGGGATGAACGTGGTGCTCGAAGACCTCGAGAAGGCCGAGGCCGAGCGCCAGCAGTACGTGGCGGAGATTGAGAAGAAGAACCAGGAGATCGCCGACCGCGCGCAGATGGCGCTGCGCGAGCTGTCGACGCCCATCATCTCGGTGTGGGACGGCGTGCTGGCGCTGCCCATCATCGGCATGGTCGACACGGTGCGCGGCGCGGAGATGATGGAGCAGCTGCTCTCGCGCGTCTCGTCGGATCAGGCCGAGTACGTGGTCATCGACATCACCGGCGTGGCGGTGGTCGACACGCGCACCGCCGACAGCTTCATCCGCATGTCTGAAGCGGTGCGGCTGGTGGGAGCGCAGTGCTTCCTCACGGGCATCTCGCCGGCCATCGCGCAGACCATCGCGCAGCTGGGCATCGACACCTCGCGCATCCGCACGCTGCGGCGGTTGTCTGACGCGCTCAAGGTGGTGTTCGAAGACATGGGCATCAAGGCGGTGGGTGACGCCGCGCGCGCCGCCGCGCAAGCGCAAGGGCGGTGAGCCATGCCGATTTCGCACGCGATGAAGCACTCTCCACAGGGCGCGCTGTTCGTGCGCACGTACCAGTCGGGCAAGGTCACCGGCGAAGACGCGCGGCACTTCATGCGGCTGCTCGCGCCCGGCCAGCCGTTGCACGGGTTGCCGGTGTTGTCGGTCATCGAGTCGGGGAGTGAGTTCGACCCCGAGGCCCGCAAGGCCTTCACCTCGCTGGGTGACCCGGCGGACGCCGCGAAGGCCGCGCGCGTGGCCGTCGTGGTGTCGAGCGCTCCGCTGCGCGTGATGATGAGCTTCATCATCCGCATCTCCGGGTCGAACGACTTCACGCGCTTCTTCACCACCGAGCGCGAGGCCGAGTCGTGGCTCCACGCGCCGGCGCAGGCCGCCTGACCCCGGGGGAAACGATGCCGATTGTCGCTGAAGTGAAGAAGTCGCCGGGCGGCGCGCCGTACGTGCGCGCGGAGTCACACGGGCCGGTCAGCCTCGCTGACGCCCACCAGTTGATGGACCCGCTGCGCCCCGGCGGCGCGCACCACGCGTACGGGCTGATGGCGGTGGTGACCGCGGGCTCCGAGTTCTCGCCGGAGGCGCGCAAGGTGTTCGGCATGAGCGACCCCGAGCGCAACGCGAAGAACGTGCCCACCGCGATGGTGGTCGCCTCGGCGCCGCTGCGCGTGATGATGGGCTTCGTCTTCCGCATGGCGGGCGCGATGAGCCGTACGCGCGTCTTCGCCAGTGAAGCCGAAGCGAACGCCTGGATGTTCTCGAAGCTCGACGCGTGAGGAGTGACCGATGCCCATCTCTGTTGAGATTGAGAAGACCCCCGGCGGCGTGGAGTTCGTGCGCGCGGAGTCGGCTGGCGTGGTGACGGCGGCCGACGCCCACGGCTTGATGGACCCGTTGTGGACCGGCGGCGCGCACCACGACAAGGCGCTGCTGGCGGTGGTGACGCCCGGCTCCGACTTCTCGAAGGAGGCGCGCAGCGTGCTCGCGGGGAAGGACCCCGAGCGCAACGCGAAGGAGTTGCCCATCGCGCTGGTGGTGGAGAACGCGCCCATGCGCGTGATGATGAGCTTCGTCTTCAAGATGGCCGGCGCGTCGAGCCGCTCGCGCGCGTTCGCCACCGAGGCTGAAGCGAAGAGCTGGATGTTCTCGAAGCTCGACCCCTGAGGCGAAGTCAGCCCCGCGGGGCGAGCGCCCGCAGACGCGTGAGCCCGCTGCGCGCGTTCGCGGCGTGGGCGAGGCGGCGCTCTTCGGGCGTCGCGTAGTCGCGGTCCCACGCGAGCACGCGCGGCAGCATCAGCGCCTGCCAGAGCGGTGGAATCAGGGTCAGCAGAATCACCGAGAGGTAGCCGCTGATCATCATCGGCTGCTCCGGAGAGGGCTGGAGTTCGTGAAAGGGCACCTCGCCCTGCGCGTGGTGATGCGAGTGCCGCGTCAGGTTGAAGGTGGTCCACGAGCTCAAGCGCTGGTTCGAGTTCCACGAGTGGCGCGGCTGCACCGGCGTCGCCGGGTCGCGCACCATGCCGTAGTGCTCCATGTAGTTGACGATTTCGAGCAGCGCCTTCCCCCACAGGCCGCAGGCGATGAAGAACCCGAGGCTGCGCCAACCGCCGATGAAGAAGGCGGCCATCAGCAGCGCGACGCTCATCGCGTGACCGCGGAGGAAGGCGTTGTGCAGCGAGAACACGCCGAGCCGCTTCTTCTCGAGGCGCGCCTTCTCGATGCGCCACGCCGACGCGTTGCCGCGCAGCGTGGAGATGACCATGTGCGCGTACACGTTGCGCCCGCGCGGCGCGGTGGCCGGGTCTTCGACCGTCGAGACGTAGCGGTGGTGGCCGTACACGTGCTCGATGGCGAACGAGGTGTCGAAGCTGAAGGCCAGCAACCAGCGGCCGATGAAGAGCGAGACGGGGTCCCACGTGCGGTGCGTGAGCTCGTGCGCGGTGATGGTTCCCACCACGCCAATCATCAACCCGGTGAGGGCCCAGCCCGCGACGTGCTGCGCGAACGTGGTGGCGGCGCGCGCGGCGAGGAAGTCGAAGCCGGTGAGCCGCGTCAGCCACGCGCCGAAGCCGAAGGTGTCGGTGGGCGCGACGCTCCACATCGCGACGAAGAAGGTCAACGCCAGCAGCGGCAGCGCGGCCCAGCACTGCCAGGTCAACACGCGCGGGAAGCGGTACAGCGGGGTGCGGGTGTCGCTCCCGGAGAGCGCGTCGCCGATGGTGTACAGGCCGACGATGAACGCGAAGGTCCACGCGACGGTGGCGCCGCCGACCGCCAGCCCCGCCACCGCCGTCAGGCCCAGCAGGTGGAAGAGCGAGTACTTCGCGTAGTCGAAGAAGCCGGCGTTCACCGTCGCGGCAGGCGCATCGGCGCGCGTCGTGAATCGGTCGAAGTGGATGCGCGCGCGCGGCAGGCCCAGCTTCTGGAGCTGCTCCACCGCGGCATCAATCATCGCGGGCGGGCCGCACAGGTACGCGTGCGCTTCAGGCACGAAGACCTCGGGCAACTTCTCCGTCACCAGCCCGCGCGCGCCGCGCCAGTCAGCGCCCTCGGGTGACGCGGAGAGGATGGGGTGCACCTCGAACTTCGCGGGCCACGCCGCGCGCAGTGCTTCGAGCTCGTCGAGCGCGTAGAGGTCGCGTTCCTCCCGCGCGCCGAAGAGCAGGGTGACGTCGCGGGTGACGCCCGCCGCCCGCGCGGCGTGCAGCACGGAGAGGATGGGCGCGAGCCCGCTGCCTCCGGCGACGAACAACAGCGGCGCATCGGACTCGCGGAGCCAGAAGTCGCCATGTGCGCCATCGAGCCGCACCTCGCGCCCCACGAGGTCTTCATCACAGAGCCGCGGTGACAGCGTCCCGCCCGGCACGCGCCGCACGATGAACTGCACGACGCCGTCTTCGCGCTGCGCGGCGGTGGAGAACGAATAGCTGCGCGACTCGCCGTCGAGCTGCACGTTGGTGTACTGGCCCGGCGTGTACGCCAGCGCGCCGTTCACCTTCACGGAGACGCGGGTGATGTCGTGCGTGAGCTGCTCCTGCGTGACGATGACGCCGGTGATGGCGGCGCGCTCCTGCACCTCGATGGCCACGTCGGCGCTCTTCGGCACCGACTGGCACGCGAGGATGAAGCGCTGGTCGACCTCTTCGCGCGACAGGAGGTAGCCCGACTCGGTGAGCTCCTTCACCTCGCCGCTGACGAGCTTGCAGCGACACGTGCCGCAGCCGCCGACACGACAGCTGTTGGGGAAGCCGACGCCATTGCGCAGCGCCGCCTGCAACACCGTTTCGCCGGGGCTGTGTTCGACCTCACGACCGTTGATGCGCATGCGCCTGAAGGTAGCCGCAGGCGGCGTGCGTGGTGCGCGCCCCGCGTCGATGCGGGGCCAAAGCGTTGCGCATGCGGGCCGTCAGCGGCTCGCGGTCGCGTTGAGCGGCGCGGCGTTCACGTTGCCGTCGATGTCGACGAGCGCGCTGGCGGCGATGGCGACGCTGAACGAACCGGTCTCGGTCTGCGGCGCGGAGAGCCACGCGCGCTCATCGTCGCTCCAGGTCAGCGTCGCCGCCGCGGTGGTGGACGGCGTGGTGAGCATCACGTCGAGCGTCGTGCCGTGGGCCAGCGCGCCGATGCGCGGGTCGCTGTCGGGCTCGCGCACGCGGTAGTTGCGCGCGGTGGATGGCGTGAGCTCCATCGGGTTGGGAGGGAAGCGCGCCTGCAGCGCCAGCCGCCCGTCGCCGGTGAAGTGGGCCGTCGCCTGCACGATGGCCTCGCTGCGCGTGACCTCGAACGCGTCGCTCACGAGCTCGTAGTCGGTGACCGCGCCCGCGCGCTTGAGGTGCCCGCGCGCTACGAGGCGGTACGTCGCGAGCGGCGTCGAGGGAATCGTCTCGAACTGCACGGTCCACCGGTGCGTGCGGGTGGTCGCCAGCGCGTCGTCTTTGAACGTCGGCGTCGCGTCGTAGCGCAGCAGCAGCTCCGGGCCGTTGATGACGGGCACGCCGTCGGTGGTCACCGGCGCGAAGACGCCATCGGTCGACACCTCGAGCGACACGCGCGGCGTGCCGAGGCCCGGGTCGCCGCCTTCGAACGCGAAGACATGCGTGGTGAGGCGCGCGCCGGCGTCGGGTTGCGTGACGATGACGGCGGGCCCGGTGCTGTCGGTGCGCACGCGCGGCGTCGCGTCGGTGAGCGGAGCGAGGTCAGGCGCGGGCTGCGTCTCGTTCAACGTCGCCACGAACTTCTGCGTCTCGCTCAGCAGGTACGGCCCGAACTTCCACCCGTACGCGGAGACGGTTGGCTCGTAGCCGCCGCGCAGCCAGTCGGCTTCTTCGAGGAGGTAGCCGTAGTGGTCTTGCGCGTAGGCAACCGGCAGCAGCGTCGTCGCGCCGAGCGGCGCCAGCGCGTCACGCAGCTTGCGCGAGAGGCCGGTGCCGAGCTCGCCGGGCAGCGAGAGGAACGCGAGGTCGTCGAGCTGCACCAGGGTCAGCACCGTCTTGAACGCGGGGCGATGGTCGAGGGGCACGCAGAAGAATTGCGAGGGCTCGGCCTGCACTTCGCCGCAGAAGGTGCTCATGGTGTCGGCGCTGCACAGCACCGCGCCCCACTCCGGGTATTCGCCCTTCGCGTAGCCGATGGCTTCGCGCGTGAGCGACACGCCGCGTTCATGGAAGTCGAGGCGCGAGGTGGGCTTCGCGTTGCCCGGCGCGGCGAGGGTGAAGCCTTGCGCGATGACCTCCGCCGCGGCGCGGCCCTGGCGCTCGATGTTCTGCAGGCCGTCGTGGCCGAAGGGGCTGCCGCCCGGTGACACGTCGCCCGCGGCGCCCTGCACGTACATCACGGGGATGCCGAGCTTGCGGCTCGCGTAGAGCTCCACCGCGCCGTTGATTTCAGACGAGAGGAGCGTGTTGTCGCTGCCCAGCATCGTGCCGTGCATCGCGTACTGCATCATCATCGCGAGCGGCTTCACGGGCGCGCCGGAGGCGTCGACGACATCGAAGCGCACGAGCGTGAAGTCGGTATCGCGGAAGCCGGGGCCGTAGAGCGGGTCGTTTTCGCAGCGGCGGTCGTTGTTGAAGTCGCCGCCCTCGATGTGCGCGACGCCGACGCTGACGCGCTGCAAGCCGGCGTACGCCTCGCGCGTGGCGTCGACGATTTGCGAGACCATCATCGACTCAACTTCCGGGTCGTAGGCGTCCATCACCAGCGAGATGAAGTCGGTCCCGTCGATGAGCGCGGGCGGCATGATGCGCGCGGGCGCGGCGTGGGAGTGCGTGGCGTGCATGAAGACCAGCTCCGATTCGCCGGCGGCCTTGAGCGCGGCCATGGTGCGCGCGCGGAGCGTCGACGAGATGAGCGTGGTGTCCATGCGGATGAAGGCGAGCCTGGTGACGCCGTTGCTGAGCGCGATGACGCGCACGGTGGGGTCCTGATGGAGACCGCGGCTCGCGGGCATCTTGCTGGCCCACGGCGAGCGCGGATCATCGGAGGGCACGGTGCGCGAGTAGCCGCCCATGCCGACCCCGATGGGGATGTCGAGGCGACGGGTGGCGACGCCAGCCAGCAACGGGCCCGGCTCAGGAGGCGGTGTGGTCGGCGCGGCGCACGCCGCCAACACGAGACAACTCATCAGGAAGAAGCGCGACGTCATGCGCGCGGCAGTATCCGGCGCGTGTCGCATTGAAAATGCGTGCCCGCATTGCATTTTCAGCCGACGGGTTTTCCTGTGTTCGCGACAGCTTCAGTCGCTGATGACGCAAATCTCGCTGCATTGCTTCGTCGCGACGGGGCACCAGTTGCCCACGTCGCATCGGCTGGTCGACTCGCAGGCTTCCCCCGGTGTCCGCTCCGCCGCGCAGCAGCCGGTGTTGTCACACGAGTTGGAGCAGTACGCCCCCGCACCGCAGTCGTCCGCGCGTGAGCCGTATTCGCACGGTGCACCCACTGTTTTGGAAGTGCACACGCCGCCGGCGCAGACTCCGCGCGCGCAGACGTTCGTGCACGACGCGCCGAGGGTGGGCCATGCGGTGCAGACGCCGCCGGTGCAGGTGCTGCCGTCCATGCACACCGTGAGCGGGTCGCTCCCGCACGCCTTCCCGGGCGCGAGCGGTTGTACGCAATGGCCTTTACGGCAGAGGTGGTGCGTGCCCGGGCATTGCGCGTCGTACAGGCACGCTTCGCCGGGCCCTCGCAACGGCTGACATTCCGAGTAGTCGATGCACAGCATCCCCTCTCCGCAAGCCGTGGCGGCGGCCGCGCCGTCCGCGAAACAGGGGCTGCCCACCGAGGCCTCGACGCACACGCCGCCGACGCATGACGCGCCGCTCACGCACTCCCAGCTGTAGCCGCAGCTCTGCCCGAGCGCACGCGGCCCGCACACGTGCCCCTGGCGACAGCCGCCGGCCAGGCACTCGGCGTCATTGGTGCACGCGGCTCCCGCGGCTTTCCCTTGTACGCAGACGTTCGACACGCAGACGAGTCCTTCGCCCTGACACGGGCACGCGTCGCCCTCGAGACCCGGTGCGCGGCAGGTGCCGTGGCAGGTGAGCGGTGGCTGACATTGGCCCTGCGCGTCGAGCCACCCGTGGTCTTCGCAGCTCGCGCCGACGCCGCCACGCGAGACGCACACGCCGCACGCGCCGAACACCGGAGTCGTGGCCAACGACATTCCCCAATCTGGTCGCGAACAGAACCCATCGATGCACGCGAGCCCCGTGTCGCAGGCGTCACCGGGCTTCGTCAGTGGAACCCACAACCCCTCGCAGCCCGCGGGCGCGTGCAGAGCAATGGGAATGTCGGTGAAGGCCTCGTAGCTCTCGCGCTGCGCCAGACACGTCTCGAGCACGGCGAGGTCGATGGCCAGTCGGCGTGACCGCAGCGCCGCACGAACCCGCGTCAGCTGTGGGTCGTTGTCCGTGGCCTGTACGACGCCGCCGAATCGCGCGACCAGTCGCGTCAGCGCCTCATCGAACTCGTTCGTGGCCGGGTGCGTCGCTGTGCACGACGCGCAGCCGGTGAGCCCCAGAGCCACACACATCGCGAGTGTTCGGCGCATCGTGCTCTCCCCACGACAGGCTACAGCAGAAGACCGGACACCACCGATGCGGCGCTACTGCGGAACGTTGCGGAGGAAGTCGGCGACTTCTCCGAAGCGCGCGTCGAGGAAGCTGCGCACGTCACCGCTGATGCCGCGTGAATCCATCGCGCGGCTCATGCTGCGCAGCCACGCGTCACGCATCGACTCATCAACCTTCACCTGCGCGTGCCGCATGCGCAGCCGCGGGTGCCCGTGCTTCTCCATGTAGTGCTGCGGGCCGCCGAGCCAGCCGACGAGGAACAACCCGAACCGCTCGCGCGAGACCTTCGCGACCTTCCCCGGCGCGTCCTGGCGGTGCACGGCCGTCAGCTCGGGCTCGTGCACTTCCATGTCGTCGTAGAACGCGTTGGCGAGCGCGAAGACGGCGTCTTCACCGCCGAGCCGCATGAACGGCGTGTCGTCAGGCGTGGGCACCCAGGTACCTCCACTGCTGCGCAAGGTGACGCTCATTTCCCGTCCAACCAGGTCTGGAAGGCGTCGAACGAATACGGCCGCCCGAGGAAGTCGTGCACCAGCGCCGCGGCCTCCTTGCTGCCGCCGGCCTCCAGCACCTGCTTGCGGTAGCGCGTGGCCACTGTCCCGTCGAGCATGCCGCTCTTGAACTGGGTCAGCAGGTCCTTCGCGATGACCGTGCTCCATTGGTACGTATAATAAATTGCTGAATAGCCATCGAGGTGGCCAAAGCCCAATTCGAAGTGCGTGCCCTCGGCCCACTCGCGGCGGAAGGGGAGGAACTTCTCCTGCACCTCCTTCAAGACCTCGGTGGTCTCGAAGCCGGGCTTGCGGTCGTGGAACGAGAGCGACACCGCCGAGAGGAAGAACTGCCGCCGCATGTCGACGCCCACGCCGAACTCCTTGGCGCGCTTCAGTTGCTCGATGAGCTCATCGGGCATCGCCGCGCCGGTGGCGTGGTGCTTCGCGAAGCTCTTGAGCGCCACGCCGTCGAGCGGCCACTCCTGCAGCAGCATCGAGGGCACCTCGACGAAGTCCCACTCGGTGCGAATCCCCGAGATGCCGGCGTAGCGCTGGCGCCCGCCGAAGATCTCATGCAGCAGGTGCCCGAACTCGTGGAAGAAGGTCTCCACGTCGGAGTGCTGCAGCAGCTCGCCCGCGCGCGGGAAGTTGCACACCAGCACGCCCTCGGGGAGCGCCTTGCCGCTCACGCCCGTGGTCAGCCCGAACTGCGCCGCGTGTTTGTACTTGTTCTCGCGCGGGTGCATGTCGAGGTGGATGCGCCCCAGCAGTGTGTCGCCTTCAAACAGGTCCCAGGTCTCGACGTCTGTGTGCCACACCGCCGCGTCGCGGACTTGCACATAGCGAATACCAAACAAGCGCGACGTAATATCCATCACGCCTTTTTTGACGTTGCCGTATTCGAAGTAGGGCCGGAGCGCCTGCGTGTCCAACCCGTAGTGTTCGGCCTTCACGCGGTCTTCGTAGAACTGGTGCTCCCACGGCTCGACGGAGCGCGCGTCGGGCACGTCCTTCTGTTTGCGCTCCAGCAGCGCGTTCATGTCGCGTTGGGCGCGGGTGAGCGTCGCCTTGCGGCCCTGCTCGATGAAGTCGCGCGCGGCCTGCGCGGTCTTCACCATCTTGGTCTCGGTGACGTAGTCGGCCCACGTGGGGTAGCCGAGCAGCGTCGCCAGCTCGTAGCGCGTGGAGAGCAGCGACTTCAGCACCGCGACATTCTGGGGGAAGGCGCGGCTCCGGTACGCGCGCCAGAGCGCTTCGCGCACGCGCGGGCTCTTCGCGTAGATCATCACTGGCAGGTAGTCGGGCGGGTTGGTGGTGACGGTGATTTTCCCGTTCTCCACCGGGTGCTGCGCGAGCCAGTCGGCGGGCAGGCCCTCGAGCTCGTCGGGCGTGACCTCCACGGTGCGCACGTCGTCGCGGATGTTGCGGCCGAAGGTCTGGCCAATCTTCACCAGCTCCTCGTTGAGCGCCTTCACCTTCTCGCGCGTGGCCTCGTCGCGGTCGACGCCGGAGCGCCGGAACTCGCGCAGCGTCTTGAAGAGCCAGAACGCACCGGCCGGGTCGAGTGACTTCGAGTCGACCTTCGAGAGCGCGTCGTACAGCCCGCGGTCGAGGGAGAGCTCCACGTCGAGCGCGGCGAGCTGTTGTTCGGCGGTCTCGCTCGCTGCCCGGAAGCCCTCGTCGGGGTGCACTTCGCGCGCGAGGCTGGCGCGTGCCGCCATGTTGCCGGTGAGGGTGGTGACTTCGTCGTAGAGCGCCAGCACCTTCGCGTCGTCGCCGCTGGCCTTGAGCTCCGCCACCGCTTCGCGCGCGCGCCGCAGCACCGCGGCGCAGGTCTCTGCAAAGTGCTCTCTCGTCCCAGCCAGGAGGGCCGCGGCCTGCGGCGTCTTCGTCAGCGTCATGGGAGCGCCCCTTACTCCCGCGAGCCGCCCGACGGCCCGGCTGAAAATCCAACCGGGGAGGACACGGCCCGAAACGGGGCGCGTTTCGACATCGAAACTGAAAGACGTTGCATCTTGCACGCCTCTGCAACGTAAGAAGGCCCTGATTTTCCTCGTGAATTCAGTGGGCACGAGTCTTGGACAGGGGGCGCCGCGATGAACTCCTCGCGGATCTTGTTTCTCAGCGTTGTTCTCCTGGCGGGCCTCGCGGCTGCGCAGACGCCCGCGGCCGGTACGGTGACCGCCATCGACGCCGGCGCGCGGCTGACAGACGACGCCGGTGTGACGCTGACGCCGACGGTCGGTGTGAACGCGCACGAGGGGTTCTGCGGGCTCTTCGCGCGACAGGCGGAGACGACGACGGGGTTGGTCTCGAGTGTGTCGACCGCGGTGGACCTCATCGACGACCTCACGCCGTCGACGCCCGCGTCGCGCGCGCAGTGGTTCTACGAGCTGGCGCCCATCATCGACCTGGTGAACGCCTCGGGCTCGAACGCGGTGCACACGCCGAACCTCTCGATGCCGTGGCAGTCGACCTGCACCTCGAACGGCGGGAGCCAGGGCGGCGGCGAGAAGATGGCCTTCCGGTTCCGCGGCAACCTGCACATCACCTCGGCGGGCACCAAGACCTTCCTCATCACCAGTGACGACGGGTACTCGCTGCGCGTCGGCGGGGTGACGGTGATGGAGCTGAACGGCAACCGCAGCGTCTCCACCGACACGCGGCGGGTCAGCTTCGCGCAGCCCGGCGTGTACCCGGTGGAGCTCATCTACTGGGACCAGGGCGGCAACGCGGTGCTGGAGGCGTACTTCGGCGACGGCAACTACGGCCTGTGCTCCGGCGGCACGAACGTGGACAAGGCCGGCGTGAACGGCACCGGCTGCGGCGGCAGCGGCAACACCTACGCCGACCGCAGCAGCGGCACCGTGCCCACCGCGGCGAACCTCGCGGCGAACGGCTCGAACTTCCAGCTGTTGAGCAGCGCGCTGGTGGGCCTCCCGACGTGGAGCAACGCGCAGGGCGACCAGAACGCGTGCAATTCGCGCGTCGGGCAGCCGAGCACCATCTGCGCGGCCTCCACGGGCGGCTGCGGCAACGGGGTGGTCGACGCCCTCGGGCTGGCTGACGGCGGCACCAGCGCCGAGCAGTGCGACGACGGCAACACCACCAACGGCGACGGGTGCAGCGCGACGTGCACCACCGAGACCAACTTCGTGTGCACCGCGCCGCAGGTCTCGGTCTGCACGCGCACGCCGCCGGTCATCACCTCGCCCACCACGGGCGCGTACACCAACGTCACCACGCCGGTGCTTTCGGGCACGGGCATCGCGGGCGCGACGGTGACCGTGAAAGAAGGCGTCACCACGCTGTGCACCGCGACGGTCGCTGCGGGCGGCGCGTGGAGCTGCACCTCGTCGGCGCTGACGGCCAACACCGCGCACACCGTGACGGCGACGCAGACCTCGGGCGGCTACACGTCGAATGACTCCAACGCGGTGGTCATCAACGTCGACACCACCGCGCCCGCGAAGCCCGTCGTCTCGGCGCCCACCGGCACCGTGGCGACGGCGACGCCCACCCTCTCCGGCACCGCGGAGGCCAACAGCACGGTGCGCGTGTACCTCGACGGCGGCGCGACGCCGGTCTGTACGACGACGGCCACCAGCGGCGGCGCGTGGAGCTGCACCTCGACCGCGATGGCCGATGGCCTGCGCAGCGCGCCCGCCACCGCGACCGACGCGGCGGGCAACGTGTCGGCCGCCAGCACCGCCAGGACCTTCACCGTCGACACCACG
>CAMLFP010000101.1 GCA_946479335.1 uncultured Archangium sp.
ACGTCGATGTGACGCCAGTTGGCTTCGTAGTACGCGCTCGGTGCACGATGCTCGGTGGCGCGCTACGCAGCGCCTGTGCTGCACGCGCACCTCGTCGCCAACCTGGGAGACTTCGCCCTCGAGGTGGAGCTGCGCGCGTCGCCCGGCGTCACGGTGCTCTTCGGCCCCTCCGGCGCGGGGAAGACGAGTGCGTTGCGCGCGCTCGCCGGCCTGATTCCCCTGAGCGCCGGGTTCGTGCGCTTCGGCGCTGAAGACTGGACGCAACTGCCGCCCGAGCAGCGCGCCATCGGCTACGTGTTCCAGTCGAGCGCGCTGTTCCCGCACCTGAGCGTCGAAGAGAACGTGCGCTTCGGCGCGCCTTCGGCTGACCTCGCGTCGACGTGGCTGGAGCGGTTGCGCCTGAGCGCGCTGGCGAAGCGGCGCCCCTCGTCACTCTCGGGAGGAGAGGCACAGCGCGTGGCGTTGGCGCGGGCCCTCGCGCGCCAGCCGAAGGTGTTGCTGCTCGATGAGCCGTTCTCGTCACTCGACGACGCGCGCCGCGACGAGCTGCTGCTCGAGGTGAAGTCAGTCGTCGAGCGCGAGCAGTTGGTGACCGTCTTCGTGACGCATGATCGCGCCGAAGGCGAACGTCTCGGGGGCACCTTTGTGCCCATGAACGCCGGGCGCGTGAATCGTTGATTCTGAAGTCAATTTCACCAACAGTCGCGCGCCATGCGCGTCAACGAGCAGCCGTACCCGGAGCTGACTTCACACGCAGAGCGCCGGGGTGAAGCGTTCGAGAGCAATCGCGAGCAGAACCTCAAGCTCCTCGAGCCGGTGAACGAAGCGCTGGCGAAGTCACGCGAAGGCGGCGGGCCGAAGTACAACGACCGGCACCGCGCGCGCGGAAAGCTGCTGCCGCGTGAACGTGTGGAGCTGCTGTTGGACCGCGACTCGCACTTCCTCGAGCTCTGCCCGTTGGCGGGCAACGGCATCGACGGGCACGCGCCGGGCGCGTCGGTCATCGGCGGCATCGGGCGCGTCAGCGGCGTCGAGTGTCTCATCAGCGCGAACGAGTCGACGGTGAAGGGCGGCTCGATGAGCGAGTACTCGGTGCTCAAGTCGCGGCGGCTCGGTGAAATCGCCAGCGCGAACCGTTTGCCGCTCATCTCGCTCACCGAGTCGGGCGGCGCGGACCTGCCGAATCAAGACAAGATCTTCGTGCCCGGCGGCGCGGGCTTCCGCGACCTCACGCGCAAGAGCGAGCAGCGCATCCCCACGGTCACGGTGGTGTTCGGGTCGTCGACGGCGGGCGGCGCGTACATCCCCGGGATGAGCGACTACGCCATCTTCGTGAAGAAGGCGGCGACCGTGTACCTGGGCGGGCCGCCGCTGGTGAAGATGGCGACCGGCGAAGAGACCACCGACGAGGCGCTCGGCGGCGCGGAGATGCACAGCAAGGTGTCTGGCGTGTCGGACTACCTCGCCGAGAACGAGCGCGATGCGCTGCGCCTCGCGCGGGAAGTCGTCGCGCACCTCGAGTGGAGCAAGGAAGCGCGCGCGCTCCCGCGCATCGTCGAGCCGCCGCGCTTCGACGCCGAGGAGTTGCTGGGCATCGTGTCGCCCGACCCGCGCGTGCCGTTCGACCCGCGGGAGGTCATCGCGCGCGTCGTCGATGGCTCGCGCTTCTCGGAGTTCAAGCCGCTGTACGGCAACACGCTGGTGTGCGGCTGGGCGCACGTGCACGGCTTCCCCGTCGGCATCCTCGCGAACCACGGCATCTTGTTCTCGGAGTCGGCGAACAAGGGCGCGCAGTTCATCCAGCTCTGCAATCAGGCGAACGTGCCGCTGCTGTTCCTCCAGAACATCACCGGCTTCATGGTGGGCCAGAAGTACGAGGAGGGCGGCATCATCAAGAACGGCGCGAAGCTGATCAACGCGGTGTCGAACTCCACGGTGCCGGCCATCACCATCATGATGGGCGCGAGCTACGGCGCGGGGAACTACGCGATGTCGGGCCGCGCGTACGAGCCGCGCTTCCTCTACACGTGGCCCTCGCATCGCATCGCGGTGATGGGCGGCAAGCAGGCGGCGGGCGTGCTGGAGATCATCCAGCGCAACGCGGCGGCGAACCGCAAAGAGGCCGTCGACGAAGAGGGCCTGCAGGGCATGAAGCAGTTGGTCGAGTACCAGATCGAGCAACAGGCGAGCGCGCTCTACGCCACCGCGCGCCTGTGGGACGACGGCATCATCGACCCGCGCGACACGCGCACCGTCATCGCGCTGTCACTCTCTGCGGCCTATTCGCGCCGCGTCGAAGGCACCACGAGCTGGGGCGTCTTCCGTCACTAAAACTCCCCCTCTCCCACTCGTGGGAGAGGGTCGGGGTGAGGGCCGAATCAATGAAAACACTCACAAAACTCATCGTCGCCAACCGCGGAGAGATCGCCCTGCGCGTGATGAAGACCGCTCGCAAGATGGGCCTCGGCACCGTCGCGGTGTTCTCCGACGCCGACGCGAACGCGCCGCACGTGAAGTTCGCCGACGAGGCGGTGCGCATCGGGCCGGCGCCATCGAGAGACTCGTACCTCTCGACGGAGGCCATCCTGCGCGCGGCGAAGCTGACGGGCGCTGACTGCGTACACCCGGGCTACGGCTTTCTCTCGGAGAACCCCGACTTCGCGCAGGCGGTGACCGGCGCGGGGCTCACCTTCATCGGCCCGACGCCGGAAGCGATTCGCGCGATGGGCCTCAAGCGTGAAGCGAAGGCGCTGGTCGGTGCGCGCGGAGTTCCACTCGTGCCCGGCTTCGACGGCGGAGATCAGTCGCTCGCGCTGCTGGAGAAGAAGGCGCTCGAAGTGGGCCTGCCGGTCATCTTCAAGCCGTCGGCGGGCGGCGGCGGCAAGGGCATGAAGATCGCGCGCAAGCCCGAGGAGCTGCGCGAGGCCATCGAGTCAGGCCAACGCGAAGCGAAGAGCGCGTTCGGCGACGCGACGCTGATCATCGAGAAGTACCTCGAGCGGCCGCGCCACGTGGAGATCCAGCTGCTCGGTGACGCGCATGGCAACGTGGTGCACCTCTTCGAGCGCGAGTGCAGCATCCAGCGGCGGCACCAGAAGGTCGTCGAGGAGACGCCGTCGGTCGCGCTGACGCCGGAGACGCGCGCGAAGATGGGCGCGGCGGCGGTCGAGGTGGCGAAGGCCATCGGCTACACGAACGCGGGCACGGTGGAGTTCATCCTCGACGCGCAGGGGAACTTCTATTTCTCCGAGATGAACACGCGCCTGCAGGTGGAGCACCGCGTGACGGAGCAGGTGGTGGGCGTCGACCTCGTCGAGCTGCAGCTCCGCATCGCGCGCGGCGAGAAGCTGCCGTTTACGCAGGAGCAGTTGAAGCAGCGCGGGCACTCGGTGCAGGTGCGCCTGTACGCGGAAGACCCGGCGAGCGGCTTCCTCCCCAGCGTCGGGCCGGTGCACGACTTCCACGTGCACGAGGTGGGCGGCGTGTTCGTCGACGCTGGCGTCGAGAGCGGCGGCGAGGTGTCGATGCACTACGACCCGATGATCGCCAAGCTCATCGCGTGGGGTGAAGATCGCGCCGACGCGCACGCACGGCTGCTGCGTTCCCTCGAAGGGCTCAGCGTGCAGGGCGTGAAGACCAACCGCGAGTTCCTCACGCGGCTCTTCAAGCACGAGAAGTACCAGCAGGGCGCGCTCCACACCGGCTTCATCGAGGAGCACTTCGGCGCGGCGGTGCCGGAGCTCACGAGCGACGAACGTCGCACGCGGTGCGCGTTGGCGGCCACGTTGGCGTCGCACCTCGACCGCCGCGCGGCGGATCCGTTCCTCCCGGGCATCACCACCGGGTTCCGCAACAGCCGCTTCGCGGAGCAGTTCGTCGAGTTCGAGGGCGGCCCGCGCGTCGAGTACCGCGACCTGGGCGGCGGCAGGTTCCTGCACGAGGGCGCGACGTGGCAGGTCATCGCGTGGAGCGCCCCCGCGCTGCTGCTCGAAGCACCAAACGGACAACGTATCCGCTTCCGCGTGACGCGCGTGGGCAGCACGACGTTCGTTCACGCACCGTCAGGTGACGAGGTGCTCGTCGAGGCGCCGCGCTTCCCCGCGCCGCAAGACTCCGCGCTCAAGGGCGGCTTCATCGCGCCGATGCCCGGCAAGGTCGTGAAGGTGAACGTGAAGCCCGGCGACGCGGTGAAGGCGGGGCAGGTGCTGCTGGTGCTCGAGGCGATGAAGATGGAGCAGGCCACGCGCAGCCCCGCCGACGGCATCGTGAAGTCGGTGCCGGTACGCGAAGGCGACCAGGTCACCGCGGGTCAGGTGCTGGTGACGCTCGAGGAGTAGTCGGGCAGCTCCGCGGGCACCGGCACCACGCGCAGCATCCCCAGCTTCTGCGCGGCGAGCACCATCGTGTAGCCGAGGTCGACCTCGCGCCCGCGCATCGCGAAGTTCGCCGAGCGCGGCGAGTGGTGGTGGTTGTTCTGGTAGCCCTCACCGAACACCAGCCACGCCACGAGGCTGTTGTTGCGCGAGTCGTCGGGCGTCTCGAAGTTCCGCCCGCCGTACTTGTGCGCGAAGGCGTTGACGAGCCAGCCCTGAATCGGGTGCGTCATCATCCCGAAGAAGTAGGCGGCGCCGAGCCACCAGCCGACAGTCAGCCCCAGCACCACGCCGACCGACGCGTGCAGCAGGTACGGCAGCGCCCACAGCCCGCGGCGGTTGAGCCAGCTCACCTCGAAGTCGAGGTCCTTCACGGTGCGCATCGTCTCCGGGTCGCGGCGGATGAGCTTCGAGAGCATGCGGTTGTACGAGTGCAACTGCACCAGCATCAGCGCGAACACGTTGTGGAAGCGCGGGCTGTGCGGGTCGGCCTCGGTGTCAGACGCCGCGTGGTGCAGCCGGTGCATCGCCGACCAGCCCTTGGGGTCGATGCCGGTGACCCAGTTGCCTGTCGCCACCACGAACTTTCGGGTGAACGGGTGTAACTCCACCGCGCCGTGCGTGAGGCCCCGGTGGTACAGCACCGAGATGTAGAACGCGTTGAGCATGTACGTCAGGAGGAACACCGTCAGGCACAGGAGCGCGTAGGTCATGGCGCGCAGAGTTAACAGTCGTTCACTCAAATGGGGGACGCCATCGGCGCGGCGGTGATAGATCCATGACAAATGGCCAACCGCTCGGAACAAAAGGAACACACGCGCCGCCGGCTGATCGACGCGGCGTTGCAGCTGAGCGCGGAGCACGGGTTCTCGGCGTTGAGCTTGCGAGAGATCGCCCGCGAATCAGGCATCGCGGCCGCGGGCTTCTACCGGCACTTCCGCGACCTCGACGAGCTGGGGCTGGTGCTGGTCGACGAGGTCGCGCTGGCGCTGCGCCAGCTGATTCGTGAGGCGCGGGCGCGGGCGAAGGTGCAGCGCGGCCGCACGCGCGCGTCGGTCGAGGCCTTCATGGACTTCGCGTACCAGAAGCCGCACCTCTTCCGCCTGCTGCTGGGTGAGCGGCTCGGCGGCTCGAAGTCGTTCCGCGAGGCGATGCGCAAGGAGGTCGACGTCTTCGTGAATGAGCTCAGCGAGGAGCTCGAGAAGCAGGCGCGCGCCGCGGGTCAAGCGACCGAGCTCATCCCCTTCGCGGCGGAGGCCATCGTGGCCATCGTCTTCAGCGTGGGCGCGGAGGTGTTGGATCTCCCGCGGCACCGCCACGCGGGCCTCGCCGATCGCGTCATCAAGGAAGTCCACCTCGTGCTGCGCGGCGCCGGCTTCCCCGACGCGAAGCGGCGTGCGGTCAAAACTGCGTGACGCCGTTGGCGCAGAGGTTCTCCGGGCCCTGCGCGTAGTGCGCCTGCACGAAGGCGTTGAGCGACGGCTGGTCGACGCACGCCGCGCGGTAGACGTAGCCCCACGACACCGCCACCAGCGGCTCGGTGATGAGCGGGTCGGGCGTGATGACGGTGCGCACGCGAACGCTGGAGCAGAGCGCGTCATCAGGCAGTGAAGCCGAGGCGGCCCGCAGCGCGTCGAGCACCGGCGTGCAGTCGCCCGACACCTGGTCGCAGTTCGAGAGCAGCACCACCGCGCCGTGCTCGAGGTCGTGCACGTAGTAGCCGCGCGGCACCGGCGAGGTGAACTCCTGGTACGCGGCCCAGACGGGGAAGTGCGGGCCGCTGTTGGGCGGGTTCGACGGCCAGTGGATGTCGGTGCCGACGTCGACGTGCTGGCCGCCTTGCAGCTCCCAGCGCTCCATGGTGATGGCGCAGCCGGCGTCGATGGTGGTGACCTCCAGCGGCGTGCCCGCGTCGGAGCCCACAGGCGTGTGCGTCGCCGGGCCGCAACCGACGAGCACGAAGAACAGCACGAGGCAGGGCATCGGGGAGCGCATGCCCGACCCTTATCAGCGCGACGCGGTCTCGATGTCGGTGTTGTGCGCGACGACGAAGCACACCACGTAGCGCGACTGCGGCCAGTCAGGGTGACGGTAGGTGCCCACCGCGAGGAAGACGTTGATGTCGGGCCGCATCAACACCTCGGTGGGGAACTGGAAGTGGTTGAGGTCGTCGACGAGCTGCACGTAGCCGCGCACCGAGCCCTTGGCGACCGCCGCCGTCTTGCCCAGCACGTGCTGGAGCGCGTCGCCGGGTGTCCACCGCAGCGACCGGAGGTTGTCGTACACCGTCGCGCTCTCGTCGGAGGGCCACAGCGTCCACTGCGCGATGTTGAGCTTGCGGTCGAGGCGCATCTGGTTGAGGCGCGTGATGATGGCCACCTCCGCGTCGTGGCGGTCGAAGTTCACCAGCGGCACGTAGGTCGCGAAGATGGCGGCGAGCCCGTGGTCGAGCGAGTCGACGGAGCCCACGGCCACCAGCGTCGCGCGCTTGTTGGTGATGGCCTGCCGCTGGAACGGGTTGTCGAGCGCGAACTCCATGAAGGTCGAGAGGTCGCGGGTGCCGGTGACGAAGCCGTTGCCGAAGCCGGAGCTGACGATGTCGGCGCCGACGTCCCACCCGGCGAGCATGCCGAGCGCGATGGTGTCGGCGTCTTCTGCTTCTTCGTCGGCGTAGAGCGCCTCGAAGTAGTGCGGCGCGAGCTCCTGCGCGGTGGCGCTCTGGGGCTGTGACTCGGTGAGCAGCGGCAGCTTCGCGCGGCCGCGCACGCCGTTCACCGCGGTGATGAAGCGCGCGTTGAACTCGCCCTTGGGCACGTCGGCGTCGCGGGTGTCGTGCGACCAGGTGTCATTCGCGGTGCCTGCCGGCCACAGGGTGAACGCGGCGGCGCTGCTGCCCAGCATGCGGCCGGGTTCAAACGACGCGATGACCAGCGAGGTGCGCACGTCCTTCGCGCTCACCGGGCAGCTGAAGGCGAACTCCGGGGGCTTGAGCGCGTCGAGCGTCTTGCAGCTGGCGACGCCGAACTCGCCCTTGTTGATCATCGCCTCGATGCGTTCCGGCGAACCCTTGTTCACCCGGCCGCGGAGCTCGACGGTGCCCGTGGTGCCGACGAGGGTGATGGGCTTCTCGAACACCGCAGAGGGCGTGCTCCACGAGAGCACCAGGCACGCCTTCTTGCCGACGCGCGCCACGCCGATGCCGGCGAGGGCAGGGCTGCCGAGCGCGCGCGCCTGCTTCTCGATGTCTTCGCGCCAGTGCTCGATCCACTTCGCGTCGGGCGTGTCTTCGGGCACGTCACCGGCGAGCGCCCACAGCTCGGCCTGCGTCGCGGTGGAGCCGCAGCGGCGGATGATGAACGTCCGCAGCGACTGGCCGGGGTACTCGCCCTTCGCGGCGTAGAAGGCGGCCACTTCGCGCGCGATGCACTGCTGATCTTCAGAGAGGTTCTTCACGAAGCCGGGCGCGCTCTTCGCGAGGGCCAGCTCCCAGGGCGTGGTGGGGCTCACGGTGGTGACGGCGGCGCTGGCGGGGAACGGGCCCTTGAGCGTCCACGTCTCGAAGCTCGACGGCGTCTTGCTCGCGAGGTCGACGGTCAGCGCCCGTTGCGCGACGAGCTGCAGCGTCTCGCGCTTCGGGAAGTGGTCCACTCCGACGCTCATCGCCGTGTACTTCGACGACGCGCACCCGCTCAACAACACCAGTACCCCAACCGTGATTCTCATGTGCACCGCTCCTTGTGCGTCGCGGATACCGCGCGCGTGTCGTGGCCTCAACCGACTTCGGGCTCGACGCGACCGTAGCGTGCGACGGTGAGGTCCAGCTCGCGGGCCCACGCGCGATCTCCCGAGGAGAAGTGCCACCATTCCTGCCGGTGGCCGACGAAGCCCGCGTCGCGCATCACGCGTGAGAGCAGCATGCGGCGCTGGTGCACGGCGGGGTTCGACTTCGCGAAGTGCTCCGGCCACGAGCGCTCGGTCGGCTCATCGAAGGGCGAGCCCATGTCGGCGACCACGCCGTGGCCATCGACCAGCGTGAGGTCGACCGCGGCGCCGGTGCTGTGCGGCGGCGGCGACTTCGGGTCTTCATTCGGCGGCGCCCAGTAGGTCAGTACGCGCTCGCGGCGCGCCTCGTCGCTCAAGTGCGGCTCGTCACGGCGGAGCAGCGCGTCGGTGTGCGCCACCATGAAGGCCTGCACCGCGAGCGGCCGCCACGCGTCGAGGAGGTGCAGCCGCCAGCCGGGCTTCTCCATCGATAACCGGCGCTGCGCGTCGAGCAGCAGCTTGAAGACCGCCTTGCGCAGGAACCACGGGCCGAGGCCTTCGTACGGCGCGCCCAGCTTCACGTACGGGTGCGGCGCCTCGAAGCTCAAGCGCGCGTCTTCGATGGAGACGAGCGGCTCGCCGTCGTCGCTGATGCTGATGGTCTCCCAGGGGCGCATGTGCAGCTCGTGTAGCGCGTCGTTCCGAGGTCGTCGCCGGGTGGTCGGTCAGCTGCCCGGAGCGACGGCGAGGGCCGCGTCGACCAGCGGCTGCGCGCCGGTGTTCTTCCTCCACAGCGCGAAGATGGGGAACGACGCGACCGGGCGCTCCAGCTTGCGCGCGAGGACGCCGCTCATCTTCGGGCCCGCGTCGGTGAGCCACGGCACCAGCGAGAACCCCAGCCCCGCGGCGACGAACCCGAGGATGGTGTCTGACGAGTCGGCGGCGAAGCCCTCGCGCGGCGTGATGTCGTGTTGGCGCAGCGCCTCGAGCTGCAGGCCCTTCAAGGTGCGGTCGGAGTGGTACGCGATGAACGGCACGTTCGCGAGGCGCGAGAGCGTGAGCGCGCCCTTCTGGGCGTACGGCCCGTGCGAGGGCGCGACGATCCACGCCTCCGTCTTGCCGACCTGTCGCGCCTCGAGATCTCCCGGCACGTCGGGCACCCAGTCGACCATCAGATCGGTCTCTCCGGCGCGCAGCCGCGAGAGGTCAGCGCTCGCCACCTCGGTCAGCGCCACGGTGATGTCGGGCCGCGCGCCCTGCAGCCGCCGCAACCACTCGGGGATGAGGTGCCGCAGCAGATGCCCCGCCGCGTGCAGCTTCAGCGTGCCGCCCACCACGCCGCCCTTCACGCGCGCCTCGATGGTGGGGAGCTGGTCGTAGAACGGCGACACCGCGTCGAAGAGCACGCGCCCGCGCGCCGTCAGCACCACGCGGTCCTTTCCCACGCGCTCGAACAACTTCACGCCCAGCTCCTCTTCCAGTCGCCGCACCTGCTGGTGCACGCCGGGTTGGGTGATGGGGTACGGGAAGGCGCGCGCCGCCCGCGCGTAGCCCTCGGTCTTCGCCACCCAATAGAAGCCCTCGATGCGCTGGAGGTTGATCATGTACTCCAGCTTATTGATGGTGACTCAACGCGTACCAGCTCCTTTTCGACGTTCTGGCGTTTCATCACCAACACCAACCAACAAGGAGCTGCACATGAACGCGATGAAGAACCTGGCGCATCTGATTGTCCTCGGCGTGCTCGCGGTGGCGGGCGTGTTGTTCAGCCTCAAGGTGCTGTTCGCCGGCGGCCTCGTCGCCGCGCTGCTCTTCTGGGCGTGGTTCGCGGGGTACGCGGCGCTCACCTCGTGGGTGACCAGCGGCTTCAAGTCGCCGTTGGGCGCGCTGGCGACGCACGGCGCGGTGCTGCTGGTGCTCTCGATGTTGCCGCGCTTCGCGCCGTTCTCCGCGCTGCGCTTCGGGCTCGATCTCCTGAGCTGATTTCTCAGCGGGTGAGAAGGCCGCAACTCGTGCGCGGGTGCATCGAGAACTCCTCCGAGGTCGCACTTTCTCGGGGAGCTCGTCATGCGCATCGGTTCCTGGCTGTCGCGGTTGTTCCACCCGAACCGGGCGTCGACGCCGGCGCCCTCGAAGCCCACGCCTCCCGCGAGCGCCGCGCCGGTCGACACCTTCGAGCCGTCGGCGCCGATGCGCGTCTCGCTGGGGCAGGTCAGCGGCTACTCGACGACGGAGCGCGCGAAGCTCGACGAAGCCACCGGCCTGCTGGCGAAGGTGCTCAACAGCCGCGAGTTCCGCGACGGGGTGCTGAACGCGACGTTCAACGGCCAGCCGGGCTTCGCTGGTGACGCGCGCACGCCCGCGGAGATCTACGCCACCATCCGCGCCGGGAAGGAGAACTACACCGACGCGGCCGACGGCGAGGTCGACCTGAACCTCGAGCTGAAGAACTTCTCGTGGTTCCAGCGCAACGTGGTCGGCTACACGACGGAGTCGTCGGACACGCTCACCATCAACCGCAAATTCTTCAGCGCGTACACGCCGGCGGAGGCGGCGGGGAACCTCGCGCACGAGTGGCTCCACAAGCTGGGCTTCGAGCACGACTTCAAGGCGACGGCGCGGCGGCCCGACTCGGTGCCGTACGAGCTGGGTGAGCTGGTCGAGCGCCTCGCGCAGGGAAGTTTGACCCCTCTCTAGAAGTTCATCGAGCGCGCGGGAGCCGGACGCCGTAGAACGCCGGCCCGTGAGCTTCATCATCGGAGTCCCGAAGGAAACGCTGCGCGGCGAAAAGCGCGTGGCGGCGACGCCTGAATCCATCAAGAAGTACATCGAGCGCGGCCTCGCGGTGCGCGTGGAGCCCGGCGCGGGTGTCGACGCGGGCATCTCCGATGAGGCCTTCACCGCCGCCGGCGCGCAGCTGGGCAACCCGTGGGCGTGTGACGCCGTCTTCAAGGTGCGGCCGCCGACGCTCGACGAAGCGGCGAAGCTGAAGGAGGGCGCGCTCCTCGTCTCGTTGATTCAACCCGCGAGCAACCCCGGCGTTGTCGAGGCGCTCGCCGCCCGCAAGGCCACCGTGCTGGCGCTGGAGAAGGTGCCGCGCGTCACCCGCGCCCAGAAGATGGACGTGCTCTCCTCGATGGGGAACCTCTCGGGCTACCGCGCGGTGGTCGAGGCGGCGACGCACTACCAGGGCTTCTTCTCGGCGCAGATGACGGCGGCCGGCGCGACGCCGCCCGCGAAGGTGCTCATCATCGGCGCTGGCGTCGCGGGGCTCGCGGCGATCGGCGCGGCCCGCGCGTTGGGCGCCGATGTCCGCGCGTTCGACACCCGTGCGGCGGCGCGCGAGCAGGTCGAGTCACTCGGCGCGAAGTTCCTCGAGGTGACGTTGAAGGAGTCGGGCGAAGGGCAGGGCGGCTACGCGAAGGCGATGTCGCCGGAGTTCATCGCCGCGGAGATGGCGCTGTTCCGCGCGCAGGCCCGCGAGGTCGACGTCATCATCACCACCGCGCTGGTGCCGGGCGCGAAGGCGCCGACGCTGGTGCCTCGCGATGTCGTGGAGTGCCTGAAGCCCGGCTCCGTCGTGGTCGACATGGCCGCGGAGCAGGGCGGCAACTGCGAGTTGACGAAGCGCGACGAGGTGGTGCTCCAAAATGGCGTGAAGATCCTCGGCTTCACCGATTTGGCGAGCCGCATGGCGTCGACCTCCAGCCGCTTCTTCGCGATGAACCTGTGGCACCTCGCGGGCGAGCTGGGCAAGGCCGCGACGTTGGACCTCAACCTCGAGAACGACGTGGTGCGACCGGCGCTGTTGCTGCACCACGGCGAGGTGCTCCCGCCGCCGCCGGTGAAGGAGCCCGCGCCCGCGCCGAAGCCGCCGCCCGCCGCCGCGAAGCCGAAGCAGCAGCAGCTCCAGTCGCCGACGCGCAGCGCGTGGGGCAGCACCGTGGGTGGCCTCATCGTCATCGTGTTGCTGTTCCTGCTCGGCCGCTTCGCGCCGCCCGACTTCCTCCAGCACTCGACGGTCTTCGTGCTGGCGTGCTTCGTCGGCTGGCAGGTCATCTGGTCGGTGTCTCCCGCGCTGCACACGCCGCTGATGTCGGTCACCAACGCCATCTCCGGCATCATCATCGTCGGCGGGCTCTTGCAGGTCGGGTCGGGCTTCGACGCCGCGTCGATTCTGGGCGCGCTGGCGGTGCTCTTCGCGGCCATCAACATCGCCGGCGGCTTCCTCGTGACGCAGCGCATGCTCAAGATGTTCAGGAGAGATGACGCCGCACCGGCGGTGGCCTCGGGAGGGCACGGCCGATGATGACCGACGGCTTGTTGAACGTCGCGTACCTCGCGGCAGGCGTGTTGTTCATCCGCTCGCTGGGCGGGCTCTCGAAGCAGGAGACCGCGCGGCAGGGCAACGTGTTCGGCATCGTCGGCATGTTGCTGGCCATCGCGGTGACCTCGGTGGCGTGGGCGCTCTCGGGTGACCTCGCCTCGCGGACCCACGGGCTCGGCCTGCTGCTGGGCGCGGCGTTGGTGGGCGGCGTCATCGGCGGCGGGCTCGCCCGGCGCGTCGAGATGACCGGCATGCCGGAGCTGGTGGCGGTGCTGCACTCCTTCGTCGGCCTCGCGGCGGTGCTGGTGGGCTTCTCGTCGTACCTGCGGCCCGCGCACGTGGAGACCGATTCGGTGCGGCTGCTGGTGCACGAGATCGAGATCTGGGTCGGCATCGCGGTGGGTGCCATCACGTTGACGGGCTCCATCATCGCGTGGGCGAAGTTGAAGGGCTCGCTGTCGGGCAAGCCGCTGTTGCTCCCCGGCCGGCACGCGCTCAACGCGCTGGTCGCCGCGGCCATCGTGGGCCTCGCGGTGCCCTTCATCCAGTCGAGCGGGCACGAGGGGCTCACGTTCCTGCTCATCATGACGGCGCTCGCGTCGCTGCTCGGCCTGCACCTGGTGCTGGCCATCGGCGGCGCCGACATGCCGGTGGTGGTCTCGCTGCTCAACAGCTACTCCGGGTGGGCCGCCGCCGCCGCGGGCTTCATGCTCGCGAACGATCTGCTCATCGTGACGGGTGCGCTGGTGGGCGCGTCGGGCACCATCCTCTCCATCATCATGTGCCGCGCGATGAACCGGTCGATTCTGCACGTGGTGTTCGGCGGCTTCGGCACCGCTGACGCGAAGCACGCGGCGCCCGGCGCGCAGCCCGCGGGTGAGGTGCGCGAGATGAAGGCCGACGAGGTCGCGCGGCATCTCCTCGAGGCGAAGAACGTGGTCATCGTGCCGGGCTACGGCATGGCGGTCTCGCGCGCGCAGGGCTCGGTGAAGGAGCTCACCACCACGCTGCGTGAGAAGGGCGTCAACGTGCGCTTCGCGATCCACCCCGTGGCCGGCCGTCTGCCCGGCCACATGAACGTGCTGCTCGCCGAGGCCGGCGTGCCCTACGACATCGTGCAGGAGATGGAGCACATCAACGGCGACTTCCCGTCGACCGACGTGGTGCTGGTCATCGGCGCGAACGACATCGTGAACCCCGGCGCGCTCGATGACCCGAGCTCCAGCATCTACGGCATGCCGGTGCTCGAGGTGTGGAAGTCGAAGCTCACCGTGGTGTTCAAGCGCGGCATGGCGGCGGGCTACGCCGGCGTCGAGAACCCGCTGTTCTACCTCGAGGGCACGCGCATGCTGTTCGGTGACGCGAAGAAGAGCGTCGACGCGCTGGTGACCGAGGTCCGCAAGTAGCTCAGAGCAAACCCCCTCTCCCGCGTTGCGGGAGAGGGTTGGGGTGAGGGCCGAAAGAAGGAGCGCCCCTCACCCCGCGCTGCGACCCTCTCCCGCAGGCGGGAGAGGGGGAGTTCGATTTCAGCGCGTCTTGCCGTCTTTGCGCGTCACTTTCAGGATCGCGATCTTCGTCGAGTGATTGAACGGCGCGGGGCTGACGTCGAGCGCCGCCTTCTGCGTGTCGTCGTAGCCCGTGAAGTCCTTCGGCACGTCGATGCGAGCCTCCAGCGACAGGTGCCCGGTGGCGCAGATGGCGTCGAGCGTCTTCTGGAACTCCGCGCCTGACACGAAGACGCCGTTGTTGATGGCCACCAGCCAACCGCCGTGCGCGACGAGCGGGCGCGCCTTGTTCAGCACGCGCTCCATGTCGGTGACGAGGTCGACGCGGCCCTTCTCGGTGACGGAGAAGAACGGCGGGTCGACGAACACGCAGTCGAACAACTCTTCTTCACGCTTCAGCCGCCCCACGAGGTCGAAGAAGTCGCCGGCCTTGAAGTTCTTCTTCTCCACCTTGAAGCCGTTCACCGCGTAGCTGTCCTTCGCGACGGTGAGGAACGCGTTGTTCAGGTCGGTGTGGATGACGGCCTCAGCGCCCGCGGCCTGCGCGGCGACGCCCAGCGAGCCCGTGTACGCGAACGCGTTCAGCACGCGCTTGCCCTTCAGGTTCTTCAGCGCCCACGCCCGGAGCGGCTCGGTGTCGAGGTACAGGCTCGCGTCGCGGTTCAGCGTGAGCCGCGTCACGTACCAGACGCCGTGCTCCTGCACCTTGCGCGTCAGCTGCGCCTCGTCACCCAGCAGCATGGTGCCGTTGCGCTCGTTTTGATTCGACGATTCGCGGCGCTTCCACAGCGCGGTGGTGACCCACGGCAGCTTCGCGCGCGCCAACTCGATGAGCTCCAGCATCGCCTCGCGGTCGCCGGTCTTCGAGGTCGCGTCGTGCAGCAGCAGCGTGGTGCCGTAGAGGTCGACCGCCACGCGGGGAAAGCCCTCGGTGTACCCGTTGAAGAGCCGCAGCGCGGCCGTGTGCGGAGCCGTCAACCGGGGCAGCCGGTGAGCCAGGGCTGCAACGAAGCGTTCGCCGAGTGGAGACATGGCCGCGCGCCTACCACCGATGGCGCGGGCGAGAGCTTCTCAATGAGGAAATCGACCAGCCACGAGATGACCAGCCCGGTGGCGATGCCCAGCGCGT
>CAMLFP010000102.1 GCA_946479335.1 uncultured Archangium sp.
GGCGTGGTGCAGGTCAACGCGTCGGCGACGGCGCGGCAGGCCTCGAGCATCGCGTCGGAGCGGTCCGCGTTCCAACACGCGCGGCCTCCGAAGTTCTCCGGGCAGTAGTTGGCCGACGAGCTGCCACCGGTGGAGGTGCTGATGGCGCAGTCACCGTCGCTCGCGGCGCACGCCCCGCACGCCAGCCCGCACAGGCGCGTGGTGAGGTCGGCGCAGCGGCTCGCGTGATCTGCCGGGTAGTAGCCGCGCGGCGTGAGCACCGACATCGCGCTGCAGCCTGAAGCGATGCGCAGCCGGCCCGCGGTGTCGAACACCATCGCCAGCGGGCCCTCGTCACACGACTGAATCGACTGCCGGCCGTGCGCGAAGCCGTTCCACGAGAACAGCTCCACCGAGGAGCGCGAGTGGAAGGCGAGCGCCGGCAGCCCGCCGGGAGCGATGGTCATCGCGCCGAGCTCGTGCGCGCCGTACGACCACACCCCGACCTCCGACCAGCCGGTCGCCGACAACATGCTGTGCGAGACCCCCAGCCCATCGAGCGACCACAGCACGTGGAGCCGGTCTTGCGCGTCGAACGCGGCGGCGATGGGCGTGCGCCCCGGCCCGGTCGCAGGCAACACCGTGACCACGCCACCGCTCGCGTGATGCAGCCCGCCCTCGGGGCCGTTCCCCAGCACGCGGTAGACCACGTGCTCCGCGCCCGCGGCGTCGAACAGCACCACCGGCTGACCGACCAGCCCGGTGCCGGTGGCGTCGATCTGCTCCACCACGGAGCGCTCCCACCCACCGTCGCTCGCGCGCTGCGCGACCCACACCGCCGGTTGAAGGTTCTGGGGTTTGACGTACGCGAAGTGCACCGCGCCAGCGTGGTCGAGCGCCAGCGTCGGGAGCTCGCCGTCGTCGACGCTCTCGTTCATGAAGTGCCCACCATCCGGCAGCCCGCCCGCGACCGACGTGGCGAGCCACACCTCGCGCAGGCTGTCCTCCGGGTAGGCGACGAAGGTCGTGCCGTCGGCCGCGACCGCGAGCCCCAGCCCGGGCGACGACCACTCGCCGGGCGGCGCGAAGGCCTCGCGCGAGAAGCCACCGTCGGGCAGCTCCCGCGACAAGACGAATTCGGGGTACGGCGAGCTCTGCTCCTGCCACGCGATGACCAGCCCGTCGGAGGTCGCCACCATCGCCGCGCTGTTCGTCACCGCAGCCTGCCCCAGCACGGTGCGGTCGAAGAAGCACTCGCCGCACGACACCGCCGCGCCGCCGCCGCCCGCGCCGAGCTCTCCGCACGCCACCGGGAGCTGCGCGCACGTGCCCACGTCACCGGAGCCCCCGCCGCTGCCACCGCCCGCGCCCGCCGAGCCACCGCCCGTGCCGCCCGTCGTCATCGGTGCGCAGGACATCGCCAACAGCGTCATCCACAGCAGCGCTCTCATCGCAGGTCCCCTCTCGTGGTGGGCGGCGAGCGTACCTCGGCATGCGCGCCGGACGCGTGTCGGCGCACCGGTCTGTGCGCGTCTCCTCGAAAGACGTGGTAGCGGCGCGGCATGGCCGTCCGTCTCCCGCTCTTCGCCACCTGCACCCGCGGCACCGAACCCTTCCTCGCCACGGAGCTGGAGGCGCTGGGCTGCAAGCGCATCCGCCAGGACCGCGGCGGCGTGCGCTTCATGGCGGCGCTCGATGAAATCCTCCGCGTGTGTCTGCACTCGCGCATCGCGATGCGCGTGCTGTACCCGCTGGGTGAGTACGACGCGCCGGGCGCCGACGGCCTCTATGAAGCCGCGCGCAAGGTCGACTGGAGCGAGTGGATTACGCCCAACACGACGTTCGCCGTGGAGGCGACGCTGAAGGACTCCGAGCACACGCACACCGGCTTCGTGGCGCTGAAAATCAAGGACGGCATCGTCGATGCGATTCGCGAGAAGCACGGCCGCCGCCCCGACGTCGACACGCACAACCCGCAGGTCAGCGTGGTGGCGCACCTCGCGAAGCAGAAGCTGTCGCTGTCGCTCGACCTGTGCGGCGAGCCGCTCTTCAAGCGCGGGTACCGCATCAAGACCACCGTCGCGCCGCTGAAAGAGACGCTGGCCGCCGCGCTGCTGATGGCCGCGGGCTACACCGGCGAGGAGCCGCTGGCCGACCCGATGTGCGGCTCCGGCACGCTGGTCATCGAGGGCGCGTGGATGGCGATGAAGCGCGCGCCGGGGTTGAAGCGGCGTTTCGCGCTCGAAGACTGGCCGCAGTTCAGCAAGCAGGCCGCGCCGTTGCTCGAAGAGCTGCGCCGTGAAGCGGTCGCGCAGCAGCGCACGCTGCCGTTCCAGTTGGTGGCGCGCGACTACAACGAAGACGCGCTGACCGCGGTGCGGCGCAACGTGGTGGCGGCGGGCCTCTCGACGGCGGTGAAGATTGAAGAGGCTGACGTGCTGCGCTCCGCGCCTCCCGAGGGCGCGCCGGGGCTGCTCATCAGCAACCCGCCGTACGGCGAGCGCATCGGTGAAGGCGGCCAGAAGGGCATGAAGTCGTTCTTCCACACGCTGGGCAACGCGTTGGACCAGTGGCACGGCTGGCGGCTGGCGCTGCTGGCGGGCAACTCCGCGTTCGAGAGCGCGTTCGGGCGCCGGCCGAGCAAGCGCTTCGACGTGTGGAACGGGCCCATCGCGTGTCAGCTGTTGCAGTACCCGCCCCGGGCTTGAAGGGTGACCGGCGGTCCCCCAGCGCGCGCGGAGACGTCTCGCGCTGGCCCCGCTGCACGTCACCAGTGGCGCATCTGACTCGAACGTCGCAGCACTGAGGGCCGCAGCCGATGCCCTCCTCTGCGCGAGTAGCCATTGGTTACGTCACCCTTGGCTACCTGCGCGAGAGACCCTTCACCTGAGGGGTCTGCTTCATGAAGTGCCCCACGGGCCGAGGTGCACGCGCGCGTCGAGCACGCTGAGCGACCCGCGGCCCACCGGACTCCCTCACCGCTGCTGCACGTCGAGGTTCAACACCTTCTGGCTGTTCGCGGTGTCGCACGACTTCACGTCGCCGAAGGTGTCGTAGCTCATCATCGCCTGCTGGGCCGCGACGCCCGCGGGCATGTCGGCGCACGCGTGGCCGGTGAGCGCCACGCCGTTGTCGCACTTGATCTCCAGGTCCCAGCACGCGTGCATCGCGGCGGTGCCCGCGGTGCGCTTCAGGTCACACGGCACGCCGTCTTTCCCGGGGAGGTTGCAGTCGACGCGCAGCGACGGCGTGTCGACGATCTTCACCGCGTCATCGAAGCCACCATCGAGCGCCGCCGCCACCACCGCCGCGCCGCCGAACACCATCGAGCCGATGCAGCACAGCGTGACGCAGCCGCACCCGCCGGCCAGCCACAACCCGTACTTCGCGAAGAAACCCTTCTCCTGTGGAGGAACGCCGGTCTGCCCCTGAGGTGTCATGCGGTGAGTTCTAGGGCGAGTTCCCCGGTGCGAGTAGCATTTGCTCACCCATGACCGAGGTCACCGCCTCAGGTGAACACGAAGAGAGCAAGACCTCCGAGGTCGCACCGGAGCAGTTGGACCCGCTGGTCGGGCAGACCCTCGACAACCGCTTCCGCATCGTGGAGCTCATCGGCGTAGGCGCGATGGGCAAGGTGTACCGGGCGGTGCAGGTGCCGCTCAACCGCGCGGTGGCGCTCAAGGTGCTCGACTCGACCTACGGCGCGGGCCGCGAGGAGAGCTTCAAGCAGCGCTTCCTCGTCGAGGCGGCGCTCACCGCGAAGCTGAACCACCCCAACACCGTGCGCGTCGTCGACTACGGCAGCACCGCCGACGGGCTCTTCTTCCTCGCGATGGAGTACCTCGACGGCGAGACGCTCGAGACGCTGCTCAAGAAGGGGCCGCTCCCCTGGCACCGCGCGCTGGCCATCGCGCTGCAGATGGCGCGCGCGCTGCGCGAGGCGCACGAGCTGGGCGTGGTGCACCGCGACCTGAAGCCCGCGAACGTCATCGTGCTGCACGCCGACGACGACACCGACTTCGTCAAGGTGTTGGACTTTGGCCTCGTGAAGTCGTTCGTCGAGGGCCACGAGCTCGAGGGCCGCGCCATCACGCAGCAGGGCATGTTGATGGGCAGCCCGCCGTACATGGCGCCGGAGCAGGGCGAGAAGAACCGCGCCGACCCCCGCAGCGACATCTATTCGCTGGGCACCATGGTCTACGAGATGCTGTGCGGCCGCCCGCCGTTCACCGGCACCGGCGCGCTCGACATCATCTTGAAGCACGTGAACGACCCCGTGCCCGAGGTGAAGAGCCCGGCGCAGTTCGAGCCCGTGCCCGACAGCTTCAAGGCCGTGGTGACGAAGTGTCTCGCGAAGTCGCCGATGGACCGCTTCCAGTCGATGGATGAGCTCATCCTCGCGCTGCAAGACGTGTCGACGCCGGCGCGCGCTCCGGCGCAAGACCTGCCGGTGACGGAGGCGATGGTGCCGACCATCGCGCCGCCCCCGCCGGTCGAAGACACGCACGTCACCACCGAGACGCCGGTGGAGCGCCGGTGGCCCCTGGTGCTGGGCTTCCTCGTCGCGAGCGCGGCGGGCGTGCTGGTGACGTGGACCTTCGTGAAGCCGCCTCCACCGCCGGAGCGCGCGAAGTTTGAAATCGTCTCCGTGCCGGCCGGCGCGAACGTGGTGGTCAATGGTCAGGTGCTGGGCGTCACGCCGCTGGTGCTCGAACAGGCCACCGGCGCCGCGCTCCCGCTGAAGCTCGAGCTGCCCGGCTACGCGCCGCTGCAGGTGGAGCTCTCCGGCAACGGCTCGCAGTCGGGGTTCACCGCGACGTTGAGCGCCCTGCCCCCGCCACCACCGCCGCCGGAGCCCGCGGCTCCCGAGAAGCCCGCGCCGCCCACCGTCGAGCCCGCGCCGAAGAAGTAGCCAGAAGGAGTCGCCACTCCGATCGATGCGCGACTTCAGGTGAATTGAAGCTCGCCCCGGAAAGCAACCACGGTGCTTTCATGCGGGAGGCGTCGACGCAAACCAGCGAGTGGCTTTGAGATTGAGAAAACGAACCCACGCCTCGTCCAGCTGCGTCAGCACGTAGGACAACGCCACGGAGACGCCCAAAACCAGCAAGAAAAGCAGCGCAAGAGAGGGCCACTGGCCCAGGCGAAGTCCGTCAAGGCCGACGTAGATGGCACTTCCCAGAGACCAGATCACCAGCCCGTGAATGACATAGAGGGCAAAACTGATGCGCCCCAGGAAGCGTAAGACAGGAATACTCAACACCCTGCTGACTCCGGGGCTTCGCGTGGCGACATACAAGAGTAGCCAGGCCCCCAGTGAATAGAGAACAAGATGGATGTGCGGCACTTTTTCCACCGCCGCAAATACACTGTAGTAGCCAACAGGGGACTTGAAGCCAAACAATCCGATGCTGAGTGCGAGGAGACCCGCCGCCCAACCCCAATGCATCGGCCGCGGGGCCGCGAGATGACGCCCGACATACCAAAAGCTGAAAACAAGGCCAAAGACGAAAGGCAGCAAGCGCAAATCAAAGTAGAAGGTGCAGCAAGCGAGCAGGAGCACGCCCAGAACCCGAGCCGCGGGCGCCGCGGTGCGAAGTGCAAAAATCCCCAGGAAAACGGCCATGCTTCCGTAAAACTCCAACTTCATGGTCCATAAGTTGGAATTGAACCCGTTTGCGTTCGAAAAAAAGGTCGTCAGGCCCTGCCAAATAGCGTCGATGAGGCTGGAGTTGGCTTCATGATTCAAGGGGGCCGAATAGATCAGCCAGGAACTCGTGGAGATCTTCGCCGCTTGTACATTGTAGAAACCATCGCCCCGCAACAAGACCCAGCTGACGAGGCAACTCAAGAGCGGCAGCAGAACGAGTCGAGGCCAGCGCTTCATGATGGCAAATCGGAGCGTCTCCTGGTTGCCTGTACTCAGGTACTGAAACGTCAAAACAAAACCAGACAAGCAAAAGAAGAAGTAGACCCAGGCTTCTCCATGTATCAATCCGAAAAACGGAGTGCCTAATAGCGACTCGCCGGGACGATACTGTTCCATCCCGTGGAGTCGAGGATAGAACCCCAGCAAAAAGTGATGCACCACAACGCCTACCGCGGCGATCCCTCTCAGGGATTCCAGTGGAACAATTTTACTCATTATATGTTTGTCTCATCGAAGCGATGTCCATGCCACAACCGACTGAGTCCTCTTGATGCTACGGGACCCTGCACGCCTCCAAACCAAATTGGCTGGTCTCCTACACCTGCAACGACACAGTCCCCGACTCACACGCGGTTCTCGGTGCGCTTGATGAGCCGCTCGAGGTTCGCGCGGTGCGTCCACAGCATCGCCAGCAACAGGCCCACCGCGAGCAGCGAATACGCCAGCGGGCTGTGCAGGTAGAACGACGCGCCCACCGCGAGGAGCGCGCCCAGCAGCGAGCCCACCGAGCTCACGCGCGTCACCGCCAACACCGTCACCCAGACGACGAAGCCCACGAGCGCGGGAATCGGCAACAACACGAGCAGCACGCCCAGCGCCGTCGCCACGCCCTTCCCGCCCTTGAACTTGAGCCACACCGGGAAGACGTGCCCGAGGAACGCCGCCGACGCGGTCGCCACGTGCAGCAGCGGCAGCTCCGGGAAGAAGTGCAGCGCCAGCCACGTCGGTAGCGCGCCCTTCGCCGCGTCGAGCAGCAGCACCACCGCGCCGAGCTTCTTCCCCGCGACGCGCGCGACGTTGGTGGCGCCGATGTTGCCGCTCCCCGAGGCGCGCACGTCTTTCTTCGCGAACGCCGACGTCACGATGACCCCGAAGGGAATCGAGCCGCTCACGTAGCCGAAGAGAACGAAGAGCCAGTGCATGTCAGCGCCAGTGCAGCTGCGTGTGCGCGAAGATGACCCACGCGTAGTTCACCGCGAACAACCCGACCGCGCCCCAGCGCACGCGGCGCCACTCGCGGTCGGTCAGCTCCAGCTCCGGCACCGGCAGCTTGAAGAGCAGGTGCCCGACGCTCACCACGATGCACATCGCGAAGAGCGCGGCCGCCACGGTGCCCAGGGGGTTCGCCTTCAACGCACCGATGAAATGAAAGTGCGCGAAGCGGTCGGCCACGCGCGTCAACCCGCAGCCGGGGCACGGCACGCCCGTCATCTTGCGGATGCCGCAACCCCAGAAGGGAATGAGCGTGGCGATGGGAATCCACCGGGCGATGGAGAAGCCCACCACGCCGATGAGCGCCATCGCGTCGACCGGTCCGAAGCTCCGGTTTCTCTCGGGAATCACCAGCTGCACGCGAAACCACCCTATGCACGTTTGAAGCAAAAATGCGTTTCGACTATCCACCCACCGCATGAACGCACTGCTCCTCGCCGCCCTCGTCGCCGCCGCGCCTGCTGCTGAGCCGCTTGTCCGCGGTGAGAAGCTCTCGGGCGCGAAGCCCGTCGAGATCGCGAAGCTGATGTCGTCGCCCTCGGAGTTCGAAGGCAAGACCGTCACCGTCGAAGCGAAGGTGCGCAAGGCCTGCGAGAAGAAGGGCTGCTGGATGGAGCTCACCGGCACCGACCCCAAGGGGCCCGGCATCCGCGTGACGTTCAAGGACTACGGCTTCTTCGTGCCGCTCGACTCCGCGGGCAGCACCGCGAAGGTCGAGGGCCTGGTGAAGGTCGCCGAGCTCTCGGAGGCGCGCGTGCAGCACTACACGCAAGAAGGCGCGACGGTCCCGAAGGACAAAGACGGCAAGTACCGCGAGGTGCAGCTGGTCGCGTCGGGCGTCGAGCTGCGGAAGTAATTGCGCGCGTATTCCATGCGCGGCGTGCAGGGCGCCGCCGACCGCGCCGTGGCGCTGGCGAAAGACGCGCTCACCCGCGAGAAGCCCGGCTCGTTCTTCCACGACGTGCAGGGTGACCCGCGCTTTCAGCACCGCGGCGTCGACCTCCTCTGGCAGCACCCCGATGGTTCGGTGCACGGCGTCGAGGTGAAGGGAGACCGCCAGGGCTTCCGCCGCGGCACGTACTTCTTCGAGCTCGTCAGCAACGCCGAGAAGAACTCGCCCGGCTGCTTCCTGTATTCGCTGGCCGACTACTACGTGTACGTCTTCGTCGACGCGCGGCAGGTGCACGCGCTCAAGCTCCAAGCCGTGCGCGAGTGGTTCGTGCCGCGCGCCAAGCAGTACAAGCTCAAGACGACGAAGACCCGCACCGGCGCGATTCTGTACACCACGGTCGGCGCCATCGTGCCCATCCGCGACGTGCGTGAAGCGGTGCCCGAGGCGGTCCAGGTCTTCACTCCGAGTGAAGCTCCGAGCGCCCCACCCGTTTGAATTTCAGCGAGTTGGAAGAGTGAACATCTGGTCGCGCTGGCGCATCTAACGGAGCGCCATGAAGACCAAACTCCTGCTTCCTGCCCTTCTTGCCGTCGCCGTCGTCTCGAGCGGCTGCGTGGTGGTTCCGCGGCCGGCCTATGGAGCGACGTACGGGTACACCTACGACTATGGCTACGGCCCCGGCTACTACGCGCGGCCCGGCGTCTACGTGAGCCGCCCCGGGGTCTACGTGTCGCGCCCCGGAGCGCGCGTCGTGGTGCGCCCCGGCTACCGCGCGCCTCCGCCGAACTACCATGGCGCGCGCCCCGTCGGCCGCGGGCATCGTGGTCATCGGTAACCGCTCGCCGCACATCGCCCTCCTTGCGGCGCGGTGATGACGTGGCAGTTTCCCCCGCATGAAGACCCTCCAGCTCGTCGCTCTCGTGGGTGTGCTCTTCAGCGGTTGCGTGGTGGTGCCGTACCCCGGCCGTGGGCGCGTCGTGCGGTCAGCGGTGCGCGGAGGCTGCCCTCCGGCGCATCACTGGAATGGCCTCGCGTGCGTGCACAACGGCCACGGGCACGGCCGCTACCGCTGAGACTCCAACACCGGCGCACTCACAGCTTCGTCGCCGCCTTCTTCGCGGCCTCGAGGAACTTCGTGAGCCCCGCAGGCGCCTTCTTCGCGCCGGCCTTGAGCTCGTAGCGCCCGCCCGCCAGCGGCTCGCCGTTGGTGGCGCGCATCATGGTCACCACCACCCGGGTCTTCGTCGTCGAGAGCTCCTCGGCGTCGAGCGTCACCACCGCCTTCGCTTCCTTCGCGCGCGCGACGACCCCGAGGCAGGGGCCGAGCCGGCAACCTTCCGGCGGGAGCTCCGCTTCTTCCACGCGCACCGCGGTGACGCCGCCTTTGGTCAGCGCCTCACTCAGCGACTGCGCCAGCTTCCGCGAGACGTCTTCGTAGATGGCGTCCTCCGCGGAGATGTCGATGACCGCCACCGTGGGCGCCTGCGCCAACATCGTCATCACCACCACGGAGAGCATGACGACGAAGAGAGCACGCACCGCGCGCGCCTCAAACTGCGCTCTTCACCGCCCGGGGAGGACACGCGTGTCACCCCGCGACAGCCGTGTCGTGACGCGCGGCGCTCCCGTGTGGCTGCGTCGCGAGGCGTCGACGCTGGCCGCCGCTTTGCACACGCGCTGCGGCCATGAAGACCTCCGTTCCGATGATCCTCCTGGCGGCGCTGTGCGCCTGCGGCCCGCAGTCGTTGGTCACCGATGGCACGTACGACTCCGACAGCTCCGCGGCGCTGGCGAACGCATCGCTGGTGGTCGACGTCAGCGCGAAGACCGCGTCCCTCACGTTGAGCGGTGAGAGCGACCCCACGGTGCTGCAGCTCGCGCGCCTGCCCACCGCCGACTGGGAGCGCGGCTGCCCGACGAATGTGTCCTCCGTCGCCGTCGAGACGTGGGCGGTGACGCCGGAGCCGACGGTGCTGGGTTCGCTCTCGCTGACGGGCACGCGGCTGCTCGCGGGCTGCGGGCTCGACGTCGCCGACGCCGACACCGTGGTGCTCAAGGGCACGGGCGAACCGAACGCCACGGCGTACGTCATCGCGTTCAAGCGCCGCTAAGCACGGCCCGCAGCGAGCTGCAGCAACCTGTTTCACCCCTCCCCGTTCGGCAACCGGCTCGCGAAGAAGGGCAGGTGAAAGCCCACGCGCAGCTGTGTACCGTCTCGCGCGCGATGGCAACGAAGCACGGCCCCGGCCACGACGACGGGGATACTGGAGTTGCGACACAGACGAAGAAGAAGGAGCAGCTCAAGAAGCCGCCCCTCTTCCGCGTGCTGTTTCACAACGACAACTACACAACGATGGAGTTCGTCGTCTTCATCCTTCAGGCGATCTTCAACAAGACCGAGTCTGACGCGATGAACATCATGCTGAGCGTCCACCGCAACGGGTTGGGCGTCGCCGGCGTGTACACGAAGGACGTCGCCGAGACGAAGGTCGAGAAGACCCACGCGCTCGCCAAAGAAGCCGAATACCCGCTGAAACTCTCCATCGAGCCAGAGGAGCTCTGAGAACATGGCCTCCCCCATCATCGCCAAGGAACTGCAGGCCTCGATTCGCTTCGCGCTCGCGGAAGCCAAGCGCATGCGGCACGAGTACCTCACGCTCGAGCACCTGCTGCTCGGCCTCTTGAAAGACCCGCGCACGCTCGAGGTGGTCAAGGCCTGCGGCGGAAAACCGGAGCGCCTGAAAGGGAGGCTCGAGAAGTTCCTCGAGGAGACCGTGGAGCGCCTGCCCGAGGGCGTCGACGCCGAGCCGCAGCAGACCATGGGCGTCGAGCGCGTGTTGCAGCGCGCCGCGATGCACGCGCTGTCGGCCGAGCAGAAGGTGATGGATTCATCTGACGTGCTGGTCGCGCTCTTCCGCGAGGCCGACGCGCAGGCGCTGTTCTTCTTGAAGGAAGAGGGCATCACGCGGCTCGACCTCCTCAACTACGTCTCGCACGGCATCAGCAAGGAGAGCGGCGAGAGCAAGAGCGGCGGCGGTGAAGAGCATGAAGGCGCCGGCCCCGGAGTCGACGATGAAGACGGCGCGCCCGCCGCGAAGAACCCGCTCGAGGCCTACTGCACCGAGCTCACCGCGGAGGCCGCGAAGGGCCACATCGACCCGCTCATCGGCCGCAAGACCGAGCTGGAGCGCACGGTGCAGGTGCTCTGCCGCCGCCGCAAGAACAACCCGCTGTACGTCGGCGACGCCGGCGTGGGCAAGACGGCCATCGCCGAGGGCCTCGCGCTCGCCATTCACGAGAAGAAGGTGCCCGCGGCGCTCGCCAACGCGCAGGTCTTCTCGCTCGACATGGGCGCGCTGCTGGCCGGCACCAAGTTCCGCGGCCAGTTCGAGGAGCGCTTGAAGGCGGTGCTCAAGGCGCTGCAGACCCACCAGGACGCCATCCTCTTCATCGATGAGATCCACACCATCGTCGGCGCGGGCGCGACGTCGGGCGGCTCGATGGACGCATCGAACCTCCTCAAGCCGGCGCTCGCCAACGGCAAGCTGCGCTGCATCGGCTCGACGACCTACAGCGAGTACAAGAGCTCGTTCGAACGCGACCGCGCGCTGGCGCGCCGCTTCCAGCGCATCGACGTGCCGGAGCCCAGCATCGAAGACACCGTCGCCATCTTGAAGGGCCTCGCGCCGAAGTACGAAGAGCACCACAAGGTGAAGTACGACGAAGAGGCGCTCCGCAGCGCCGCGGAGATGTCGCACAAGTACGTGAACGAGAAGTTCCTCCCCGACAAGGCCATCGACGTCATCGACGAGTCGGGCGCCATCGACCGCCTGCGCGAGAAGCCCACCGGCAAGGTCACCGTCGCCGACGTCGAAGCGGTGGTCGCGAAGATGGCGCGCATCCCGCCGAAGACCGTCGCCAAGGACGAGCGCGAGTCGCTGCGCAACCTCGAGAAGGAATTGAAGGCCGTCATCTTCGGGCAAGACCAGGCCATCGTGGAGCTGACCGCAGCCATCAAGCTGTCGCGCTCCGGGCTGCGCACGCCGGAGAAGCCCATCGGCAACTTCCTCTTCGCGGGCCCCACCGGCGTCGGCAAGACGGAGCTCGCCAAGCAGCTCGCGCGCATCATGGGCGTCGACTTCCTGCGCTTCGACATGTCGGAGTACTCGGAGCGCCACACCGTCTCGCGGCTCATCGGCGCGCCTCCGGGGTACGTGGGGTTTGACCAGGGGGGCCTGTTGACCGACGCGGTCCGCAAGGCGCCGCACGCGGTGGTGCTGCTCGATGAAATCGAGAAGGCGCACCCGGAGCTCTTCAACATCCTGCTCCAGGTGATGGACCACGCGACGTTGACCGACAACAACGGGCGCAAGGCCGACTTCCGCAACATCATCCTCATCATGACCACCAACGCCGGCGCGCGTGACATGCGCGCGAAGACGCTGGGCTTCGGCGACCGCCCCGCCATCGACTTCTCGAAGGCCAAGGAGGCGCTGGAGCGCACCTTCAGCCCCGAGTTCCGCAACCGCCTCGACGCGGTGGTGCAGTTCAGCGGGCTCGCGAAGGACATCATCCTCCAGGTCGTCGACAAGGAAGTGAAGTCGCTGCAGGCGCTGTTGACCGAGAAGAAGGTCACGGTGTCGCTCTCGCAGAAGGCGCGCGAGTGGCTGGCCGACAAGGGCTACGAGCCGGAGTTCGGTGCGCGGCCCATGGCGCGCGCCATCGACCAGAACCTCAAGAAGCCGATGGCCGAGGCGCTGCTGTTCGGCGACCTGAAGAACGGCGGCAAGGCGTTCGCCGACGTGAAGGCCGACGGCTCGGGGCTCGAGCTGACGTACACCGCCGCCGACGCGTAGGCCGCGGCAGCCGTCGCGCCAGCGAGACTCCGCCCACGTCGCGGAGACGGGGCTGATCAGCGATTTCACGCACCTGCGCGTGGCATCACCGCTGCACAGGGGCCGGGCTCCCCGAAGTTCTTCAGGAGCCACCATGCCTCTCGTCAACCGCGACAACACGTCGGACCCGCTCTGGGGTCAGTGGCCAGAGACCGCAACACCGTCCACGTCAGGCGCGGGCCCAGCACTAGCGGAGGCGAAACGACCGGCTGGGCCCGAGAACGTCGTTCAACGCAGCGACGATTCGGCTCCGTGGGGTGACGACTCGACGTTCGAGGCCGCCGCGCGCGCCACCATCGAGGGCTTGCACCCGGGAGACCACGTCAAGCTGAACGTCAAGGCCGAGCTGAATGCCGGCGAGTCGATCGGCATCGACGCCGACGCAAACGTCGAGCGAATGAAGGATGGCTCCGTCGTAGTGGAACTGAATGCCAAGGCCGACCTCGGGATTGGTGAGGGAAAGGTCTCCGCGCGCATCGGCGTCGCGGCGGGCACGAAGTTCCACTTTCAGACCGCTGCGCAGGCTGCGGACTTTCTCGACGCGTTCGCGAAGGAGGGCGCGCTCGTCGCTTCGCACCTCGACTCCTTCGCCACGAGCGCACGCGCGCTCGGCGTCAAAGGCGATGTCGTCGATGCGCAGGAGCGGTTGCTGAGCCACCTCGGCAACATCAGCGAACTCAAGGGCGACCTCGTGGGGACTGCCAAACTCGGCGCCAGGGAGAAGCTGTTCGGCTTCGAGGAAATGTCTGCCTCGGCGGACCTCCAGTTGAAGCACGGCTTCAAGGTTGACCTCGAGAAGGGAACCTTCACGCTGAGCGAGAGCATAGGGGTTGGCGGAAAAACGAACCTCAAGCTCCCCTTCCTCGACATGTCCGCGGGCGCGCGAGGAACCCTCAGCCACAACGCCGTGTGGAAGTTGAGCGCTGAACAACTCCACGACCTCAAGGCGGGCACGCTCTCGCCCCTGGACCTCGCCCGCAAGCTGACCAGCACGCCAGATGAAGTCTCCGTCAAGTGTGAGCTGGAACTCTCCGAGAAGGCCGGCAAGGGCGGAATGGTCGACACCAGGGAGAAGGTCTCGATCGAACTCCCGCGGAACACGAAGAAGCTCGAGAGTCTCGATCCGCGCACCTTGTTGAATGAACTCTCGCGCCAGAAGTGGAAGGCCGAGTTCGACATCGGGCTCGGCGTCGGTCTCGACCAGAAACTTGATGCAAAGGCCGGAAGCATCGAGGTGTCGGGCTCGTTCCGTCACAAAGAGAAGCTCGATGGCGAGTTCGACTTGAACACCGCACTCGCTGCGCTCCGGCGACACTCCGAAGAGGCGGCGGACACCCAGGGCCTCTTCGACGCGCGGCGCGCCACCGCGAACCTGCGCTGAGGACCACGCCATGTTCGACTTCCTCACGTTGCTGTTGGTGCCCATCGTCGCCGTCGTGACCACGCTCACCGCGCTCGAGCTCCACCGGTGCTTCGACACCACGCCCGCCGTCGTGTCGGTCGCCGCGCTTCCGACCGGTCTCGCGGCGATGCTGGCGAGCTTCGGCGCGGCGAACCTGCTCGGAGCCGCTGCGCCGCTCTTCCTCCGTGGAGGCCTCGCGGTCGCCGTCAGCGGCGCGCTCGCGCTGCTCTACGTCACCTGGCAGCTCGATGGCCGCGGGCTGCTGCCGCGCGCGCCGCGCGTCGAAGCCCCTCTGTCATGAACCCCAACCAGGAGCCCTCTCCATGTTTCAATCGTTCGGTTTGATGTCGTTGCTGTGGGTCGTCTCCGTGGTCTCGGTGCTCTTCATGATGCGCTTCGTGAAGCGCCACGAGGTGCCGCGACTCACGCTGCAGCTCTCGATGCTGGCGCCCGGCCTCATCTCGCTCGCCGCAGCCCTCCTCCTCGACCTTGAAACCAGGTGGTGGTTCCTCGTCGTCGGCGTCGGGGGCATGGCGGTGGGGCTCGTCGGCCTCGGCGCGCTCCTGTGGGCGACGCGCCTGACCGGCCTGCAGCCCCGGAGCACGCCCCTCGACGTCTCGCCTACGCGCTCCGGCGGCGACCTCTGAGCGGCTGGGCAGGCACGGCGTTGTCAGCTATGCGCCCGACCCGTGAAGCCGCACGCGCACGACAGCCACAAGCAGGGCAAGGCCGCCTTCTTCGACATCGACGGCACGTTGATCT
>CAMLFP010000103.1 GCA_946479335.1 uncultured Archangium sp.
CGACCTTCCCGTCGGCGATGAGCTGCATGCCGACCTTGAAGTGACGCCGCGCCTCTGCGCGCGTGTCGGCGAAGGCGAGGGTCGGAGTGAGGGCGCACACGGCGAGCAGCCAGGCCCAACGTCGTCGACGGAGCATGCGAGACCTTTGTCAGTACGGATCGTCTTTGAAGCCATCGGGGTCCGACGGCTGCTTGGTCGTCTTGGGGTTCTTCGGCGATTTCGTCTTCGTGGGTGGCGGGCGGTTCACCGGCTCGTCGGGCTTCTTCGTGAGCGGGTGCGAGACGCTCACCGCGCCCTCCAGGCCCTGCGCGGTGACGGTCAGCGGCTCGTAGCCGTCGAGTGCGTACGAGAGCTCCAACTGCACCGGCTCCGGCGTCTTCCGCGGCAGCGTGAGCGAGAAGGGCGTCACGCCGACCTTCACGCCGTCGCGCAGCACCGTCGCGCCCTGCGGCTCGGAGTCGACGTAGAAGCGCACGTCGACCACCTTCGGCGTCACCGGCGCTTCGATTTTCGGCGGCGGTGGCGTCACGGCGGCCTCGGCCCGCAGCGCCCTCCACGCGACCACGCCGCCGACGCTCGCGCCCAACACCACCACTGCCACCACGCCCGCGATGAGCGGCACACGGCTCGGAGCGCGCTGCGCACCGTCGGCGATCTCCACTTCGAAGCTGCGGATCTCCTCGATGCTCGCCGGGTTCGGCGTGGCGGTGTTCTGGTTCAGCACCTGCCGGCTGACGGCCTGGCTGATGCCCGACTGCGTGCGCGGGTCGGCGAAGATGCCCGACACGCCGTGCCCGCTGCTGGCCACGCGCATCGCGTCGAGCAGCGCGTCCATCGTCTGGAAGCGCTCGGCGGGCTCCTTCTCGAGGCACTTCATCACCAGCGCGCTCACCTCGGGCGGCACGTCGGGCACCAGCGTCGTCAGCTCCGGCGGCTTCTCGCGCGCGTGCTTGATGAGGAGGTCGAGCGACGCCTTCGCCGAGAACGGCGGCTTGCCGGCGATGCACTGAAAGAGCAGCACGCCCAGCGCGTAGATGTCGGTGCGCGGGTCGGCCTCACCGCGCGCCTGCTCCGGCGCCATGTACAGCGGAGAGCCCAGCAGGATGCCCGCCTGCGTGATGCCGGTCTCGTCGACCTGCTCCGCGTCGGGGGCGAACGACTTCACCAGCCCGAAGTCGAGCACCTTCACCGTGTCGCCGTCGGCGCCCTCCTGGAGCACCATCACGTTGGCGGGCTTCAGGTCGCGATGAACGAGGCCCAGCTTGTGCGCTTCCCGCAGCGAGCGCGCCACCTGTGCGCCGATGAAGATGGCGCGCGGCCACGGCATGCGCCCCTGCTGCACCACGACCTTCTGGAGCGTCTCGCCTTCGAGCAGCTCCATGGCGATGAAGTAGATGCCGTCGTCGGTGCAGCCGTAGTCGTGCACCGTGATGGTGTTGGGGTGCTTCAACTTCGCGGTCATCGACGCTTCGAGGAAGAAGCGCCGCTCGAAGCCGGGGTCCTTGGTGCCGTCGTACTTCGGGTTGAGGATCTTGAGCGCCACCTCGCGGCCCAGCGGGCGCTGCACCGCCTTGTAGACGCGCCCCATGCCGCCGGTGCCGATGGCCTCGAGGATCTCGAAGCGACCGCTCAACACCTGACCTATGAGCGGATCAACTTCGGAACCAGACATCGAAGCCCCCCAGTGGGAATCGGACCGCCGCGATGTAGCACTCCGCGACGCCCCTTGCGCCTTTCCGGCTCCGGTTCCGAAGACACTGCACAGCGCGGTGCGGCACTCCGCAGTGTCATGCGTCAAAATGTGACGCAGCGATGACGAAGACCATGTGAAGGAGGCCGTCATGCGTCGCGCCCTCATCGGTCTGTACACGTACTTCGAGTTCTTCTTCACGGCGGTGCTCTTTGTGGGCCCGATGGGCCTGGTGGCGGTCACCGCGAAGAAAGACCCGGGCATGCGCAAGCGCGGCCAGTGGATGCGCCGGTTCGGGCGCGTGACGACGGCGCTCTCGCCCATCTGGAAGTTCTCCGTCGAAGGCAACAAGCCGCCCGACATCGACACCGAGTCCTACGTGGTGGTGTCGAATCACCAGTCGAACGCCGACCCGTTCCTGCTCTCGGAGCTCCCGTGGGACATGCGGTGGATCTCCAAGGAGGAGCTCTTCAAGCTGCCGCTCCTGGGGTGGATGATGAAGGCTGGCGGCGACATCGCGCTCAAGCGCGGCGACCGCGCGTCGGTGGAGAAGATGTTCGAGGCGTGCCGCCAGACGCTGCAGGCCGGCGTGAGCGTGATGATCTTCCCCGAGGGCACGAGGTCGAAAGACGGGAAGATGCAGGCGTTCAAAGACGGCGCGTTTCAACTGGCCATCGAGACGCAGCGGCCGATGTTGCCGATGGCGGTGTACGGCACGCGCTCGTGTCTGCCGAAGGGCAGCCTGTGGTTGGGTGACGCGACCGCGGTGGTGAAGGTGCTGGAGCCGGTGCCGACGAAGGGCCTGACGATGGCCGACCTGCCGAAGCTGAAAGAAGACGTGCGCAACCGCATCGCCGTCGCCGTTGAAGAACTCGAGCAGCGCACCGCCAGTGCCTAGTCTGTTGTCGTAAAATACGTGTTTAGTGATGGGTGGTGCTGCGCTTACGCAAAATGGGGACAACTGGGAGATAGCTAACGGGTGTGTAGCGGCGAGCTTGCCGTTCAGAAAGTCTCTGGGTGCCACGGATTTGAATGTCAGGATCGATGACGTAGCCGGGCGCGTTTGTCTTGTGTCGAAACACAACCCAGTGCCAGAAAGTCTGTCCGTACAAATGCCGTTTCACTTTGACGAGCGCGTTTGTCGGAATCTCCAAAAAACTACCGACTCGAATCGACTGTTTCCCGTGCTCAACGCCAAAATGATCTAACGCGCGAATGATATCAGGGTAGTGCGTGTAGAATCGGCGGCGGCGACCGGCGGCTGCGTCCGGGAAAATGACGGGGAGGACTTCGCGATGCGTTCTTCCTGCCAGCATTGCTGCCGCTGCGATGCCACAACTTGTTTCGTACTCCTGCCGAATACGTCGAATTGTAAGCTCGACACCGGGTTCCTTAGACTGAGCCGGTCGCTTCGGAAGTGCTCCGGAAGTTGGCCACACGTCGGCAAAAACATTTCTTAGCAGCGATCTGCCGTGCGCCCAGCGCAAGCGTTGGCCTACAGATCGAGTCGACAGTTCGGTGATTTCTGCGATTGCTGCTCCGAGGTGTTCATCCCGAGCTTGATGGACCGAAACTCCTTCCAGTCGTACTTTCGACCTCATGGCGGTTGTTCGTCACGTACGGCGAAGTGGGTTCAGCCAGTTCTTCAGTTCAACGAGCAGTAGTCGCGTCGTTTGTGGTGAAGAGATGCTCGCCTGATGGGCAATTTCGTTCCTAAGTCGCGAGAGCCTCTCAAGTTTTCCTGATTTCAGTGCATCGTGCAGCAATGCCCTGAGTGCTGGGTCAGCATTTATGGGGATTGAAAGACCCCGCAGTGCTTTCAACCATTGTCCTGGTCCCGTTGGCAGCGGATGGGGCAGCGCTTTCGGGGGCCGCTGTTGTGCGGCTGCCGCTCGGTATACAGATTTCAAAAGACCTTCAAGGGCGGCACCGAGTTTCGTTAGCCCGCCGATGGCAGTCGTGTCCAGTTGTGGCCGCGCGAGCTCTTTGTCGAGTCGTTCAATAAACGCACTCAGATGTTCTTGCAGCGTTGCCATTACATGACACCAGCCAAACAGCGAGCGAACTCCCGACAGCTCCCGAACCTTGCGGACGGGCTTGCGTGGAGGGCTCGTTCGAGTGCCGAACGAGTGTTGGTACTCAATTCACCCATTCGCCTCTCCAAGTGCTCGTGACTGCCGAAGGCGTTGCCTCCAACCAGCAACCATTGCGCAACCAATGCGAGACTCTGTTGGTCACTCGCTCTACTTCCCGGAAGTCCTCGGTGAATCTCGATTGCTGAAAATTGAGGATGGAAGCCTCGAAGACTTGTTGCAACACGCGTTAGTGCAATTGACGGACTTGCCGGCTCCAGGAAGCCAGAGATTCCAAAATCGCAGAGTCTTGTTCTGTCTGCCTGGTCGATCAGGACATTTCCCGGATTGATATCGAGGTGAAGTACGTTCTTGCTGTGGAGATAGTCTAGTGCGTCCGCCGCTTGCGCGGTGATCTTGACTACTTGGTCCATAGTCGCCCCGCTCGCGAAGCGTTTGTACAGACTGTCTCCTCCATGTTGAATAACGAGGAATTCGCCGTATTTCGCGTCAGACTCTATGCCAAAAACTCGGCATAGATTGGGGTGATCCAGATATTTTGCTTTAGCGACTTCGTTTTGAAGGTCGCCGTTGAGAGGGTCGTTCTGGAACTTGGCGACTCGCGTTTCTTCGATGCGCGTTACGACGATCTCGTACGCGCGTCCTTGTCCACCCTTTCCCAGTTCTCGCGCAATGCGAAATTGGTTCGCGAGGCGCTCGCCAACCATCGGCCACTTCGACCGTCCGCTCGTGAGCGCAGGTACCACGCTGCTCGAGTCGGGGAGAACGCTCACATTCTTTAATGGAGTCGCTGGCTCGTGCTTGAGTTCGGCTAGTTCCTGCACCACGCTCAAGAAGTCGGTGCGGCCATGAATTCCGTTGAGAAAACTCGACAGTTTTCTACGCGTAATTCCAAGGAGCGTCTGGATCTCCTCCTGAGACTCTTCATCACTGCGAATCTCAGAAATACTCATTCCGCCACCGATGGCGGTGAGCTGTTCTTCGAGTTGGCCAGTTGGGCTCACGTTGTGAATCAGATCTGCAGCCAGTTCTTCGAAGCTCTTTCGTGCACCGACGAAAAAGGTGTCGCCAGCCCATTCATTCCAATCGCGGAGATGCCAGTGGCTGTGTCGCATGAGTTCTGCGAGATCGCGAGCATGGTGCTTGACCAATCGCTCTACCAGGTCGGCTTTGTTTCCGGACCCCGAGAGTCCTTGTGTGTCAACAAGATCGAGCAAGTCGTCTTTGGACATTCGCTCTAGGACTGTTTTGATCGGTAGCTTGGGCGCCATATTGTGGTGTGTTTGATTTATGGTTTTAGTGCACTAAAGCACCAAGTCGAGGACGGACTGCAATTCGTCGCAGACCTGCGTCGGCGTCATCGTCAGTCCAGCATCAAGCGCATACCCAAACAGCGGCCCCGCGAGCTCGCCCGCGGTCTTGAACCGGTTGCGCACGTCACTCGCCAGCGCGCCCTTCAGAATCACCTGCATCGGCTTGTCGAGAAACGCGGGGAAGTTCAGCTTCGCTCCGCGGATGGCGCTCATCACCTGCTCGTCGCTCGCGCCCTCGGCCTGAAACGGGTGAAAGCCCACCACCGTCTCGAACAGCATCACCCCCACCGCCCACACGTCGGTCGCGGCGGTCAGCACCTCGCCGCGCGTCTGCTCCGGAGAGAGGTACGAGAGCTTGCCGTGCACCACGCCGGGCTGCGCCTCCAGCGCCGGGTGCGACGACGACGCCACGCCGAAGTCGCCCAGCTTCACCGCGCCGCTCTCGCTGAAGTACACGTTCGCCGGGTTGACGTCGCCGTGCACGAGGTGCAGCGGCGCGCCCGCGTTGCTCTTCGTCGCGTGGAAGCTGGCCAGCCCCTTGAGCACCTCGAGGCACACGTGCACGCCCAGCGCCATGGGGAAGGGCTTCATCGCGCGCCGGTACGCCGCCATCAGCGCCGCCAGGTCGCCGCCCACCAGGTACTCCATCGCGATGTACGGGCGGCCGTGCGTCATGCCGTATTCCAGCAGCGACACGAGGTTCGGGTGCGACAACATCCACATCAGGTCGGCCTCGTCGGCCAGCGCGTCTTTCGGAGCGCCCGGGCGCGCCAGCTTCAACGCCGCGCGCACCTCGCCGTGCTGCGCCTCCGCGTAGAAGACCTCCGCCTGCCCGCCCTGGCCGAGGCGCCGCGACACCACGTAGTGCCCGAAGCGCCGGCTGGGGACCTCGATGTTCGCAGGCGCTTTCGCTTCGGGTGTCGTCACCTTTTCAAGGCTACACTCGCGAAACCGTGAAGTGCGTGTCGTGTGGAGCCGAGCTGCCAGAAGGCGCGAAGGGCTGCGCTGAGTGTGGCGCTCCCGTGCTGCCGTCCACCGCCATCTCGCAGCGCTCGCTCAAGGCGTTGCGCGAAGAGACCACCGTGCACGCGCTGCGCGAGGGCGACGTGCTCTCGAACCGCTACCGCCTCGAGCAGAAGATCGGCGAGGGCGGCATGGGCGCGGTCTTCATCGCCCACGACCAGGAGCTCGACCGCCGGGTGGCCGTCAAGCTGCTCGCCGCCAGCTTCGTCAACGACCCCGACGTGCAGGAGCGCTTCGAGCGCGAGGCGCGGCTCACCGCGAAGCTGGACCACCCGCACATCATCCCCATCTACGACGTCGGGAGGCAGGACGGCCGCCCCTTCATCGTGATGAAGCTCCTCGAGGGGCAGTCGCTCGCCGACCGGCTGCGCGCGCGCGGCGGCTTCACCACCGAGGAGACGCTCAAGCTGATGCGGCAGCTCGCGGGCGGGCTCGACTACATCCACAGCAAGGGCTTCATCCACCGCGACATCAAGTCGGGGAACATCTTCGTCTCGCCCGAGGGGCACGCGACGATTCTCGACTTCGGCATTCTGCGCGCGAAGGAGGCCACCACCGGCATCACCCGCACCGGCATGGTGATGGGCACGCCGCACTACATGGCGCCGGAGCAGGCGCTGGGCCTCAAGGACGTCGACCACCGCCTCGACCTCTACGCGCTGGCGGTGGTGCTCTTCGAGTGCCTCACCGGCACGCTGCCCTTCGAGGCCGACTCCGAATTGCGCGTGGTGCAGCTGCAGGCGCACGCGCCGCCGCCCGACTTGATTGAGCGCGCCCCGTGGATTCCGCGCGGCGTGGCGGCAGTGGTGACGCGCGCGCTGGCCAAGAAACCCGAAGACCGCTTCAACACCGCCGCCGAGATGTGCGACGCGCTGGAGGCCGCGTGGGCCGAAGCGAAGGCGTCGAAGCCGTCGCTCCCCGCGGTGCCGGCCGTCGCCGAGCCGCCGCGCCGCTCGCGCTCGAACCTCCCGGTGGTGAACGCCGCGCTGCCCTCGACCTCGGAGCTCGCCGAGACCGTGCGCCCGAAGCGCACCTCGCGCGCGCTGCTCGCCGTGCTGGTGCTCACGGTGCTCGCCGTCGTCGGCTGGTTCGCACTGCAGGAGAAGCCCGTCGAGCCGCCCACGCCCGTGCCGACGCCGCCGATGCCCGTCGCGGTGGTCGACGCGGGCGAAGCGGAAGACGTCGAGCCCGAAGACGCGGGCGTCGAGGCCGTGGCCGACGCGACCGTCGACGCGGGCGAGGTGGTGGTCGACCTCGAGCCTGAAGACGCCGGCGTCACGCCCGAGACCGCGGTGGTGAAGAAGCCGCCGGTGCAGACCCCGAAGAAGAAGGAGAAGGGCCGGCTCAACGTCATCACCACGCGCGGCGGCGAGCCGTACTGGGCGCAGGTCAGCATCGACGGAGAGCCGCGCGGCCGCACCCCGCTGCTGCTGGAGCTCCCCGCCGGCAAGTACACGCTGCGCATCGAGCGCACCGGCTTCAAGAAGGTGACGCGCGCAGTGACCGTCAGCGCCAACAAGGTCGCGCTGGTGAAGCAGGAGTTGCGCCCGTAACCGCGGCTCGGGTTTTTCTAGACGCCCGTGCGCGGGTGTGGTGCGAGGTGGCTCGTGCTGCCGCTCCTGCTCGTGTTGCTCACCGCGTCTCCGGCCTCGAAGGGCCTGGAGCAGGGCCAGAAGCTCTTCAACCAGGGCGACTTCGACGGCGCGATGAAGGTGCTGGACGCCACCGTGCAGCAGGGCGCCGAGGCGCCGGTGCTCTCGAAGCTGCAGCTGCTGCGCGGGCAGGTCTTCGCCGCCCGGCAAGACTTCTCGCGCGCTGAAGACGCGTTCTCGAAGGCGCTGGAGGCCGACTCCAACGCCGAGCTCGACCCCGCGCGCGTCGACCCCACGGTGGTGCGCATCCTCGAATCGGTGCGCTCGCGGCTGACGGGCACGCTGGTGGTGGAGTCGTCGCCCGGCGGCGCGCAGGTGTCGGTCGACGGCGTCGAGCTCGGCAAGACGCCGCTGACGAAGAGCGTCTCGGCCGGCAAGCACCAGGTCGAGGTGCGCTGGGGCGCGTCGACGCCGCAGAAGAGCGAGCTGAGCATCAAGGCGAAGTCAGAGACGCGCCTGCACGTGATGGGCGCGGAGTCGACCGCCGCCAACGACTGGCTCGTCGGCCGCCCGCTGCGCCCCTTCGGCGACCTCCGCGGGTCGTTCGAGCCGCAGGTGAACGGCTACGTGTCGGGCGGCCTCGAAATCGGCGGCGGCGTGGAGCTGAGCTGGTTCCGCCTCGGCGCGTACTTCCGCGTGTACCCGTACTTCTGGGTGACGCCGCGCTTCCAGTTCGCGGTGCCGGTGCACCCCAACTTCAACGTGCTGCTCGAGGTCGCGGTGCCCTTCGCCATCGGCGGCGCGTTCAACGTGGGCCTCGGCGGCGCGGGCGGCGCGGAGTGGTACCCGTTCAAGTTCTTCGGCGTGTACGCGATGTTCGGCGGGCAGCACTTCTTCGTGCGCGACGCGACCAGCTTCATCGTCACCGGCGGCGCGCGGCTGCGGCTGCCGTAGGCCTCAGAGCGCCAGGTAGCGCTTCACCGTCTCGGGCTCGAGCGGGTCGAGCGCGTTGCGCGCGCAGAACGCGAGGAAGGGCACCAGCAGCTCCAGCCCGGCCAGCAGCGCGGCGTCGGTCACCGGGCCATCGGCGGCGAACCACACCGCCGCGCGCCCCGCCGCGGCGCCATCGGTCGAGAGCATCGACAGCGCGGCCTCCAGCGCCTCCGTGCGGCGAAGGTTGTGCTGCCCGAAGAGCGTCTTCTCCTTCATCTGCGCGGCCAGCGTCAGCCGCGTCAGCGCGCCGAACGCCCGCGCCTCCGGCACCTCGAGGTGGGCCTTGAGCCCGTCGAGGAAGGTGGCGAGCCGCGCGCGGTCTTCCTTCGTCTCCGACGCCAGCATGCGCATGCGCGTCGAGTCGTTACCCACCGCGCGCAGGCTGGCGAAGGCGTAGCTCCAGAAGGCCTGCGTCGCCGCGTCGGGGCCCGCGTCGTCGTCGATGAGGATCTCCGCGTCCAACTCCGGCGGCGGCGGTGGCGCCTCGGTCACCTCCACCAGCTCGACCGAGAGCTCCTCTTCGGCCGGGGCGCGCGTGGGCACCGAGGGCGGCGGCGGAGGCGGGGGCTTCGGCGGCTTCTCGCCCAGCAGCGGGTTCTTCACCTTGCGCGTGGGCTCCTGCGTCGGCGCGGCCTCCGCTTCCATCGAGTCGAAGAAGTCTTCGAGGTACGGCTGCAGCTCGCCCCAGAGGATGCGCAGCCCGGGGTCGGCGCCGATGAGGTCGTTGGCCAGCGCGACGTCGCGGTACGCGTCAGAGAGCAACCGCACCCGCGCCGAGAACTGCTCGCGGCTGGCCTCGTCGCCGCGGCGGGTCAGCTCCAGGGAATAGAGGCACCGCGCGAACTCGACGTGGCGTTGCCCCTGCGGCTCCAGCGCCTCGATGGCCTCGCGCAGCGCCTCCGAGTCGCCCCGCACCTTCCAGCACAGGGCCAGCGCCAGCTCGAGCCGCTTGCGCTCGAACTGCACCAGCATCGGCGCCAGCGAGAGCCACAGGCGCTCCAGCAGCGGGGTGCGGTTGGCCAGCGCGTCACCGGAGCCATCGCGCCAGAACGTCAGCAGCACCCCGGCGTGCGTCGCGAGGTGGGTGCGGCTGTCGGCGTCGCCGCGCCGCGCGAGCTCGATGTTGAAGAGGGCCGCCGCGAACTCCGCCTCCGCGCTGCCGAGGTCTCTGAGGCGCTGCAGCTCGCCGCGGGCGCGCGTGGGGTCGTCGAGCGACTCGGCACAGCGGGAGAGTTGCAGACGAAGCGCTTCAGACTCCACAGGCCTCCCAATCTGCCCGGCTGCGGGGGGCGACGCCAGTTGCACGCGAGGTCGAAGTGCGTGGCGCTATGGTGAGCCGCGATGGAGCGCGTGCAGCACCTCACCGGCAGCACCGTCGAGGCGGTGCCCTCGTTGGCCCCGATGGACGGCGCCGTGCCGCCCTTCGAGGCGCTCGCGCGCGCCGCCCGCGACGGTGGGGAGGGGACGCTCGACGCCTTGCAGGCCGCCCTCGCCGCGTGCCCGCCGACGCTGCGCGGGGCCGAGTCGCTCATCGCGTTGCTGGAGACCGACCTGCTCGACGGGCTCTCGTTCACCCGCCACCGCTCCGCGCGCGAGGCGGCCGTCGAGGCGCTGCTGACCCTCGACATCTACGCGCTGCGCGTGCCGCCCGAGGAGCTCGAGTGGCTGCGCGGCGTGCAGCGGCGCCGACGCCTCGCGGCGGTGTTTGCCACCCTCGCGGCGCTGGGCACCCTCGCCTTCGCGGTGGGCGAGTGGTTCTGGCTAACGACCTGAAAGCACTGGGCGCGGAGCCACTTGTCAGACCCCTCCGGTACAAGCCTCCGCACGTTGGGAGTTGTACGCAACGCTTGTTCAGTATAGGAAGTCACACGCATCTCACCCGAGGGGACCATTCAGATGGCGAACACCGAAAAAGAAAAAGCGATTGAGTTGGCGCTGCAGGCGGTCGAGCGGCAGTTCGGCAAGGGCAGCATCATGCGCCTGGGCAACGACGAGTCGACCGCGAAGGACATCTCGGTGATTCCCACCGGCTCCGTGGGGCTCGACATCGCGCTCGGCGTCGGCGGCGTGCCGCGCGGCCGCATCGTCGAAATCTACGGCCCGGAGTCGTCGGGTAAGACCACGCTGTGTCTCCACATCGTCGCCGAGGCGCAGAAGCGCGGCGGCGTGTGCGGCTACATCGACGCCGAGCACGCGATGGACGTCGGCTACGCCCGCAAGCTGGGCGTGCGCACCGATGACCTGCTGCTCTCGCAGCCCGACACCGGCGAGCAGGGCCTCGAAATCGCCGAGATGCTGGTGCGAAGTGGCGCCATCGACGTGCTGGTCATCGACTCGGTCGCGGCCCTGGTGCCGAAGGCGGAGCTCGAGGGCGAGATGGGCGACGCGCACATGGGCGTGCAGGCGCGCCTGATGAGCCAGGCGCTGCGCAAGCTGACCGGCACGGTGGCCAAGAGCCAGACGTGCATGATCTTCATCAACCAGATCCGCATGAAGATCGGCGTGATGTTCGGCAACCCCGAGACCACCACCGGCGGCAACGCGCTCAAGTTCTACGCGAGCCAGCGCCTCGATATCCGCCGGGTGGGCGCCATCAAGAACGGCGACAACGTCATCGGCAGCCGCACCCGCGTGAAGGTGGTGAAGAACAAGGTCGCGCCGCCCTTCAAGGAGGTGGAGTTCGACATCATGTACGGCACCGGCATCTCGCGCGAAGGCGACCTCATCGACCTCGCCGGCGAGCACGGCATCGTCGAGAAGAGCGGCTCCTGGTACGGCTTCAAGGGCGAGCGCATCGGCCAGGGCCGCGAGAACGCCAAGGAGTACTTGAAGGAGCACCCGGACGTCGCGCGGGAGATTGAGGCCCAGCTGCTCACCAAGTTCGGCGTGAAGAACACCCCGCCGCTCGCGGTGGTCGAGCCGCCCGCCGAAGAAGAGGTCGAAGAGAAGAAGTCGCGCAAGGCCGCGAAGTAACAGAGGTGGGGGATGGCGGGCGTGGAAGGAGAAGCGGAGCGAGCGATTGTCTCGCTCCGCGGGCATCGGGTGATGCTCGATGAGGCGCTGGCGCAGCTCTACGGCGTGACGGTCAGGTGTTGAACCAGTCGGTGAAGCGGAACCTGGAGCGGTTTCCCGACGACTTCATGTTCCAGCTCACCGAGGCAGAGTCGAAGTCTTTAAGGTCACAAATTGTGACCTTAGACACCGGCGGCCGCGGCGAGCATCGCAAGTACCGGCCGTATGCGTTCACCGAGCAGGGCGTCGCGATGCTCTCCGGCGTGTTGCGGAGCCCGCGCGCAGTGCAGGCCAACATCGCCATCATGCGAGCGTTCGTACGTCTCCGGCGGATGCTCATCGAACACGCCGACCTCGCACGGAAGCTCGCGGCGCTCGAGAAGCAGTACGACAAGCAGTTCCGTGTCGTGTTCGAAGCGATTCAGGAGTTGATGGCGTCACCTCCGGCGTCGCAGCGCCCCATCGGGTTCAAGAGCGACGACGAGTCGTAGGGGCCCGGCTTCCGAAAAATTGCGGCGCTACAGCGCTGTGCCACCGTGTGGCGCATGAATGACCGCCGCCTCTCCGAACGCCGCACGCACTCCATCGTCGCCGAGCCCATCTCGCGCAGGCGCGAGCGCCGCGGCGAAGAGCGCCGGGAGTCGCCGCGCCGGGAGATCGCCCTCGACGTGCGCGAGCCCGGCAAGAAGTCGCGCTCGTGCGTGGGCGACCTCTCGGTGTCGGGCGCGTCGTTCATCACCACGACGCCGCCGATGAGCGACTCCGTGGAGATGATGTTCACCGTGCCCGGCTACGTGGGCCCCATCATCGCCTCGGGCGTGGTGGTCGCGCGGCGCGGCGCGGTGAAGGGCACCCAGGTCAGCGTGGTGTTCACCGACATCGACGTCGAGGCCGAGCTCGCCATCGCCCAGTGGGTGGAGCCGCGCCCGGCGCACGCCGCCGCGTGAGTTGCCGGTGCGGCGCGCCGCGAAGGCTGTTACTGCGCCGCCGCCATGGGCCTCGACACGCCGGGGTGGCTCGAGCAGCTCCTCCGGCAGGTGGTTTCAACGCACAGATTCGATGAGGCGAGCGCTTCGGCCGCCGCGTGCCAGGCGTTGCCTCCGGGCCGCGGGCGCGCGCGCCGGTACCTGCGCGGCATCTTGCGCGAGTCGGGCCTCTTGTACGGCACGCCGCAGCAGGCGGGTGACCCGAAGGGCTCCGGCCCGGAGGAGCAGCTCTTCCTCGCGGTGCTGCGCGTCTTCACCACCATGGCGCTCGACCTGGCGAAGCTGTGCGACGCCGCGCCGGGGCCCCGGCCCGAGCAGCTGCTGGTGCTCTTCGCGGTGTTGACCGGCGAGGTCGACGTCGCCGAGGAGCTCCACCAGCGCATCGTGAAGGCCCACCGGAGCTGGCCGTTGCCGCAGAAGCGGTGGCTCCACGTCGAGGAGGCGCTGGCGCGGCGCGCGCTCTCGCTGGCGGCCGACCCGTACTACGGGCTGGTGCTGCACAACGGGGCGCTCTACGCCGACGCGCAGCTCTTCGGGCGCGTGGCCATCGCGTACTTCGGCGGGCCGCTCACCGAGTTCCCCCGCGAGGAGATGGAGCGCCGGCTGCACTTCTCGTCGCTGCAGAAGTCGAAGCTGGTGGAGGTGCTGGTGGGGCTGGTGAGCGCGGAGCGTAAGCCCGGCTTCCCCGCGCGGCGGGCGATTCTGCGGCAGATCGACGACCTGCTGCTCCCCGAGGCGCTGGCGGAGCGCACCGCCGATTTCGCGCGCAAGGCCTTCAACAAGCCGGTGCCGGTGAAGCGGCTGGTGCAGGGCCTGCGCAGCCGCGACATGAAGCGCTTCATCCTCGAGCAGACGGTGCTGGCGTCGCTGGTCGACGGCAGCCGCAGCGCGCGCGAGATGGAGTGGACGCGGGAGCTGGGCGCTGCGCTGGGCTTCACGCCGGAGCAGCTGCGCACCACCGAGCTGGAGATGGCGGCGTACTACGCGAAGCACCGGCACCTGGTCGACGTGTTCAGCCTGGCGCACGGCGCGGAGGTGCTGGGCGAGGAGTGGGTCGACGAGTTCTCGGTGACGATGAAGAAGAACTACCGGGCGCTGCTGAAGGAGCTGAAGGAGACGGGTGAGCTCTCGGTGCTGCTGGGGCGGGCGGCGCGGGGGCAGAAGCTGACGAGCGACGAGAAGCGGGTGATGCGGGAGCAGCTCATCGACGTGGCGAAGGTGGTGCCGGCGCTGGCCATCTTCGCAGCGCCGGGCGGGGTGCTGCTGCTGCTGGCGCTGGCGAAGGTGTTCAAGTTCGACCTGCGGCCGAGCGCCTTCCACGACGACGAGTCAGGGTCAGAATGATCCACGCGTCGTGAAGTTGCGTTTGACAAGCGCGCACGGCGCAAGGTAGTTGCCGCGCATCTCCGGGGAGTGGCTCAGCCTGGTAGAGCACTTGGTTCGGGACCAAGGGGTCGCAGGTTCAAATCCTGTCTCCCCGACTGGAGAAAGCCCCCGAGGTTGTTGGAGAAATCCAACACTTCGGGGGCTTCGTTTTTTCGGCTCCCGACGGCCCGCGGTACCGACGCGGTACGTAGCGACACCAGCAACTCGTCCGACACCGCCGGGATGCGATTGATGGCGAGGTGCATGTCGCCGTCGTCGAGGTGGCGGAGGATCTTCTGCGCGTGCCGCATCGGCACGTTGTTCTTCAGTAGCAACGTCGCGGTCGTGTGGCGCAGGTCATGGAAGCGCACGTGCCGCGGCTGGGGTGCGCACTCTGGAGGGACTTGGTGTCGCGCTGCCCCTTTGGCGTTGTAGGCGAGGTTGCTGACGAAGGGCGTCTCTGTGGAGGCGCCGCGCAGCTTCACGTCGACGGCCTCGAGGCGGTTGGCTTCGTTGAAAGTCGGCCGGTACACGCTGCCGTCGGGTGCAGTGACGGCCAGCGGACGGCTGAGTGCGTCGTACTCGGTGGAGGAGTCGAAACTCTCTCCGAGGGCCGGTGATGCACCCCAGTCGAGGGTGGCTTTGTACTCGACGGCGACGTCACGTCGGCTGGACAGCAGGTTGCCTT
>CAMLFP010000104.1 GCA_946479335.1 uncultured Archangium sp.
TCAAATCCTGTCGGCCCACATTGTCTTTGGCTCTTAAATTCCCGCGAACATTCCGTATTCGCTAAGAGTTGGCGTCGCGGTCGACAGCACGTCGTCTCCCGTCGCCGGGCGCAGCGTGACCTCGAAGCAGCTGTCGGGCCGCTGCGGAGCGGTGGTGATGACGAGCCTGAGGGCCGCGTCTTTGGTGCACGCGGTGACGGTCAGGGCGAGGAGCAACAGCCGGGAGTGACGCACACGCGGAATCTACCGGAATGCGGCGTTCACGGAGCGGCGCGTGGCGGCAGCACCGAGGTCTGCGGCTCCGGGCACGCGTAGCGGCGCACCACCACGTGGTCGATCATCACCGGGGCGTGGGTGCTGGCGGAGCTCCGGAAGCTGATGGTGCCGGCGTCGAAGCCGGCGCTGAGCGTCTGCGCCCAGTAGCCGCTCGGCGTCTGCGCCTCGAGGAGGTTGCCGCACATGCGCAGCAGCACGAGCGACCACCCGTCTTGCATCGGCGCCGCGTCGCCGCCGCTGACGTTGGCGAGGTAGGAATACGTCGTCGGCGCCGCGTACGTCGCGGTCTGCCAGTGATCGCCAGCGCGGTTCACCTCGTGGCCCAGCCAGGTCGCGCCCGCCGACGCCGGCTGCACGCGGAGCTGCTGCGCGGCGTTCACGTTGTTGAAGTCGGCGCTCCTCCACCACGACTGCACGCTGATGTCCTTCTCGTGGAGCGGCGCGAGCGGCGAGAGGGTCAGCTCCACGCCGGCGTCGTTGCCGAGGTTGACGAGCGCGTTGGCGCCGGTGAGGCCGCCGTCGGTGCCGAGCGCCCATTGGCTCCCGCCGTCGGCCCACCTGCCGAGGCCGCCCTCGAAGTCGTCGATGAAGAGCCACACGTTGTCCTGGTTCGCCATCGCGGGAGCGCTGCCGGTGCTCATCACGAAGAACGCGTAGTGCGTGTCGGTGATGTCGTTGCCGAGTTCGGTCTGCGAGCGGAACCAGAACTGCTTCTGGTTGTTCGCGTCTCCGTACACGCGGTCGATCTCCCGCCAGCCGTTGACGTCCCAGAAGTACGTGCGCAGCAGCGAGAGGTCGTCAGGCAGCGGCGCGCCCGCGTCGATCAGCACCAACGTGCTGTACCCGTTGTAGCCGTTGAAGGGCGCGTTGCCGCCGGTGTGCACCGAGAGAGGAATCTCCAGCATCGCGCCGGGAGGGAAGGGGCGCACCGCGGTGAGCGTGACGTCGGCCGTCGCGTGGCCTGCGTCGACGGAGAAGGCGTACGTGCCTTCGTCACCGGGCCAGACATACGCGGCCGCGCTGGAGCTGCCCGGCGTCGTGCACGCGCTGTCGGCAAAGATCGGCAGCGTCGAGGTGAGCGCCAGCGACGACGGCGTCGTGGGGTTGCCCGCGTCGTCTGCCCACGAGAGCGACACCGGGTTGCAGGTCGCGGCGAGCAGTTGACCCGCGTCGACCTGCACCGAGAACGCGGGGCCAGGCTGCACCTGGTACGTCACCGTGCCCGCGGCGAAGCCGGGTGCGCTCCCGGTGAGCGTGAAGCTGCCGGCGCGCTGCGTGGAGAAGCCGAAGACGGTGCTGCTGACGCCGCTGAGCGTGAGGTCGGTCACCGGCTGGGCGGCGTTGCAGTCGGTGAACAGCGAGAACGGCGCGCCCGCGTCGAAGGTCACCGTCACCGGCGCGCCGGAGAGGTGGGGAGAGCCGTCGGCGTCGTAGAGCTGCAGCGCCTGCATGGTGCAGGTGGTCGCGATCACCGGAGTCGTCGCCGTGAAGAGCGTGACGTGCGGCACGCTCACGACCTCCAGCGCCTGCGTGGCGCTGGTGAGGGCCGGCGCCGACGCGGTCAGCGTGAAGGTGCCGAGCTGATTCGCGAGCACGTAGATCGAGCGCCCACCTTCGGGCAGCGACGTAGGCGCGACGCCGCTGCAGTCAGAGACCGACGAAAACGTGGCGCCATCGCTGCTCAGCGTGAGCCCGCTCGGCAGCGCGACCGGCGCACCGGCTGCGGTCTGCGCCTCGAGGTGGATGGCGCTGCTGCACTCCGCGCGTTGCACGGTGAGCGGCGCCGTCGTGAACACCAGCTTCGTGGGAAGACCCTCACACACGCTCGCGCAGTCGGAGTCGGCGCAGCCCACGAAGCCGTCACAATCGGCGTCGACCGTCTGCGCGCAGGTCTCGGGCAGGAACGGCGAGGCCGTCGCGCTGGTGTCGTTGCAGTCCGCGCCGCCCGCTGAGGCCGCGACCGCGAAGTCACCGTCATCGTCCGCGAGCGATTCGAGCCTGGCGTCGAGGGTGGTGAGGCCCTTCACGAAGTGCGCGGGCTGGGTGAGCGCCCCGTTCGCGACGCGGGGTTCGGCGCAGCCTCCGTCGCCCGCCCACGCCTTCACCGTGAGCGTCACGTCGTCGGGGAAGGCGCCCTGGTTGATGATGGCCTCGAACGCGGCGCCGCCGTCTGTGCGAGGCAGCGACGCGGTGGCGAGCTCGTCGCCCGCGGTCGACGCGACGGTCACCTCGAAGCACGAGTCGGGGCGCTCCGGCGCGGTGGTGATGCGCAGCTGGAGCGCAGCGTCACGCGAGCACGCGGTGAAGACCAACACTCCGGCAACCAGCAGGCGGCGCACGGCGCGGGAGCGTACCCGAGTTCGCCGCGGCCTCAGCCCAGCTTGCCGCTGAAGTAGAACTGGTAACCGTTCTCCAGCCCGCCATCGACGTTGATGGTGGTGCCGTTCACGTAGCGGGAGTTCTGCAGGCACACCCACTCGATGACCTCGGCGATCTCATCGGCGGGCGCGATGTGGCCCGAGGGCACCATCGCGGGCACTTCCTGCTCCAGCTTCTTCCAGTTCTCCTCGCCGATGTAGAAGCGCGAGCTGTCGGTGTCGATGAAGCCGGGGTTCACCGCGTTCACGCGGATGCCGTCACCCGCGAGCTCCACCGAGAGGTAGCGCACGAGGATCTCCATCGCCCCCTTCATCGCGCCCAGCAACCCGTGGAACGGGAGCGGGATGCGCGAGTCCATCCCCGAGACCATGACGATGCGTGCGCCGCGGCCCTTCATCAGCGGCTGCGCGAGCTGCGTCATGTAGAGGAAGCTCTTCACCGTCACGTTGAAGGTCTTGTCCATCTGGTGGAGCTTGGTGTCCATCAGCGGGGCGAAGCGCGTGGAGGCGGCGTTGGCGACCAGCACGTCGAGGTGGCCGAACTCCTGCGTGATCTTCTCGAAGACGGGCCCCAGCGACTCCGGCTCGAGCTGATCGGCGACCACGGTGAGGCAGCGGCGGCCGAGCGCGGCGACGTCTTTCTCCAACTGCTGCGCGGCGTCGGCGTCGCGGCGGTACGTCGAGACGATGTCGTAGCCGGCCTTCGCGAGGCGCAGGCTCAGGGCGCGGCCAACGCCACGGCTTCCTCCGGTGATGAGCGCGACAGTCATAAAGAGGCGAGTTAGCAGAAGTTCTGAGAGAGTCGGCGCATGTCTGAGATCCCCTGGACACGGCTCTTCGAAGCGGCGGAGGCGGCGAGGAACAAGGCGCACGCGCCGTACTCGAAGTTCTTCGTGGGCGCGGCGGTGCTGCAAGACGACGGCTCCATCAGCGCGGGCTGCAACCTGGAGAACGCGAGCTACGGCCTCACGGTGTGCGCGGAGCGGAACGCGCTGGCCGCGATGGTGCTGCAAGGCCGCAAGCCGGTGGCCGTCGCCATCGTGGTCGACTCGCGCGAGCCGACGCCTCCGTGTGGTGCGTGCCGGCAGGTGCTGGCGGAGTTCGGCGACGCGGCGATGCCCGTCTCGTCACGCACGCTCGCGGGCCAACAGGCGAACTGGAAGCTGGGCGAGCTGCTGCCGTTCGCCTTCACCAAGTCGTTCTTCTGATCGTTCCACGGGTGGAACGGTCTGACCCGGGCGTTCGCGTTGGCACAACGGCCGCGCATGGTCATGTTCCAGCCCATGAAGACACTGCGAAGAGCTGAAGACAGAGGCGGCGCGAACCACGGCTGGCTCGACACGAAGCACACGTTCTCGTTCGCCGACTATTACGACCCGCGCAACATGGGGTTCCGTGCGCTGCGGGTCATCAATGAAGACAAGGTGAAGCCAGGGCAGGGCTTCGGCCGGCACGGCCACCGCGACATGGAGATCATCTCGTGGGTGCTGGAGGGCGGCCTCGAGCACCGCGACACCATCGGCGAGGGCGGCGTGCTGCGCCCCGGTGACGCCCAGCACATGAGCGCGGGCACCGGCGTGCTGCACTCGGAGTTCAACGCGTCGAAGACCGAGCCCGTGCACTTCCTGCAGATCTGGATCGAGCCCGACCACGAGGGCGTGACGCCCGCGTACGCGCAGAAGAGCTTCGACCTCACGAAGGGGCTGACGCTCATCGCGTCTCCCGACGGCGCCGACGGCAGCCTGAAGCTGAACGCCGACGCGCGGGTGTGGGCGGCGCGCCTCGAGCAGGGGCAGACCGTGACGCGCGACTTCGCGAAGGGCCGCTTCGGCTGGGTGCAGGTGGCGCGCGGCGAAGTGAAGGTCGACGGCGAGGTGCTGAAGGCCGGCGACGGGCTGCAGCTGGCTGACGTGGCCTCCATCTCCATCGAGGGAGGCCCCCACAGCGAAGTGCTGGTCTTCGACCTCGCCTGAGATTACCTCTTGGTGGCGATGTCTGCAGACGCGACGCCTTCGTGGGTGCTCATCTCGGTGTTGTTCAGCACCTTCCCGCTGGAAGAGCGTCTCGCGCTCGCGTTGCACCGCGTGGCGATGGACCTCTACCAGCGGGGCGCGTCGGCGGGCGCCATCGACCACGGCCTCGCGCACGGGCTGGTGAAGAACGCGAACCGAAACGCCGCGCTGGGCACTCTCACCGGGCCGATGTTCGAAGCGGAGCTGGAGACCGAGCGCGGCAAGGGCGAGGTGCGCTTCATCCTCACGAGGCAGGGGCTCGATCTGCTCGAAGCGCGCGCCGCCGCGCCGCACCCCCGCACCTCTTTGAACTAAGGGAACGACCATGAAACTCAATGTGCTGTTGCTCGAAGGTATCCACCCGGTGGCCGAGGCCGCGCTGGTGGAGGCGGGTCACTCCGTGCGGCGCATCGCCGGCGCGCTGAAGGAAGACGAGCTCATCAAGCAGCTCGAGGGCGTGCACCTGCTGGGCATCCGCTCCAAGACCAACGTGACGAAGCGCGTGCTGGAGTCGGACGCCGCGAAGAGCCTGCTGGCCATCGGCGCGTTCTGCATCGGCACCAACCAGATCGCGCTCGACGAGGCGATGAAGCGCGGCATCAGCGTGTTCAACGCGCCCTTCAGCAACACCCGCAGCGTCGCGGAGCTGGTCATCTCGGAGATCGTCGCGCTCTCGCGCGAGCTGGGCGACCGCACCATCGAGATGCACCAGGGCATCTGGAAGAAGACCGCCTCGGGCAGCCGCGAGGTGCGCGGCAAGACGCTGGGCGTGGTGGGCTACGGCCACATCGGCACGCAGGTCGGCATCCTCGCTGAGTTCTTCGGCATGAAGGTGCTGTTCTACGACGTGGCCGCCAAGCTGCCGCTGGGCAACGCGCAGGTCGTCTCGTCGTTGGACTCGCTCCTCGAGCAGGCTGACTTCGTGACGCTGCACGTGCCGGAGACGCCGCAGACGAAGTGGATGATGGGCCCCGCGCAGATCGCGAAGATGAAGAAGGGCGCGTGCCTCATCAACGCGTCGCGCGGCACGGTGGTCGACATCGACGCGCTCGCCGCGGCGCTGAAGAAGGGCGACCTCCACGGCGCGGCCGTCGACGTGTTCCCCGAGGAGCCCGAGTCGTCGGACACGAAGGACTTCAAGACCGCGCTGCAGGGGCTGCACAACGTGATCCTCACGCCGCACGTCGGCGGGTCGACCATGGAGGCGCAGGAGAACATCGGCCGCGAGGTCTCGGCCTCGCTCATCCGCTACGCGGAGTCGGGTTCGACCGGCGGCTCGGTGAACTTCCCCCACGTGGAGCTCGGCCGCTCGCCGAAGACCTGGCGCCTCACCCACGTGCACCAGAACGTGCCCGGCGTGCTGCGCGACGTGAACCGCGTCATCGGCGACGCGAACGCGAACATCCACGCGCAGCTGCTCTCGACCAACGCCGACATCGGCTACCTGATCATCGACCTCGACACCGACGCCGCGACGAGCGTGGTGCAGGGCCTCCGCGCGCTGCCCACCACCATCCAGGCGCGCACGGTCTGATCAGCGCCAGGCGCCGGTGACGTTGTTGCCGGCGCCGGTCACCGTCGTCTCGTAGCCGCTCACCGGCTGCACGCTGTTCGCCAGTTGCCACGGCCGCATCGCCGCGTCGGTGAAGCGGATGAGCCTCGGCACCGCCGTCAGCTGGTCGTTCATGCCGAAGCCGAGGCTCGCGGGCGCGTCGCCGTAGGGCAGCGCCGGCACGCGCGTGATGCTGAAGGGCGCGCCCGGGCCGGTGTACACGCGCCACGGGCTCTTCGGCTGCCCCGGCTTGCTCAGCTGCAGCTCCAGCGTGTGGAAGCCGGCGCCGCTCGCGCTCGCGGTGACCTCGCCCAGGGTGCTGCCCGTCGACGCGATGGCCTGCGCGGCCGGCAGCGTGAGCGTCACCGGGGCGGTCAGCGGCGCGGAGGAGAAGTGCTGCAGCCGGTTCAGCCCGCGCGAGAGCTCCACCACGAGGCGGTTGGGCGCCAGCGCGCCGGTCATGCCGGTGATCGCTCCGGTGACGACGCCCGCGTCGGGGTGCGCGACGGTCGCGACGCCGGTGGTGACGAAGCCCTCCGCGGGTTGGGTGATGACGTGGAGGCCAGACACCGTGACGCCCACCGGCTCCGCGAAGAGGCCGGTGCTCTCCCAGCTGGCGGTGAAGGGCGTGCTGGTCACCGCTTCGGCGGGGTCGGGCATCGAGCCGGTGAGGTCCTTCGTTCCGGCGCGCGTGCCGCCGTCGAGCACCAGCCAGTTGTGCAACGCGCCCTCCGGGGTGAGCTGCAGCGCGACCACGCTGAGGGGCAGCGTGGAGTTGGTCACGTAGCTGGTCTGCACGAACGAGCCAGACGTCACGTCGGTGCCGCCGAAGGTGTCGACCAGCAGCGAACCGCCGTCGAAGTTGTCGATGGTGACGGAGAGGTCGGCCGTGGCCTCGTTGTTGGTGGAGAGCGGATCGAGCCGGACCTCCGTCGGCAGGTCGTCGGTCAACCCGATGAATGACACCGCACCGTAGTTCGCGCCCACCACCGTGAGGTTCACCGGGCCCGTCACCGACAGGGTGAGGCTGATGAGCCCGTCATTGCCGGTGCGGCCCTCGACGTACGTATCGGGGTCGCTCTGCAGCTCGACGCGCACCGCCGCGCTGGGGAAGGCGGCGCCGCTGGGCGTGACGACCTTGAACGCGTAGAGCTGGTCGTGTGGCGCGACGGGCTCGAGGCGCCAGTCGCTGCTGATGGCGCGCGGCGCGGCGTCGAAGGTCTGGCGGTAGGCCGGCAGCGCGCCGGTGCGGTTGGGGAGGTTCCACACGCGCGCGGCCGGGTCGCCGAACTTGATGATCTGCGCGGTGGCCTGCAGGTTCTGGCCGAGGCCCAGCGTCTCCGGCGTCGCGCCGCCGGGGAGCGCGGGCAGGCGCTTGATGTCGAACGCGGTGCCGGGCGCGGTGTACGCGCGCCACACGCTGGTGCGGCTCCCCGGCGCAGCGACGGTCAACGCCAGCGCGTCGAACCCCGGCGCCGTCGCCGTCGCGCGCACGTCACCCAGCGAATCTCCCGCCGCGGCCAGCGCCTGCGCGCTGCGCACGTCGACGGTGAAGGGCTGGGTGAGGTCGCCGCCCTGGTAGAAGTGGGTGACGAAGCTCGCCTGGTCGGTGATGTCGAGCTGCAGCCGGTTCGGCGCCCACGGCCCGGTGACGCCCCAGAAGGTGCCCGTCAGCGAGACCTGGTTGCCGTTGGGCGTCGCGTCGAGCTTCCCGTAGCCGGTCACCAGCGCGCCCTCGTCGGTGAGGTACAGCCCGCGGCGGTCGGCGCTGCTCGCCTGCTGCAGCAGCCCGCTGTAGTCGGCCGCGCCGCTGAAGGTGGTGCTGGTGACGTCGGCCGCGGTCGACGGGAGCGCGAAGGGCACGGTCAGCGCTCCGCCGCGCGCGGTGTTCTCCACCACCACCCAGTTCTGGATCGCGCTCTCCGCGCCGAGCTGCAGCGCCACCAGCGGCAGCGCGACGGGCGAGTTCTCCCGGTAGGTGGTGGTGTAGTTCGGCGCGGTCGCGAAGGTGGTCGCGGTGTCGAAGCCGCTGACGATGACCGAGTCGCCGGCCGTCGCGCCGCTGATGGCGCCGCTCAGGGGCGCGCTCACCGGCGCCGCAGAATCCAACGCGTCGAGGCGCACCTGCGGGGGGATGCCGTTCGACAGGTTGATGAGCGACAGCACGCCATACCCGGCCTTCGCCACCGTGAGGTGGAAGGGGTTGAGCACCGTCGCAGGCAGCGTCACTACGCCATCGGCGCCGGTGGTGCCTTCGACGAAGGTCCACGGCGTGTCGGCGTTCTCGAGGCGCGCTCCGACGCCCGCGAGCGGCGCGCCCGTGCCGTCGACGACGGTGAGCGTGTACGTCGCGTCACTCCCGCCGCCACCGCCACCGGAGCCTCCGCCGGTCAGCCCCACGCCTCCGCCGGTGCCTCCGTCGTTGCCGCCCGGTTTCCCGCACGAGACCGCCACGACGAACGCCATCAGCACGAGAGTTCGCATGCCGATGCCCTACACGATGTCAGCGGATGTTTACAGCGACAGGGTCACGCCCGAGGCGTCGCGCACACACTCGGCGACCCACGCGGAGAGCTCGTGGCCCTTCTGTTTGTCGTCGAGCCAGCGGCCGTCGGTGGCGAGCGAGAAGTGCACGCCCTCACCCTTGCCGGCGACCCAGATCTGCGAGACCGCGCGCTGCGTGTTGACGATGATCTTCGCGCCGCTCTTCGGCGCGACGATGGTCACCATGTCACCGGTGGCGTCACACTCGAGGAGATCGGGGTCGACGGCGTCGACGGCTGACACCAGCTTCTTGAAGAACGCCGCGACCGATGCCGAGTACTCGCTTGCCATGCCCGTTACCTGACGCCGCCGTCAGCTCGGGTCAAGGGGAAGACTGTCGGCCACCGGCTGGCCGGGCGCCGCGTAGAACAGCAGCTTCGGCGCGCCGCCGTCTTCCGGCCGCTCGACGCCGATGACCGTGCCCGGCTGCACCGGCTTGGGGAAGGCGCCGAGGCCCAGGAGGTGCGCCGCCGCGGAGCCCATCGAGGGCTGGTGGCCGACCAGCACCACCGTCTCTCCCGCGTGGCCCGCCAGCAGGCCGTCGAGCGCGCCCACCGGGCCGTCGGGAAACAGCGTGCGCGTCGCGCGCAGCGGCCCCTCGTAGCCGATGGCCTGCGAGAGCAGCGTCGCCGTCTGCACCGCGCGCACCAGGGGGCTCATGTAGATGAGGTTCGCGGGCCCGATGCGGGGCGCCAGCGCGGTGAAGTGCGCCGGCAGCGCCAGGCGGGAGCGGCTCGTGAGCGCCCGTGCGTCATCCTCCAGGCCTTCGGGGATGTCGGCGTCGGCGTCTCCGTGGCGAACCAGAATGATCTTCATCGAGTCTGGTCACGCTAGCATCGGTGCTCCACGCGATGATTCAACGAATAGGGCTGCTGCTTTTTTCTGCGCTGGCTGCATGCACGAAGACGACGCCGGTCGCGCTCGGCGACGCGGGTCTCGTGCACGTCGACGCGGGCGTGAGTGTGGGCGTCGTCACCGCCGGGAAAGTCGACGCGTGGCTGCGGTGGCAACGCGCGGTGCAGACGCTCGACGCGGGCACGGAGGTGCGCCTGCGCGCGCGCGAGGAGGCGCGGTTGCTGCGGGACGTGGGCCTCGCGCCGGCCGACGCGGATCTCGTGGAGGCGGTGGTGGCGGCCGTCGTCTCGGAGCGGAAGCTGGAGAAGATCTCCGGCGCGGAGGCGATGGCGCAGTTCAAGCAACGCCTCGAGGAACTCTCGCCCGAGCAGCGCGCGAAGGCCGAAGCGGCGATGGGCGACCCGCGCGGGAAGGGCGCCGCGCCGCTGGTGCAGGCCGAGACCGAGTTCGGGCCCGACGCGGTGCGCGTGGTGTTGGCGCGCGAGGCCGAGGTCACCGCCGCGTGGGACACGCTGCTCCAGCTGAGCCGGTGACGCCCGGGCGCGTCGCTCCCGCAGCCCTGGCGCTCCGAGGCGCGCGGCGACGTTGATATGAGCGAGGGGTGAACCTGCTCTCCGCGGTGCTCGTGTCGGTGCTCTCGCAGTCGATGGTCATCGAAGGCCAGCTCGATGGGGGCGCGGCCTACGAGATGATCTCCTTCGAGGTGCCCGCGGGCATCCAGGAGATCTCCGTCGCCCACCCCTCGCAAGATCCGCAGAACATCCTCGACTACGGGTTGTGGTCGCCCGACGGCTTCCGCGGCTACGGCGGCGGCAACAGCGAGCCCTTCGTGGTCGCGGAGACGGGCGCGTCGCGCAGCTACCTCCCCGGCGCCATCACCCCCGGCACCTGGCAGGTGATGATCGGCAAGGCGCAGGTGAAGTCGGCGCCGCCGCGCTACCGGCTGGAGATCGAGCTCCGTGCCGCGCAGACGCTGCCCGCACAACCGCGCGCGCCGTTGCCCGCCGTCACGCTCTCCACCGAGGCGCGCTGGTACGCGGGCGACTTCCACGTGCACACCGAGCAGAGCGGCGACGCGCACCCCACCATGCTGGCCGCCGCGACGTTCGCGCGCTCACGCGGCCTCGATTTCGCGGAGTTCAGCGAGCACAACACCAGCGCCGGGGTCGGCCTCATCGCCGGCGTGCAGGCGGGCTTCACCGACTTCCTCATCGTGCCCGGCGAGGAGTTCACCACCTACAAAGGCCACGCGAACGCCATCGGCCTCACCACCTACGTCGACCATCGCCTCGGGCTCGACGGGCGCACCCTCGACGCGGCGATCGCCGACATCCACGCGGCGGGCGCGATGTTCGCGCTCAACCACCCCAAGCTCGACCTCGGCGACTCGTGCATCGGCTGCGCGTGGAAGTGGCCGCTCCCCGCGGAGCTCGATGCGATGGAGCTGGGCACCGGCGGCTGGGCGGTCACCGGCCCGCTCTTCACGCTCGACACCATCACCTGGTGGGAGCAGCTCTCGAAGCAGGGCCGGAAGATCGTGCCCATCGGCGGCAGCGATGATCACGAGGGCGGTACCGGCAGCGGTCTCACGTACAGCCCGACCGGCAACCCGACCACCATGGTCTACGCGAAGGAGCTGAGCATCGCGGCGATCCTCGAGGGCGTGCGCCTCGGCCACACCGTGGTGAAGCTGGGCGGCCCGTCAGACCCGATGCTGGAGTTCACCATCAACGAGGGGCTCCCCGGTGACGAGGTCATCACCGACGCGGCGGCGCTCAAGGCGGTCGTCACCGGCGGTGATGGCCAGCAGCTCGTCGTGCTGCGCGAGGGCGAAGAGTACGCGCGCGTCGCCATCGTCGGCTCGCCATTCACCTTCACGAAGGTGAGCAACGACAGCGGCCGGTTCCGCGCCTTCGTGGAGGTCGACGGGAACCCGCGCACCGTCACCAACAACCTGTGGGTGGCGGCGCCCATCCCTCCGAAGAGCTGCGGGTGCGATGCGGGCGGCGGGGGGCTGGCGCTGCTCGCCGCGGGGCTCGTGCTGCGCAGGCGCCGGCCGACGCCGCGGTGAAACCTGGAGACGCGGAGCGCCGCTCAGTCGACCAGCGCGCCGTCGTCTCGCAGGCGCTGCACGCCGACGCGCACCTGCTCCTCGAGGAACGCGTCGATGTTCGCCGGGTCGTGGGTGTGCGAGTTGAGCTGGTACACGAGCTGCCCCTCGGCGAGGTCGTAGATCGAGGTGAGGAGGTCGACGCGGGTGCTGGTCACGCGCGGCAAATCGACGAGGTCCCAGTTGGTCCAGATCGGGCCGCGCACGCGCGAGACCTGCTCGTCGACGTTCATCACGCGCATCACCACCACCTCCTGGAAGCCCTGCTCGAGGAGGCGCGCCTTGACCAGCTCGCGGTCGTGCAGCTCCTCCGGCGTGAAGAGGCTGCGCAGCACCACGCCGTTGACCAGCTCGGCGAGCTTCGCTTCCGCGGCGTCACGGCGCTCGGGGTTCAGCGTGGCCACCACCACCGCGCGCTTGCCGGCACGCTTGAGCGGCGCGGCGCCCTCCGCCTTCCACAGGTCGAGCACGTGGGTGGTCGCGCACGACGACGACATCAGGGCCAGCGTCAACAGAGCGAGTGTTCTCATGCGCGTGTTCTGCTGACTCTCGCGCGACGCGCCAAGCAAAATGGGCCCACCAGGATTCGAACCTGGAACCAAGCTGTTATGAGCAGCCAGCTCTAACCGTTGAGCTATGAGCCCGGACGTCGCCCCTCCTACCACGTGCCTCCCCGAGCCAAAGCGAAGCGAGAGACGTACCACCACGGTGACCTCCGCCGCGCGCTGACCGCCGCCGCCATCGACCTCATCACCCGCGACGGCACCGAGAAGCTGACGCTGCGCGAGGTGAGCCGCCGCGTCGGCGTGAACCACCGCGCCGTCTACCGCCACTTCGCCGACCTCACCTCGCTGCTCGCCGCGGTCGCCGAAGAAGGGTACCGCCAGCTCCTCGAGGCGCTGCAGGAGGCGCTCACCGATACGCGCCGCGCAGCCTCGCCCAAGCGCATGGAGGCGCTGGCCTGCGCGTACATCGCCTTCGCCGTCGACCACCAGGCGCACTACCGCATCATGTTCGGCCGCCGCCTCAACGAAGACGGCCGCTTCCCCGTGCTGGAGGAGCTGGTGCAGGCCGCCTACGAGCTCATCGACGGGGAGATCGCTCGCGGCATCGCGCAGGGCGCCTTCGTCGACCGCCCACGCCGTGAGCTGGTGTTCGGCTTCTGGTCGCTGGCGCACGGCTTCGCGTCGCTCGCGCTGGTGCGCCGCATTCGCGTGAAGCGCGCGCTCCTCGAGCCCTACGCCCGGCAGATTGTCGCGCCGTTCGTGTCGGGCCTGCGCGCGCTCTGAGCGGCTCACCTCGTCGCACCTTGCGCGTGGCGGCGGCTTCGTGGTTTGAGATGTCTCCAGTGGAGACATTGACCGTCAGGGCCGTCGACTACTACCCGCTGGGCGCGCAGCTGTACGGCGGCGAGCGCGCCGACGGCCCGGTGTTCCTCATCAACGGCGCGACCGGCGTGCCGCAGCGGTACTACCGCGCGTTCTCCGAGTGGCTGGTGGAGCAGGGCGGCAGCGTCGTCACCTTCGACTTCCGCGGCATCGGCGCGTCACGCCCGAAGTCGCTCAAGGGCTTCCCCGCGAAGGCGCGCGACTGGGGGCAGTTGGACTTTGAGGGCGCCATCCGCTTCGCGAAGCAGCGCTTCCCCGGGCGCGAGCTGGTGCTGGTGGGCCACAGCATCGGCGGGCAGCTGATCGGCATGGCGCCCGCGGCCACCGCGTTCTCACGCGTCTTCACCGTCGCGGCGCAGGTGGGCTCGTGGCGCGACTGGCCGGGCCTGGGCAAGTGGGCGATGGCGGGCCTCTGGTACGGGCTGATGCCGGCCGCGGTGTCGGTGATGGGCTACTACCCCGGCAAGCTGGGCATGGGCAGCGATCTGCCCGCCGGTATGGCGCTCGAATGGGCCAGCTGGGGCCGTCACCGCGACTACCTGCTCCGCAACGTCTCCCGCGAGGGCTACGAGCGGCTCACGGCGCCGTTCTTGAGCTACTCGTTCTCCGACGATTTCTACGCACCGAAGCAGGCCGTCGACAAACTGCACGCGCTCTATTCGCACGCGTCGGTCGAGCGTGTGCACCTGACCCCGAGAGAGCTCGGCGTGAAGGCCATCGGTCACTTCGGCTTCTTCAGGGAGCGCTTCCGCGACTCGCTCTGGGCGCGCGCGCGGCCCTTCCTCTTCGGCTCCACGCCTTCGCGGCGCAGCAACTGAAGCTGTCGGCTCGCGACCTGCGGCGCCACCGTGCCGTCGCTGCGCAGCACCCGCCACCAGGGGATGCCGTCCAACGCGTGCAGCGCCCGCACCACCGCGCGCGCCGCGCCGGGTTTCCCCGCCATCAACGCCACCCGCGCGTAGCTGGCCGTCTCCCCACGCGGAATCGCCTTCACCGCGCGCTCCACCGCCTGCAGCCACGGCGATTTTTCGGGCTTTAAAGAGCGCGAATTGCGGCCTGATTTCATGAGGTTGAGGCTTAACACTCCTTCAACGAATGTCCCGCCGGCAGGCCGGTCTTTCTCCACGCGAGGCAACAACAACCAACCGCTTCGCAACAGGAGGAACACCATGTTGAAGCACCTCATCGTCGCTGCCGTGTCGCTCTCGTCTCTCGCCTTCGCCGGTCCCCATCGCGCGCAGCCGGTGGCCGTCCCTCCTCCTCCCGCGCCCGTGGTGGTGCCCGCGAACAACGCGTTCCGCGGCCCGTACTACGGCAACCACGCGGAGCGCGCCGACGTCGCCCGCGCGCAGAACCTGGTGCGCGAGCTGAACGAAGCGCTCGCGCGCCGTGAGCTCCGCCGCGTGTACGTGCTCGACAACCAGATGCAGGCCTTCCTCCAGAGCGAGCTGGCCGAGTCGCAGGGCGTCTACGGCCACCGCGACCACCGCGGCACCGTCCGTGAGCTCCGCGCGCTGAAGGCGCAGCTCGCGTCGCTCTCGGGCCGCCTCGACCCGTACGCGATGCAGAGCCGCCGCAGCCTCTACAACCAGGCCGTCAGCGTCGCGATGGCTGACGTGCAGCGCGGC
>CAMLFP010000105.1 GCA_946479335.1 uncultured Archangium sp.
CCGCCGAGGTTGCCGCGCTTGCCTTGGGTACCGAGCAGCCCGGAGAGGCTGTCATCGCGCTCGCCGCCCCCGGCGTTGCCCTTGGAGTCGAGCGCCTTCTGCTCCGCCACGATGTCCTGCGCGACCTCGGGCTCGGGCGACGGAGCCACCGCGGCGACCGGGTCGGGCGCGGGGGCCGCTTCCTTCTTCCGCTCCTCGCGACGCGAGTAGTCGGAGGCGGTCTTGTCGCTGGCCGCCGCGGCGGGGCTGAGGTCGACCTCCTTGTTGGCCTGCGTGGCGACGACGCCCACGGTGACCATGGTGGCCACCAGCACCAGCGGGGTGAGGTACTTCTTCCAGAAGGGCACCGGCTTGCCGGCCTCCGCGTTGCGTTTGGCGGCGACCTCCGCGAACGCGAGGAGCGACTCGAGGCCAGCGTCGGGCGCGGGCTCCGCGGGGAGCTGCGCCATGGCGTTGCGCACCGAGCGGATCTCGTCGAGCGCGTGCGTGCACCGCGCGCAGCCGCGCACGTGCGCTTCGACGGCGCCCGCCTCGTGCGCTGGCAGTTCGCCGTACGCGAACTCGAGGAGCTTGTCCTCGTACTGGTGCACCGCGGTCTTCATGACGATGAGGCCACTCCTTCTTCCACCATCAGCTCGCCGTCCACACCCAGGTCGCCCAGCCGCTTGCGCAGGCCTTCGAGCGCGTAGCGCATGCGGCTCTTGACCGTGTTCTCGTTCACGCCGGTGACCTCGGCGATCTCCTTGAAGCCGATGCCCTGGTACTCGCGCAGCAGGAACACCTCGCGTTGCTCGTCGGGCAGCGCCGAGAGCGCCCGCTCGATGAGCGGCCGCAACCGCACGTTGTGCGCGGCGCGATCAGGCCCCTGCCCGGCCTCATCGGTCACCAGCTCGCCCCGCGTCCGCCCCTCGTCGCCGCCCACGGGGGCGTCGAGCGAGTCGGCCTGGCGGAAGCTCTCTTTTCGCGCACTGTCCACGCAGAGGTTCCTCGCGATCGTGTAGACCCACGTCGTAAATTTCGCCGTCGGCTGCCATTGCCCGCTGCCCCGCACCACCTTCAGCCACGTCTCCTGCAACACGTCTTCGGCTCTCTGCCGATGACCGACGTACCGGAGGATGAAGTTGTAGACCGGCCCCCGGTGGCGCGAGACGAGCGTCGAAAACGCCTTCGCGTCACCGGTTTTGAAAGCGAGCATCAACTGCTCGTCTGACGCCGGGTTTGCCAACCTTCAGTCCTCGTTCTGTCGTGCAGGGTTCAACGGGTGGGGCTGCCAAACGATCTACCCGGCTTGTAGCCCGAGCGACCGGTCAGTCCAGCAGGAGAAACACCGGCCCGGGCGCCGTGATTCCGGCCGGGTCGGCGCGCCGCTTCACCGGCGGAACCACCGGGCGACGAACGTGAGGGCGACCACCAGCAGCACGAGGCCTCCCTGCGCGAGCAGGACCTCCGGGAGCGGCCGCTGGAGGTGGATGAAGAGGCTGCGCCCGAGCCCGAGGCCCAGCAGCGCGCCGGTGAGGCTGCGCCACAGGTTCGAGAACGCGTGCGGCTTGAAGCGCGCGTACGCCCAGTCGAGCGTCGCCGGCACCACCAGCGCCACGCCGAGCGGCACGTCGAGCGGGTGCGCCAGCGGCCAGTGGTGCCGGAGCTGGGAGGCGATGAAGAAGAACAGCACCGGGTAGGTGCCCAGACAGCGCGCGCAGACGTGCACGCCGGCGACCGCGTAGCAGCGGTCGTACTCGTCAGGGTGATGGTGGCTGAGCCAGAACATGCGCGTGCGCAGCGGCGAGCTGCCGGGTGTACGGGTGACGGGGGTTCTGGAGCACGGCTTCGACCGGGCCGGCCTCGACGATCTCCCCGAGCCGCATCACGCAGACCCGGGTGCACAGCCGCGCCACGACGTCGAGGTCGTGGGTGATCACCAGCAACGAGAGGCGCTGCTGCGCGGCGAGCTGCTCGAGCAGCGCGAGCACCTCATCGGCCACCCGCGCGTCGAGCGCAGAGACGGGCTCGTCGAGCAACAGCAGCTCCGGCTCGAGGGCCAGCGCGCGCGCCAGGTTCACGCGCTGCCGCTGCCCGGTCGACAGCTCGCGCGGCAGCCGCGAGAGCAGCTCCCGCGAGAGCTGCACCTTCGTCATCAACGCGCCGAGGTCTCCCACCGGCAGCCGGTGGATCTCGAAGGGCTCGGCGAGCGACTCGGCGACGGTGAGGCGCGGGTCGAGCGCGGCGCCGACGTCTTGAAACACCGGCTGGAAACGCTTCCGCAGCGCGCGCGAAGCGCCGTGCATCGCGTGGCCGTCGAAGGTGATGGCGCCCGACGCGTCTTGAAGACCGAGCAGCGCGCGCGCCAACGTCGACTTGCCGCTGCCCGACTCGCCGATGATGCCGAGGCGCTCGCCGCGCGCCACCGAGAGGCTCACCTCTCGCACCGCGTGGACGCGACCGTACGAGACGTTCACGCGCTCGGCGCGCAGCAGCACCTCGCCGGGCGCGACCTGGTCGGCGACGGCGCGCGGCGCGGGGAGGTGCGGGGCCGTCAACGAGGTGAGGTCATCGGCGAAGGCGCGCACCGCGTCGAGGTCGTGCGAGATGAGCCACACGCACAGGCCCCGCGTCCGCGCGAGGTCCCGCAGCAGCTCCAGCACCGTGTTCCGCGTGGCGACGTCGAGCGCGGTGGTGGGCTCATCGGCGATCAGCACGCGCGGGTTGGCCGCCAGCGCACAGGCGATCGCCACGCGCTGCCGCTGCCCGCCCGACAGCTCGTGGGGGAACGCGTCGAGGCGCGCCTCCGGGAGGCCCACCTCACGCATCAGCTCGGCAGCGCGCGCGCGCGGTTGGCCGTGCACCTGCAGCGTCTCCCGGAGCTGCGCGCCGACGCGCATCACGGGGTTGAGCGCCGAGAGCGGCTCCTGCAGCACCATCGAGAAGTGGCCGTGCGGCACCGCCGGCCGGTTGGTCACCACCGCGCCCTCCGGCTCGAGGCCCAGCACCGCCAGCGCGGCCATCGTCTTGCCGCCGCCCGACGCGCCGACGACGGCGTGCACGCGCCCCGGGGTCAACGTCAGCGAGAAGTCGTCAACCAATGGCCGGCCGTCGAGCTCCACGCGGAGCCTGCGAATCTCGAGGGGCTCGCTCACTTCTTGTCGCTCAACGCGGCGAGGATCTCCTCCTCGGTGACGATGCCGCGGGCGAGCAGCGCGCGCGTCAGGCCGACCACCAGCTTCGAGGGGGCGAGGTGATCGAGCGCGCCGGTCCACGCGCTGGCGGCGGGCGTGGCCCCTTCACCGAGCCAGGCCGGCAGCACGCCGGGCACCGACGGCGACGACTCCGGCGGAGCCACGAGGCGCGCGGGCGACTGCGTCGCGAACGGGAGCGGCTGCGACGGCACCAGCGCACCGACGCTGACCTCCGACTTGAACGGCGTGTCGACGACCGGCCCGGTGCCGCCGTCGGCCAGCATCGCGAGAATGGAGCCCGTGCCCTCGCGCGGGCCCGCGGTCTCGGGAGGCTCGCCCTCGAGGACCGCCTCCAGCGGGCGCTCCGCGTTCGTCGGCTCGGCAGGCGCGGGGTCCACCGGGATGCCCGTGGGCGAGGAGGCCTCGAGGTTGAGATCGCCGAAGAGCGCGTCAGCCTTCGCGCCGGCGGTGGGCTCGGGCAGCGGCGCACCAGGGCGCGCGTCGGTCTTCGCGGGGCTCGACGGCTCCTCGACCTTCAGCGGCGCAATGGGCGCGGGCTGCACGGGGATGCCGGTCGACGCCGAGGACTCGAGGTTGAGATCGCCGAACAGATCTTCAGCCTTCGGGCTCGCGCGGGCCGGCAGCGGCGACGGCGGAGGGGGCACCGCGGAGATGAAGAGCCCCGACAGCTGCGCGTGCAGCGCGTCGATCTCGTCGCTCGCCGCCACGCAGACGTGCACGCGGGTCCACGTCTGTTCGAGCGTCGCCACCACCTCGAGGTTGGCGAGATCGGCCATGGCGATGGTGAGCTCGGTGTCCTTCTGCTCCAACGGCACGAAGCGGAACTGGAGCTGCAGCTCCAGCGGCACCAGGTCGATGATGGCCTGCGGCAGCGACGGGAGCTCGACGAAGGGCAGCTTGTATTGATCGCTCAACGCGCGGGCGAGGTCGCGCGGCGACAGCTTGCCGTTGGCCACCAGCAGATCACCGAGGCGGTTGGGCTCACCTGCGCTCTGCTCGCACAGCGCCTCCTCGACGTCGTCCGAGGTGGCGGCGCCGGTCTCGACGAGGATTTCACCGAGCTTCTTGCGCATAGAGGCAGGTCAGCGTTTGACCTTCGCCAGGTACTCCTCGCGGGTGAACACGCCCTTCTCGATCATCAGCTCCACGAGCCCCTTGAGCGCAGTGACCTCCTTGCGCTGGGCCTCTTCGATCGCGCGGAGCTGCTCGCCCGGGGTCTTGCCCGCCAGCGAGGTCGGCGTCTCCACGGGGGCGCGCGCGACGGGCGCGGCGGGCGCCGGCTTCGGAGCGGCGGGCCGCTTCTCGAGATCGGCGGTGTTCTTGACGACGGTGTGGCCCTGCGCGTCGACCAGCTTGAAGCTGCTCTCGGAGTCGTCGAGCTCCGCCTCACCCTCGTAGAAGCGCGAGAACGCGCGCGCGATGGCCTGGCGCCCGGCCAACTGCGAGACGATGCGCAGGCGGCTGACGGAGCGCAGCGTGTCGAGGTGCTTCAGGTTCTGCGGCTCGGCCATCGCCACCAGCAGCGTCTTGCCTTCGTCGCGGAGCTGCAGCGGCAGCGCGACCAGATCGCGCGCCACGTCGGGGGGGATCTTCGCGCGCACGTGCGGGGGGACGCTCGCCACCGACTCCAGGTTCACCGCCGGCACGTTCATCTGCTTGCTGAGCGCCTTCACCAGCATGTCTTCGGTGAGGAAGTTCATGCGCACGAGCAGCTCGCCGAGCTTGCCGCCCCACTTCTGCTGTTCCGCGAGCGCCGCCTTGAGCTGGCTGTCGCTGATCACCTTCGCCTTCACGAGGAGATCGCCGAGTCTGATGGAAGCCATGAAAGTGGCCGCAGCCTAGCCCTTCGCGCGCACCAACGCCCGGAAAGCATCACGCCCAGGCAACCGGAACCGGTCGCCTGAGCGCGATGTACGGCAGCAGTCCCGGGAGGGCTTACATGCCGGTGCCGAAGGTCTGCAGGCGGCCGTTCAGCGTGCAGATCGAACCGTCGGCCGGGTTCTGCAGGGTCACGTCGGTGAAGGTGACGTCAGCCACGCCGGTCGCACCGTCGAAGGCGTCGATGTCGAGGGTGCCGCCGATGGTGTCCTTGCCCTTCTTCGCGCCGCCCTTGGCCATGTTGGTCCACACCGCGTTGTTGGCGACGACGTTGATCACCGCCTTGCTGCTGATGCGGTGCTTGGTCGACAGCTCCTGGGTGCCGGTCAGCGTGCCGAGGTTGAGCTGCAGCGCGCCGGTGAGGGTCGAGCCAGACAGCGAGCTGACGTTCACCGCGCCCTGCGTCGCGCCAACCATCAGCTTGCCGCCGAAGTCTGCCGGGCAGCCGTCGAAGGTGACGCCGACGTCGGCCTTCGCGTCGGGGTTTACGGCCTTCGCCGGAGCGTCATCGGCGCCGTCGTCAGCCGCCGGAGCCGCGTCGTCATCGGCCACCGCAGCAGGAGCCGTCTTCGCCGCCGCGTCAGCCGCCGCCTTGGCCTTCGGGTCGACCTTGGGCGCCGTGAGGAGACCGATGACCAGCACGATGGCGCCGATGCCCGCGCCGACGCCGCCACCGATGAAGAGCTTCTTGGCGAACGCGCCGGTCTCACCGATGAGCTCGTTGCGCGGCTTCTCCTTCACCAGCAGGCCGATCCAGTTGTGCTTGCCGATGACGCCGTCATCGTTGAGCTTGCCGTTGACGTAGAAGAACGGCTTCGGCTCGAGGACGTTCTCGGTGATGAAGAAGTTGGCGTGCGACGGCACCTCGTACTGCTTGCCGCCCGACTCGTAATAGACGCTCCCGGGGATCTGGAAGTGCGGCGTGACCTCGATGGGCTTGGAGGTCATCGAGCCCAGCAGGCCGCGCGAGAACTTCTTGCGCGAGTACTTCTCGGTGAGCGCGAGGTCGTCCTTCGTGGCGTGGATGTTGGGCTCCACGTGCACGCTGACCTGCCCCTGCGCGTCGGTCACCTGGAAGACCATGCCTTCGGTGGTCTCGGTGATGGTCTTCTTGGTCTCCGACTCGCCGACCTTCCACTCCGCCTCGAGCTTCATCGCGTAGAAGAGGCACGGCGTCTTGGTGACCGGCGAGGTCAGCAGATCACCGTGCTTCACCTGACCCTCGGTCGAGATGCTGCCCTTGGGGTCGGCGATCGCCTTGCCCTTCGACGCGACCTCGGAGGGAGGCGCGAACGGCGTGGTGCTGAGCCGGCCCAGGCGCATGCGCTGCCGCAGGCCTCCCAGCAGTGCGAGTACGCCAACGAACAAGATGAATCCGCCAAGAGCCGTCATGTGGTGTTTCCCCTTTGAATGCGTGTGTTGTTTTGCGCGACGGTCGAGAGACACGCGGCGTCAAAAGCGTGCGCAAATTTTAATTGCGGGCTTTTCGCGAGGCCTCGGCGACGCCGTTGACGGCCACCACCGTGAGCATGATCGCCAGCCCGGGGAAGACCGCGAGCCACCAGGCGCCGGTGTGCTGCAGGTTCCGGTGCGCCTGCGTGAGGAGCTCTCCCCAACTCGGCGTCGGCGGCGCCACCCCCACCCCGAGGAACGAGAGCGCGGTCTCCAGCAAGATGGCCGCGCCCACGCCGAAGGTGGCGGTGATCAGCACCGGCCCCAGCGCATTGGGGACGAGGTGCTTCACGATGATCCGCGCGCCTGACGCGCCCTGGGCCCGCGCCGCGAGCACGAACTCGCGCGTCTTGAGCGAGAGGATCTCCGCGCGCACCAGCCGGGCCACGTCGGTCCACCGCGTCAGACCGAGCGCGATGATCAGCGGCACCAACGACTGCACCCGCAGCACCGCCGAGAGCGCCAGCAGGAAGAACACCAGCGGGAAGGTCTGCATCACCTCCAGCACGCGCGAGAGCACCGCATCGGTGACGCCGCCGAAGTAGCCGCTGACGCCGCCGATGAGCAGCCCCAGGCCCGCGGCGATGAGCATCGTAAAGAACGCGACGAACAGGCTCACGCGCGCGCCGTGCACCAGCCGCGCGGCGACGTCGCGCCCGAGTTCATCGGTGCCCAGCCAGTGCTTCTCATCGGGCGCCCACGGCGGCGGTTCGTCGCGGAGCTCGCCCGTGGTGGCCAGCGTCTGCAGCGGGCCGTACGGAATCGGGGTGCGCACCTGCCACTCCCACGCCGGCGACGGCGTGGGCTTCGTGACGCACGGGAGGATGAAGAGGCGACCGTTGGCGCGGCCGATCAATGGCTGATCAGACGCGAGCAGATCAGCACCCAGCGCGACGCCCGTCAGCACCGCCAACACCGCGAGCCAGCGCTTCACGACGCCTTCTCCAGGCGGATGCGCGGGTCGATGAACGCGTACGCGAGATCAATGAGCAGCATCGACGCCATGGTGACGACGGCCATCACCGTGCACGCGCCCATCACCGTCGGGTAGTCGCGTGTGCCGATGGCGTCGAAGGCCAGCAGCCCCATGCCGGGGATGCCGAAGATCCGCTCGATGATCACGCTGCCGCCCACCAGGTGCGGGAGGTGCAGCCCGAGCATCGTCACCACCGGCAACAGCGAATTCCGCAGCGCGTGGTTCCACACCACCCGCCGCTCGGGGATGCCGCGGGCGCGCGCTGCCTTCACGTAGTCTTGCGTCAGCGCCTCGCTCATCGCGCCGCGCACCTGCCGCGTGGCCACCACCAGCGTCGGCCACGTGAGACAGATGACGGGCAACACGAAGCCGCCGTCGGCCAACCCCTGCACGGGGAAGAGTTCCAGGAAGCTCGGGCTCGCGAAGAACATCACCAGCATCACCGCCAGCCAGAACCCGGGGACGCTCCATGCCACCAGCAGCGCGAGCTCCGCCGCCCTCGCCCACCGGCGGCGGCGGTGCACCGCGAGCTGCACCCCGAGCGGGATGGCGAGCCCGAACCCCAGCAGCAGCGCGAGGCCCGCGATGAACGCCGTGCGCGGCAGCGCTTCACCCAGCTTCTCCGTCACCGGGCGTTGGTCGATGAACGAGCGGCCGAAATCGAAGCGCACCACGCGTGAGAACCAGCGCGCGAACTGCATCGGCACCGGTGCGTTCAGGCCCTTCGCCTCGCGTTGCGCGTCGATCGCCGCCTGCGAGGGCCCCGCGCTCTCGATGTCCAACGAGAACGGGTCACCCGGCGCCCACTGCGCCACCGCGAATGTCAGCACCGTGATGCCGAAGAACGTCGGCACCATCAGGAGCAACCGGCGCAGCAGGTAGCGCCTCATTGTTTCGAGAGCTCCAGCGCCGCGAGATCGAGGCGCCCGCGCCGGTAGGTGATGCCCGTCACGCGCTTCTGAAAACCGTCGAGCAACGGCGGCTTGCCGAGGAAGAGGTATGCCTGATCTTCGTAGATCCGCCGGTGCACCTGGCGCTCGAGCACGTGGCGGCGCGCGTCGTCGGTGGTGACGCGGATCTGCTCGAGCAGCGCGTCGACCTCCGGGTTCGAATAGCCCACGAAGTTCGACGCCGCGCCGGAGTGGAAGTTGGCGAAGTTGTCTTGGGCGTCGTCTTGCGATGACCAGCTCAGTGCGATCGCCTCGAAGTCGTGCGGGCGCACGCGGCTCATGTACGCGGAGATGTCGACGGTCTCGATGCGCGCGTCGACGCCGGCCTGCTTCAAGACATCGAGGTAGAGCGGCAACGTCTTCGTCATCCGCGCCGACTGCGCTGCGATCAGGAAGGCGAACGAGAGCTTCACGCCGTCACGCGACAACACGCCGTCCTTCATCACCCACCCGGCCTCTTGCAGCAGCTTCTGCGCGCCCGCGGAGTCGAACGCGATCAACGCCACTCCCGGGTCGCAGCTCTCCGGCGCGAAGTACGGGCACGAAGTGCGGGGCTCCACGCCGAGCGTCACCGTCTGGTCGACCAACGCATACGGGAAGAGCATCGCCAGCGCGGTGCGCGTCTTCGCGTCATGGAACTGCGGGAGCCGCTGGTTGAAACCCAGCCAGGTGTACGCGTGATCGTCGGTCTTCTCGCGGGTGGCCCACGACGTGTTCGCGAGCGCGAGCCAGTCAGCGGGCGGCATGCGCGGGAAGACGTCGAACTCCTTGCGCTCCCACGCGGTGCGCGCAGCGAGGTCGTCCTTCACGATGCGGAAGACGATGCGCTGCACGTGCGCGCGGTCGTCAGCCTTCACGTACGAGATCGACGTCCCCGGCTCCCACTTCTCGAAGCGGAACGGGCCGGTCCCGATCGGCGCGCGGTGGATCGGCAACGTGTCCCACTCGCCCTTGAGCGCGTGCGCCGGGAGGATCGGCACCGCGTTGAGCACCGTGTAGTTCGCGAGGAAATAGGGCCGGCTCCAGCGCAGCACCACGGTGCGCTCGTCGGGCGTCTCGATGGCGCTCAACGTCGAGAGCGACTCGCGGAAGTTCGACGTCGCGTTCGCCGGGTTGAGGATCGCCTCGAGCGTCGCCTTCACGTCGGCCGAGGTGAACGCGGTGCCGTCGTGGAACGTGACGCCTCCCCGGAGGCGGATGGTCAACGCCTCGGGCTCGGCCGACCATGACTCCGCGAGGCGCCCCGCGAGCGTCTCGTAGATCGCGCCCATCGTGATGCGCGTCATCGTGCCGTCGGCGAAGCGGTCGTGGAGCCGCGTCAGCCCGGCGGGCTCGCTGGCCAGCCGCACCGTCAGGGTGTGCGTGTCGGGCGCGGGCTTCTTGCAACCGGCGAGCGCCACCAGCGCGATGAGCATGAACCGCGACACGCGCACGAGCCTAGCCGCCCGCGAAAAACGCTTCGATCTCTTCGCGCCTCGACAGCGCATCAGCGCGCCCCATGTCGAGGAGCGGCCGCGTGTACGCGGGGTCGAACGCGAGGTAGCTGGTGAGATCGCTGCCGTGCGCCTCCGACGCGCCGATGCCCTTCATCATGTACTGCAGCGCCCGGGGGAAACGCGTGAACTGCTCTGCCGCCAGCGCGCCGAGATCTGCCGAGGGGTAGATCACCAGCAGCGGCAGCGGCCTCAACGCAGGGCCCTCGCTCCGGCGCTTCTCGTCGATCAACGCCAGGGTCTGGTTGATGCGCGTCATGCGCTCCGCGTCGCTGTCGAGCCCGTCGAGGAAGGCCGCGTTCAACATCACGCCCGCGATGTCGGCGACCGACACGCCGCCGGTGTGACCGCCCGACATCGCGTGCAGCTGCTCCGTCTTCTCTCTCGCGCGCGGGTGACGAATGGAGATCGCCAGCACGCGATCAGCCCCGAGGTGGATCGCGGGGCTCAACGGCGTGCCCAGGCGGATGCCGCCGTCGCCATAGGGGATGCCGTCGACCTCCACCGGCCGGAACAGGATCGGGATCGCGGCCGACGCGAGGATGTGCTCCAGCGCGATGCGGGTGCGGCGCCCGAGGCGCGCGCTGCGTACCCACTCGGCGATGTCGGGGCTGCCGTCGAAGAACGTCACCGCGGTGCCGGTGCGGTAGTTCGTCGCGGAGACCGCGAAGCCGTGCAGCACCCCGCGCGCGATGTTCGCGGAGATGGCGCCACAGTCGACGTGGCTCGCGAGGAACGCGCGCAGCGGCGTGGTGTCGAGCAGGTAGTTCGTACGCGGCCTCGGCACGGGAGACGCGCCCCCCAGGCCCAGCTCGCGCAGCCAGCGCACCGCGAGCGACGCGAAGGTGCGCACGTCGGTCTTCATCACGTCGTCGAGGCGGAGGTTGCGCCACAGCGCGTCCAACTGTTCAACGCCCGCGCGCATCTGCGCCGCGTGCGACGCGAGAAACGAGGCATTGATGCCGCCCGCGGAGATGCCGGTGATCACGTCGAAGAACGGGCGGTCTCCAAAGCGCGCCCCGACGATCTCCCCCACCCCGCGCAGCACGCCCGCCTGGTACGCGCCGCGCGCGCCGCCTCCCACCAGCACGAGGCCGCTGCGCGCCGTCATCAGTTCAGCTCTTCCACCGGCACGTCGGGCGGCGCCTCGGGCACGAACATCGACTCATCGGGCGCCTCGTTCAGCGTCACCGATTTGAGCGTCAGCTCCAGCTTCGTCTTCGAGCTCGCGGCCTCGAGCGTCACCGACTTCGGCAGCGTGACGCCGTTCTGTTCAGTGAGGTCTCCGAAGGTCAGCGCGTACGCGTCGAAGCCCTGCGCCTCGCTGTGCACCACGCGGTACGAGGGCGGCTGCACCTCGAGCGTCTGCGTCGCCGCGCCCTGCTTCAGCGTCAGCACGAAGCGCTGCGAGCGATCATCGAAGCGCATCTCCAGCGTCTCGTACGGCATGCGCGGGGCGCGCCCCAGCAACACCGCCGCGAGCTCCCCGGGAGGGATCACGATCGGCAGCAGCCGGGCGAGGTTCTGCGGCGTCGCGGTGCCGCGCAGGAAGCGGCCGTCTTGAAACAGCCCGAACGCGTGCCCGTCGGTCATCATCACCGCCTGCGGGCGGCCGAAGAAGTCGAGCTGCTCGATGTGCAGCGACGCGGGCGGCGCGACGGCGAGAAAGAGATCGACCGCGCCCTTCCCCTGCGGCGAGTCGACGAACAGCTTCGCGTCTCCGTTGAGCGAGGTGATCTGCGCCTCCGCGAACTCGACGCGCTTGAGGAGATCTTCGGCCGAGCGCGGCGCCCCATCTTTCCCCAGCTCGACACGCCGGGGCGGGCAGGCGGCGAACAACATCGAGAGAATGAGAATTCCCGCTGGTGAAACGGTGTGGCGCAACATGGCGAGCCCGGTGTTTAGCCGCTAAGAGCCCCTGCAACGAATGAGCTTCGACGAGCTGTTTCACTACCTGCGACTGGGCGGCCTGACGATCATCGTCATCCTCGGCGCGATGTTGCTGTCACTCGCCGTCGCCATCGAGCGCACCGTCTCGCTGTGGGGCGTCGGCAGCCGCGCGCGCGAGCTGGGGCAGCAGATCGCCCGGCACCTGTTGCGCGGTGAGGTCGCGGCCGCGCGCAACGCCGCTGAACGGTCGACCGCGCTGGCCGCCGATCTCTTCCGCGTGGGCTTCGAGCGCGCCGCGAAGACCACCGGCCCCAACCTCGACGCCGCCGTGGGCCGCGAGCTGGTCGCGCTGCGCCTCAAGCTCCGCCGCGGCATGTGGATCCTCGGGACCATCGGCGCGGTCTCGCCCTTCGTCGGCCTGTTCGGCACCGTGTGGGGCATCATGCGCAGCTTCAAGGATCTCGGTCTCGACGTGGGCTCCGGCGGCAGCGGCGGCTCGGCGGCGGTGATGTCGGGCATCTCCGAGGCGCTGATCGCCACCGCGGTCGGCATCGTGGTCGCGGTGATCGCCGTGGTGCTCTTCAACGTCTTCCAGGCGCGACTCTCGCGGCTGTCGGTGGAGTTCAAGCTGATCGCCGAAGAGTTCGTGGAGCTGCTCCGGGAGGCGTCGCCCAACGGCAAGCTGCCGGCGAGCACCGAGTCGCAACCTCCGGCGGTGAGCTGACGATGGCGATGTCGGGGCCAGGTGGCGGTGATGACTTCGACTCCGAAGACGCCGGAGGCTTCTCCGACATCAACATCACGCCGCTGACCGACATCTTCCTGGTGCTGCTGATCATCTTCATGGTGACCAGCAGCGTGATCGTGAACTCGTCGAACGGCGCGAAGGCGGGCCTCAAGGTGAACCTGCCGCAGGGCGGCTCCGCCGACGTGGCGACGCAGGCCAATGATCTCTCGGTCGCGGTGCTGGCTGACGGCCGGCTGGTGCTGGCCGGCGACGTGGTGACGGAAGACGAGCTCAAGCGCGCCTTCGAAGACGCGCGCGCGAAGTCGGCCGACACCATGGTCGTGGTGCAGGCCGACGAAGGCGTGCCGCACGGCAAGGTGGTCGAGGTGATGGAGCTCGCGAAGGCCGCGGGCCTCGCGCAGCTCGCCATCGGCGTGCGCGACTCGCAGAAGTAGCCACCGTAGATTCGGGGCATGCCCTCGATGCTGGTGTTGGTCGCCGTCGCCGCTGCAGACGCGGGTTCTCCCCTCATCGCAGATTGGGCGCGCCCGCCGACGTACACGCTCCACGCGCACGTCACCTGCGAGTTGCCCGACGCAGGCATCTCCGTCACCGTCTTTCGCGAACCTGACTGGTTCGAGCCGGGTGACTCGTGCGACTTCTCGCCGCTGACCTGCTCCACCACCGAGGCGCGCGACGCGGTCTTTCGCCAACTCGACACGGGCACGTTGCGCTTCGCGGAGCCCGTCGTCACCGTGCACCCAGACGCACAGGGTTGGATCACGCTGCCCGTGCACCTGAGCGACGCCGTCCGCGTGGAGTGCGGTGAACGCGTCGACGTCTTCCCCTCGTGGCCGCTCACCACCCACGCGATCAAGGTCAGCGCCCGGAGTGGACCGAGAGTCGAACTGGCGCCCGACATCTCCCGACTCGTCGTCGTCAACCCGTTCTCGCGAGAGGTGCGCCGCGTGACCCGAGAGGAGTTCGCGCGGCTCCCCGACCGCGTGTTGGCGGGTGCGTGGGTGGTGGCCGAGCGGAAGACCGGCGAGTGGTCCGAGCCCGTCGCTCCAGGCCAGGGCATCGGAGACCTCCCGCCACCGGTACCGAAAGGCATCGCGCTCGGTCACGGCACGGACTGGGGCGTCGACGGAGGGACACCGATGCTGATCGTCGTAGACGCTCCCGACCTCACGCCGACCACCATGGGCGTCGTCGTCTACAACCCCAGAACCAACCGACCGATCGCCGAGAAGGTCACGAACTCGAACGGCGCACGATTCCTGATTCCTCCCGGGGAGTGGGACGTGCGGATCATGATGCGCGGTGCGCTTCGGCAGTCATGGCGGGTGCGCATCGGCCAGGAGCCGTTGACGGTGCCGATCAAACTCGCTCGTGGGCTCACGGGCGTCGCCGTGAATGAAGCCGGTCAGGTGGTCGAACGCGCGTGCATCAGCGTGAGCGATCGAGGGTCTTGTGACGCATGGACTGATCGCGATGGCCGGTTCGCGCTCGACTTCAGCGACGTCATCACCTGGGTTCGCGCCGAACACGGCTTCGTCGGCAGCACGGGCAAGGTCCCCGTCAAAGCCGGAGCGCCCATCAAGCTGAAGCTCCGCGCCCGCAACAAGGTCGTGTTGCGCGTGCCGAACCTCGACGGAAACGCGGCGCAAGGTTGGCTCGAGGTAGACCCGGTCGAGGTGCAGCCGGGCTTCGAGCCGCTAGATCCTGCAACGTACCCTCCCTTCAAGGGAGACATCACGTTGGCCGACCTCACGCCCGGCCGACATGAGGTCGTCATCTCCGCGCCGGGGCAGACCTCTCAGCGCATCACCGTGCAGGTGCCGAGCAAAGGAACCACGACGGTGCGCGTCCCGCCGTGGAAAGCAGCAACCGCGCCGCCACCCACCATCGGCGACTAACGAGGCTGTGGCGTAAAGAGCATCACGGCGTGAAACGACTTCAGGAGCCGCTGCGCGTTGGACCCCAGCAGCGCGCTCTTCGCCTGATTTTCAGGCGACACCTGCGCTTGCCACCCGCTCCCGTCAGGAGCCGTCGGTCGCGTCGAGACCGGAGGCGGACTGCGGTACCGCGACTGCATCTGCACGACGGGCGCCCCGTCCTTGGGACCATAGAACGCCCAGCCGCCGTCGGGTTCG
>CAMLFP010000106.1 GCA_946479335.1 uncultured Archangium sp.
TGCATTTCCGCCTCCCTGCGTGTGGTTCCGATGACTCTAGCTTCACCAACAAAAAAGCCCCTCGCTCAACGGAGCGAGGGGCTCGAAAGACGCACGTCTAGTTCTCAGCCGAGCATCGACTTGATCGCGTCGCGCTCTTCTTCGAGCTCCTTCAGCGTCGCGGCGATCTTGCCGCGGCTGAACTCGTCGATCTCCAAGCCCTTCACGATCTCGTACTGGCCGTTGCCGGAGCACACGGTGGGGAAGCCGAAGATCACGTCCTGCGGGATGCCGTACTCACCGTTCGACGGCACGCCCATGGTGGTCCACCCCTTGGCGCCCTGCCACCAGTCGCGCATGTGATCGAGCGCCGCGTTGGCCGCCGACGGCACCGAGGAGATGCCCGACGCGTCGATGATCGCCTTGCCGCGCTGCCCGACGGTGGGGATGAACGTCTCCTTGAGCCACTTCTCGTCGTTGACCACCTTGGCCATCGACTCGCCGCCCGACGTCGCGAAGCGGATGTCGGGGTACATGGTGGGCGAGTGGTTGCCCCACACGATCAGCTTCTCGATCGAGTCGACGGGCTTGCCGGTCTTGGCCTTGAGCTGCGAGAGCGCGCGGTTGTGATCGAGGCGGAGCATCGCCGTGAAGTTCTCGCGCTTGAGGTTCGGCGCGCTCTTCATCGCGATGTACGCGTTGGTGTTGGCCGGGTTGCCGACCACCAGCACCTTCACGTCGCGCTTGGCGACCTCGTTCAGCGCGCGGCCCTGCGCGATGAAGACCTGCGCGTTCTTCTGGAGCAGGTCCTTGCGCTCCATGCCCGGGCCACGCGGCGTGGCGCCGACCAGCAGGGCGACGTCGATGTCCTTGAAGGCGACCTTGGGGTCGTCAGACGCGGTGACGCCCTGGAGCAGCGGGAAGGCGCAGTCTTCGAGCTCCATGAGGGCGCCCTTGAGGCCCTTCATCGCGGAGAACGTGACCTTGCCCTCGGCGTCCTTCACGTCGGGGACCTCGAGGAGCGAGAGGATGACGGGCTGGTCCTTGCCGAGCATCTCGCCGGAGGCGATGCGGTAGAGGAGCGCGGTGCCGATGCGGCCGGCGGCGCCGGTGACTGCGACTTTGACGGGAGCTTTCATGGTGTTGAGTCCTTCCTTCACATGTTCTTGATGATCGCCTGACCGAACTCGCTGCACTTCACCTCAGTCGGGTTCTGGCCTTCCTGCTTCATGAGGCGCGCGAAGTCGTATGTCACGGTCTTCTGCGAGATCGCGGCGTCCATCCCCTTGATGATGAGGTCGGCTGCTGCGTGCCATTCGAGGTGGCGCAGCATCATCTCCGCCGAGAGGATCACCGAGCCCGGGTTCACCTTGTCGAGGTTGGCGTACTTCGGCGCGGTGCCGTGCGTGGCCTCGAAGATGGCGTGGCCGGTGACGTAGTTGATGTTGCCGCCGGGAGCGATGCCGATGCCGCCGATCTGCGCGGCGAGCGCGTCAGAGAGGTAGTCGCCGTTCAAGTTCAGCGTCGCGATGACGTCGAAGTCTTCGGGGCGCGTCAGCACCTGCTGCAGCGTGATGTCGGCGATGGCGTCCTTGATGAGGATCTTGCCGGCCTTGAGCTGCTCCTTCTGCTCGGCGTTGGCGGCGTCTTCACCCTTCGCGGCCTTGGTCTTCTCCCACTGCTGCCAGGTGTAGACCTTGTCGCCGAACTCGCGCTCCGCGAGCTCGTAGCCCCACTTCATGAAGGCACCCTCGGTGAACTTCATGATGTTGCCCTTGTGCACGAAGGTGACGCTCTTGCGCTTGAGGTCGAGCGCGTACTGGATCGCCGCGCGCACCAGGCGCTCCGAGCCGTCCTTCGACACCGGCTTGAGGCCGACGCCGCTGGTCTCGGGGAAGCGGATCTTCGCGTAGTCCTTCGGGAACTCGGCCTTGAGGAAGGCGATCAGCTTCTGCGCGTTGGCGGAGCCCGACTCGAACTCCACGCCGGCGTAGATGTCTTCGCAGTTCTCGCGGAAGATCGTCATGTCGACCTTCTCCGGCGCCTTCACCGGCGAGGGCACGCCCTTGAAGTAGCGCACGGGCCGCAGGCACACGTACAGGTCAAGCATCTGGCGCAGCGCGACGTTCAGCGAGCGGATACCGCCGCCGATGGGCGTGGTGAGCGGCCCCTTGATGCCGACCAGGTATTCCTTGAACGCGGTGATGGTCTCGTCAGGGAGCCAGTTGTTCTTGAGCTTGAAGGCCTTCTCGCCCGCGAGCACCTCGAGCCACTCGATCTTCTTCTGGCCGCCGTAGGCCTTCTCGACCGCCGCGTCGATCACCGCCACCGACGACTTCCAGATGTCGGGGCCCGTGCCGTCGCCTTCGATGAAGGGGATGATCGGGTTGTTGGGGACATTCAGCTTCCCGTTCGTCAACGTGATCTTCTGACCAGCCATATGAGAGAGACTCCTTTGAACTTCGAGGTTTGAGCGGCGCGGAATGTGTTTCGCGAGCGCCTGAATTTCAACCTGCAAAATGCCGAGGGCGCGGCGCTGATTTCGCTTTGTGCCTCGCGGGTCATGGGGCAACACTGCCCGCGCTTTTCAAGCAGGGGCCAACCACAACAAGGAGCAGGAACTCATGAAGCGAATTTTGATCGCGTGCACCGTCATGGCGCTCGCGGCGTGCAGCGGTAAAGACGAAAACGGCGATGGGATTGCCGATGGCGTGGTGTCGCCCGACTCGGTTCAGACGGTCGCCCCGTCGACGCCGGTGGGGACCATCTCCGGCCAGACGGTGAAGCTCGATGGCACGGCGCTCGAGGGCGTGAAGGTGACGATGATCCTCGGGGGCAAGACGTTGACCGCCAACAGCGGCTCGACGGGTGCCTTTTCGTTCACCAACATCCCGGCCGGTGGCGTGGGGCAGCTGATCCTCGAGAAGCAGGGCTACGCCACGGTGCTGCTCGACGGCGCGGCGCCCGCCAGCACCTCGATGTATTACGGCGGCTTCCCGCTCAACAACGGCAACGGCAACCTCGGGCAGATCGGCATGGCGGCGTTGACCAGCCGCGCGGTGTTCCGCGTGGTGACGGCTGACGGTGCGCCCGCGACCGGCGCGAACGCGACGCTCGACATGACCGGCGTCGGCTTCGTGTGGACGAGCTCCTCTAACGGCAACGCGCTGGGTCACTTCAGCGCCACGGTGCAGGTCGGCGCCGACGGCCTCGCGACGTTCGAGAACATCCCCAACCTGCTCTCGCTCGCCGCGCAGAACCGCGCGCAGTCGCCCTACAGCGACTACGGCTTCGTCTCGTTCGCGGTGGAGCCGCTCGACGTCAACGGCGACCAGCTCCCCGACTACCGCGGCAAGGTCAGCAGCTGGGGCATCGCGTCGTTCTTCATCGACACGCCGCAGCCGCTCATCGTGCTCGACCCGGCCAACTCCGCCACCTCGCTGCAGATCGCTGGCGCGAGCCTCGCGTCGTTCACCGATGGTGCGTACAGCCGCCCCTTCAAGAACGCGCTCAAGGGGAGCGAGCCGATCTCGATCACCTTCAACCAGGCGATCAACGAGGTCTCCACCGCGCGCTGGGTGAAGGTCGTCGCTGAAGACTGCAAGACCGACGTGGCGGTGACGGTGACGCAGGTCTCGCCGTGGACCATCCAGATCGCGCCGAACTCCGGCTGGACGCTGGGCAGCAAGTACAACGTCGCGGTGCACGTCACCGGGCTCGAGACGGGCGACACCCACACCTTCATCGGCTACGGGTTCGGCCTCGATGACACGCAGGCGCTGACGCTCAACACGCCGACGTACGAGGCGTACAAGCCGGTCGGCACCACCATGGAGACCAGCATCTTCCGTCCCTCCACGGGCGACGTGCTGTACGTGAAGTTCAACACGCCCATCGAAGAGACGGCGGGTGGCGCGATCATCCAGTTCGCGCTCGACATCAACGCGAACGGCAACACCACCGACTACGGCGAGACGGGCAACATGTACCGTCAGGGCTTCCCGATGTACGCGTCGGAGCAGCTGACGGCGACGCCGGCGAACGCGGGCACCTTCACCTGCCTGGCGTCGGGCTTCTCGAGCCGCTGGGAGGTCCCCGTGAGCTCGGGCATCGCGACGTTGCCCGGCGGCATCACCAGCGGCACGCAGGCGCGCGTCCTCTTCCCGCTCGCGCCGAACTCCACCGGTGCCTACAACCTGACCACGGGCGCGACGGTGCAGATCGACGCGACCATGCAGTCTGCGATGACGGTCTCCGTTTCTCCGTGACGTTCCCGGCCGTCCTGATCGTCGCGTTGGCGTCCGCAGAGGTGCGGCTCCAGCCCGGTCAGGCCCGGCCCGGTGACGTCGTGATGGTTGAAGTCTCTGGCAGTGAAAAAGCTCCGTCGGGCCAGCTCGGCCCGGCGGAGCTTGTTTTTCTCCCCTTCGGCGATCGCTGGTTGGCGCTGACGGGGTTGGCGGTGGAGGCGAAGCCCGGTGAGCGGGCGCTCCACGTGGTCGCGGGCGAGGAGCAGATCGACGGTGCGCTGGAGGTGCTGCACGAGCAGTTCCGCCGCCGCCAGCTGACCGTCAGCAAACGCTTCACCAGCATCTCCAAGAAGGACAAGCAGCACTCCGCGAACGATCAGCGCGCCTTCACCGCCGCGACCGATCGCGACTTTGAGACGTGGACCTTCCGCGGCGACTTCGCGTGGCCCCGCAACGATGACGTGGGCGCGCCCTTCGGCGATCTGCGCCTCTTCAACGGCAAGAAGAAGAGCCAGCACTTCGGCACCGACATCGACGGCTCGACGGGCGACCCGATCTACGCCGCGAACGACGGCGAGGTGGTGATGGTGCGCGACTGCTTCGCGTCGGGGAACACGGTGCTGGTGCACCACGGCGGGCGCCTCTTCACCGCGTACTTCCACCTGTCGAAGTTCGAGGTGAAAGAAGGCCAGCAGGTGAAGCGCGGCGAGCTGCTGGGCCTCGTCGGCAAGACCGGCCGCGTGACCGGGCCACACCTGCACTTCGGCGTGAAGCTCGACGGCAAGTGGGTCAACGCGGAGAGCCTGCTGCGCCTCTCGATGTCGCCCGCGGAGTAGCCGCCGGGGCCGCCCGCTCCGCGAGGCCCGACAAGAACTGCTCCACCACCTGCTCCTGCGCGCGCTCGATGACCTTCTCGTCGCGGCGATCGAGCAACCCCATCACGAACGTGGTCAGCGCCATCTCGATGCAGCCAAAGAGCATCGTCGCGCAGAGGATGGGCTCCAGGTGCGCGGGCACCTCGCCGCGCATCTGCGCCTGGCGGAACATCTGCGCCGCCGAGAGGATCACCTCGGTGAACGCGCCGCCGCGATTGACGGAGCCGCCCGCCGGGCTGCGGCCAACCTCGAGGATCAGCACCTTCACCGCGCGGGGATCTCGCCGGTAGGCCTCGAAGGCCACGTGCACGATGCCGCGCACCCGCCCGGAGATGTGCTGCTCGCGCTCGATCTCCGCGCGCAGGTGTTTCAAGAACCCGGCCCAGCCGATGGAGAAGACCGACTCCAGCAGCTCATCCTTGTTCTGGAAGTAGTGGTACACGAGCCCGTACGCGACGCCCGCTTCCTTCGCGACGTCTTGAATGCGGCAGCCGGCGTAGCCCTTGCGCGAGAACACCTCGACGGCGGCGCGCAAGATGACCTCCCGGCGCTCCGACTCACGCTCGCTGCGCCCTGCGGACTTCTTCGACTTCTCGGCCACGGCTGCTTGCCCCTCTCGTTGACTCCAGAATCAACACCGTAGCCGAAGCGGCGCGACCTTCAACGGGGAGTGGAGACGCCGATGGAGCCGAAGCGCGCCACCGTGACGTTGAGGGTGAAGAGCGGCACCACCGGGCGCGGGTACAGCGGCTGGGTGGCGGTGAAGTCGACGCGCCAGCAATCGCAGGCCGGCGCGAAGCCGATGCCCAGCGCGTGTTGTTGCACCGTGAGCCGCGGGGAGGCGCTGTAGTCGGGCATGGCCAGCTCACCGGTGCCGATCAGCGGCGGCAGGTCGGAGATCAAGATGTCGTAGTGCGCGAAGACCGGGCCGAAGTTCCAGCGCACGCCCGACGAGATCATCTGCACCGGCGTCGCGGAGGTGTACCCGCGGTCGACGAGGAAGAGCAGATCGAGGGGCTGCCGGGAGCGCATCGTGCCCTCCATCATCACGCGCTCGTAGCCGGCGTAGACGCCGTGGCCCTTGAGATCATCGAGCTCGAGGCGGGCCGAGCCACGCGTGAAGCCGCCGCGCTCTACGGGCGTGATGCCGTCGGAGGCGACGCGCTTCGCGAGCGGGTCGAACCGCAGCTGGCCCTGCGCCGAGAACCACCCGTACCGCACCGCCAGCGCCGCGTAGAACTCGCCTGGGGTGACCTGCATCGAGGGGCCGGAGAACTCCACGCCCTGCCCCACCGAGAGCCGCGCGAGTTCGGCGCCGTTGCGCAACAGCCGCTGCCGCAGCTCGGCGACGCCCTGCACGCGCGCGGTGAGGTTCGGCACCGCCGCGTCGACCGCGTCGTACGGCACGAGGGCGTTCGCGTTCGAGCTCTGTACGCCGAAGGGCAGCGCGCGCACCTCGACCAGCGGTTGGATCACGTGCCGGAACGCGCCGAACTTTCGCGAGAGCTCGGTCTCGACCTTCGCGTCGAGCAGCAGGTAGCCGCGGTGCCAGAGGTTGCCGGAGGCCTCCCCCGACCACAGGTACTGCCGCCACGACGCCGACACGCTGGCCGACATCACGCCGAACGGCTGCACCGAGAGGCTCACCGTGGGCCTGGCCATCAAGCGGAGCCGCGACTCGCGCTCGCCGGGGTTCCAGACGCGATCGCCCACGCCGACGACGCCATTGCGCGGTCCGTAGAGCAGCCCTACCGCGCTGGCGAAGGTGACCGGGGTGATGGCGCCGCCCAGCGCGTTCACGCCTTCGTCGCCGGTCTTCGAGAACAACGGCGAGAGGCGCACCACGTCGCCCTCCACCTCGAAGCGCACCGGGCCCAGCTGACGTTCGGGTTGCCAGCCGAAAGTGAGCGCGGGGAGCCGCTGCAGCGTGCCCGGCCCGTACTTCGCGACGGTGGTGTCGGAGGCGAGGTGCTGGCGCCCGAGCCAGTCGTACCCCCACTGGATGTCCTGCCGGAGGCCGACGTCGAGCCCCACGTAGTGCGTGTCGCCCTTCTGGAAGATCTTCGCGCTGCTGCGCAGGTACGTCGCGGCGCTGGCGATGACGTCGACGGTGAGATCGCGGTTGTAGTCGCCGTCGGAGTGGGCACTGACGTCGACGCGCGCGCCGAAGCCGAGCGGGATGTCTTGCACGTGGAGCCACGAAAACTCGCCGCGGAGCCCGCGTGGGCCGACGCCACGATCGGCGATGCCGAGATCGACCGCGCGCTGCGTGCGGAAGTCGTACAGCAACCCCAGCACCACCTTCCCCGAGGTGCGCGCCTCGGGGAAATAGCGGAACTCGGTGTTGAGCCGCGGGCCCTGCACGCCGGTCGGCGACTGCACCCCGTTGATGATCGGCGCGCCCGTGAAGAAGCCCGGAGTGAGCGTGAAGTCGTAGCTGCGCCCCGCGGTGATGAAGACCGGCAGGTCGAGCGAGAAGCCGTTGAGCGACGAGTACCCCGGCTTGGGGAAGAGCAGGCCCGTCTGCCGGCCGGTCATCGGCAGCGAGAGCCACGGCAACCAGAGGATCGGCACGTTCTTCACGCGCACCACCGGGTTGGTGATCGACACGCGATCGTGCTCGGTGTCGACCACCGCGCTGCTGGAGGTGATCGACCACGACGGGTGCACGAAGTCGCACTCGCAGGGCACCAGCTCGAGCGACTCGACGCGCCAGCCGTTGGGCTCGCGCTTGAGGTGGTTCCCCTCGAGGATGGTCTGCGTCGTGCCGGTCTTCTCCAGCGCCTCGGCGGTCGACGCGGCGAGGAACTTCTCGTCGCTCACGTCCTTCTTGGAGAGGGCGCGGCCGTCGTAGAGGTACACGTCCTCCACCTGGCGGTGCTCGTCCAACACCAGCGTCAGCACGTCGGAGGTGATGCCGATCTTCCCGCTGCGCACGAGGCGCGCGACGACGTGCCCGACGGCGGTGACCACGTTGCGCTGTTGATCGTAGACGATGCGCTCCGCGTCGACGGCGATGCCGGCCGAGGTGAGCTTCGCCTTCCCTTCGGCGGTGGTGAGGTCCTTCTTGCCGTCGTGCAGCAGGCGCTCGGCGGTCAGCGTCACCTCTTCGCCTTCGGGGAGCGCCGCTGCGTCAGCGAGCTCCGTCGGCGGGGCGGTTGCGATGATGGCCAGCCACAACCCGAGCATCACGGGCGGGCTTCTTTCACTCGGGGCGCTCGAATTCCAGCGTCAGCTCGTTGCCGGTCTGGCTCGCGCGGTAGGCGACGGCGCGCTTCAAGCTGATGAAGACCTTCACCCCGGTGCCCTGCTCCTCGGGGCGCACCAGGGAGACGGCGGTGTCGAAGAAGCTGGCGTCGATGATGCGCTGGTTGTTGGGCAGGCCGATCTGCGTGTTCTCCAGCGTCAGCACCACCTCGCGGTCACCGTCTTCGCCGACGCGGTAGTGCACGGGCGACGAGGTGCGGAAGAAGACGCGGCCGACGCCCTCGTCTTGCTTGAAGCCCACGAAGGTCATGCGCGCCACCTTGCCGGCCGACGCCAGCTCCGAGGGCGACGGGGTGCGCATCGCGGCGGCCTCCAGCTCGGCCTGCTTGCGCTTCTTCTCGGCGTCCTTCGCGGCCAACCGCTGGGCGTCTTCCTCGCGCGTCTTCTCGGCCAGCCGCTGCGCCTCTTCGTCGCGCTTCTTCGCCTCGGCGATGCGTCGCTCTTCCTCGGCGCGCCGTTTCGCGTCGAGCGCGGCGAGGCGCGCCTCTTCCTTCTTCGCGGCGTCACGCTCGGCCTTCTCGCGCTCGGCCTCGGCGCGCGCTTCGGCCTCGATGCGCTTGAGCTGCGCCAGCTCGGCGGCCTTGCGGTCGGCCGCTTCCTTCGCCTGACGCGCCTTCTCGTCACGGGCGGCCTTCTCCGCGGCCAGCTTCTCCTCGCGCGCAGCCTTCTCGGCCGCCAGCTTCTCCTCGCGCGCGGCCTTCTCCGCCGCCAGCTTCTCTTCGCGCGCGGCCTTCTCGGCGGCGGCCTTCGCCTCGCGGTCCTCCTCCTCGCGGCGCTTCGCGGCGGCGAGCTCCTGCGCCTTGCGCGCGGCGGCTTCCTTCGCGGCGCGCGCAGCGGCTTCCTTCTCCTCGCGCGCACGCTGGGCCTCGGCTTCCTTCTCGAGGCGCACCCGCTCGCGCTCCGCGGCCTCGGCGGCGGCCCTGGCCCTCTTCTCGTCTTCGAGGCGCCGCTTCTCGGCCAACGCCGCTTCCTTCGCCTGGCGTTCGGCCTCTGCTTTCTCTGCGGCCTTGCGCTCGGCCTCGGCCTTCTCGGCGGCGAGCTTCGCGACCCGGGCCTCCTCGGCCTGCTTCGCCTGCCGCTCCTGCTCTTCCTTCGCGAGGCGCGCTGCTTCCTGCGCCTGTCGCTCCTGCTCCTCTTTGGCGACGCGCGCGGCCTCGGCGGCGGCCTTCGCCTCGGCGTCCTTCTTCTCGCGCGCGAGGCGCTCCTCTTCAGCGCGCTTCGCCGCGACCGCGCCATCGGCGGGCAGCTTCACCACCAGCGCGGTGCCCTCGGAGCTGATGTCGGTCTCCAGCTCGCGCGTGAAGCCGATCAGGATGCGCGCGATGGCCGACGCCTCGGTGCCGTAGCTGGCGATCTTGATGGAGGTGACGGTGCCGTCGTTGACCTTGAGCTCCTTCGGTACGCCGTCGAACACCGCCTCCGACACGTCGATCACCAGCCGCGCCGGGTCGGCCATGGTGAAGGTGGTGAAGTTGGCCTTGCGGCTGCCGGTGATCTCGATCGTCGAACCCTTCACCTCGATCTTCGAGATGGAGTTGAGCTTGACGCGGTCCTGCCCGAACGCCGTCAAGGCGAGGAAGAGCGCGCTGAAGACCCCGAGCTGTTTCATCATGTAGCAGCGTACCAACCGGGCGCGGCTGCTCCACTTTTCGACCTGAACGCTCAGTCGTTGGTGTGCGTGCGCGGGAGCGACGGGGTGCGGTCGCGGTGCATTCGCGCGTACTCGACGAGGTTCTTGATGTCGTAACAGATCTGCCTGATGTCATGCCCCATGGTGAGCTCGATGTGGCTGTTGCCCTTCACCGGGCGCCACAGCAGGTACTCACTCTTCGCGGCGCGGTAGACCTTTCGCGTCGCGGCCAGTGAGGCCATGGGGTCCATGTCGCCGAAGATGATCGCCATCGGCACCTTGATCTTCGAGAACCCGCGCTGGAAGTCGTAGCCGGTGCGGTAGCAGACCGTCTCCTGCGCGCGGATCCACCGGAAGAACTGATCGACGACCTTGCGCGGTTCCTTCTCGCCGCCCTCTTTGAGCAGCCAGCGCACGTCGGCCATCGACATGCGGTCCCACCGGGTGAGCCAGTTGAAGCGGCTGGCGATGAGGCCCATCGCCGGGCTGCGCTCCGCCACGCCCAGCGCGTCAGACGCGGCCTTGAGCCAGGTGTCGAGCGGCAGGTAGCGGTACGCGAGCTTCTGCGCCGGCTTGCTGAACGGCGAGATCGCCCGGCCGAGGTTGATGGAGCCCAGCGTGGCGTCGACCGCGGCGTTGATGCCCGGCCCCGCGAACGCCAGCGCCTTGAGGGGGAGGTTGTCCTTCGCCAGCTCCGCGGCGGCGCCGATGGTGACGATGCCCTCGAAATGCTCGGGGTGGATGCCGGCGTACCCGTAGCCCAGCATGCCGCCCATGGAGTGGCCGCAATAGAAGATGCGCTCGCGCCGGGTGATGCGCCGCACGCCCGCCACCGCCGCCGGGAGGTCGTAGAGGAAGTAGCTGTCGATGTCCCAGTCCCACTCCAGATCGGCGGGGAGCTTGCGGCCGTACTTCTTCGCGCGCTCGTGCTGGAACTCGACCGAGCTCTTGCCGTGCCCGCGCAGCTCGAGGATGTGGATGTCGAGGCCGAAGAACAGGAGGTTCTTCACGAACTCGCCGCTCGTCCACGCGTGGCGGTTCTGACAGAAGCCGTGCACCAGCAGCATCGGCTCGCCGAACAGCGGCTGGGGGAAGTTCTGCGGCTCAGGCCGGTAGCGGGTGATCACCAGCGACCAGCCGTCGGCGGTCTCCACGACGTAGCGGGTCTTCTTGTACAGCGCCCGGAACTCGATCTCGTCGACCGTCGGGTGGCGAGCGTCTTTCTTCGGTGGCGAGGGCGGCGGGGTCGAGGCGGTCATGGAGCAGCGAGAGGCTCATACTCCATCGTGAGCACCGCCGGCGTGCCCGCTGCGTCGTAGTACTCGAGGATTCGCAGCTTCACGTACGCGCCGTCGGAGGTGTGCACCACGTAGATCAGGTCGCGCGCCGTGAGCCGGTGCTTGCCGAGATCATAGAGGTACCAGCCGTCGTACACGGTGTTGAAGAGGTGATCGTTGGTGTCCTTCGAATAGCCGCTGGCCGGCGCCTGCGTCAGCGAGTTCCAGTCTTGCCCCTTGAGCACCAGGGCCTCGACGGTGCCGGTGGGGTTGCTGGCGCCGCTGTTGATCGACACCACGAAGCGCTGCACGGCGAGGTCCCACGCGTTGGTCGAGAAGGCCTCGTCGGTCTTCATCTCGCGGCCCTCGTCGAGATCGATGAAGACCTGCGAGCCCTTGTTGGTGGCGTCGACGTGCAGCGTGACGGTGTCGCCGTTGCGCTCCGCGGTCACCAGCGGGCCCGAGTTCACCGCGCCGTCGAACGGGTGATCGACGCGCAGATCATTGGCGCAGCCACACAACACGACGGCGAGGAGAGCGAGCGCGCGCATCAGAGATCCACCTGGAGGCCGCCGATCACGCCGCGGGGCGGTCTCGGGTTGTAGCTCTGGTCTCCGGAGTTGAGGAGGTTGTAGCCGTTGACGAACACGCGGAACCAACGCCACGTGTAGCTGAGCTGCGCCTCGAGGTCGAAGTAGCCGGGCGCCATCACCATCTGCTCGTTCCCCAGCCCCAGGACGTTCGTGTAGCCCGAGGCGATGCCCACGTAATACGGCCGGGCCGAGCGGTAGGTGCCGCGCACCACCAGCTCGAGGCCGAACGGCGAGTACTTCGCGGTGAGCGTCGCGTTGAGGAGGTGGTTCGCGCGGCCCTCCAGGGGCCGGTTGCGCGTCACGTCGCGCGCGTCGAGGCCCATGTAGCCGAGGTCGAGGTAGGTGCCGCGCGAGATGCGGGTGCGCAGCGAGATCTCCCCGCCCTGCGTGTACGCCGCGGAGACGTTCTCGTACCCGAAGATGACCGGGTCATCGGGGTTGGGCGCGCCGCTGGCCGACACGTTGATGAGGTTGGTGACGCCGGTGTGCCACGCGCTCGCCGACAGCACCCAGCCCTGCAACGGGAGCCGCCAGTCGGCGGAGAGGTTCACCGACACCGAGCGCTCGGCCTGCAGCTTCGGGTTGCCCTGCACGATGTAGCCGATGCCGGCGTTCGAGAAGCGCAGGTAGAGCTCCGAGAACGACGGCGGGCGGAAGCCGAGGCCGAACGCGGCGCGCACCGTGAGCTCGGGGAACGGGTCGATCTTGAACGCGACGCGCGGCGACGGCGCCCACCCGAACTGCGTGTCGACGTCGGCGCGGAAGCCCGACGACAGCGTCATCTTCGGCCCGGCGCCGGTGTTGATGAGCCACTCGTCTTGCAGGAACACGCCGACGCGGCCACGCATCACCAGCGGCGGGTCGATGCGCGTGGAGTTGAGCCGCTCGTAGTAGCCCTCCACGCCGCCGCTCAACGTGTGGTTGCCGATCTGGTGCTCGACCTGCCCCACCGCCTCGTAGAAGCGCGTGAAGTTCACCGAGTACTCGTCGAGCGCCTTGGAGCCGCGCTGATCGACGAGGAACTGATCGCGGAACAGCCCGAAGTGGCCGCGCAGCGTGGCGGTGGTCGTGCCGTTGAAGCGCTGCCGGTAGCCGAGCCACGTGTCGAACGACTCGGTGCGCTGGTAGCGGTCGAACACCGCGCCCGACTCGTTGAGGTCGACGCCGTTCTGATCGATGAAGACGTACTGCGTTCGCGCCCAGATGCGGAGGTTCTCGTCGGGCGCGTAGGCCACCTCGAGATCGCCGTCGGCGCGCTTCAAGCCGGCGCCGCTCGTCGCGGGGTCGCGCTTGTCCCAATCGTACGGGTTTCGGGTGCGGTACCCGCCACCGGCGCGGAGCTCGAAGGGCCCCAGGCGCGAGCCGACGTAGCCGCGCACGTCGCCCTCGAGCAGCGTGCCGAACATGCCGCGCACCGAGCCCTCGATCTTCTTCGTCGGCCGCCGGGTGATGAGGTTGATCACGCCGCCGATCGCGTCAGCGCCGTACAGCGCCGCGGCGGGCCCCTTGACGATCTCCACGCGCTCGATGTCGCGCAGCGAGAAGCGCGAGATGTCGGTGAACGAGCCCGAGCGCCCCGCGACGCGCTGCCCATCGATGAGGATCAGCACGTACTCGGGGTCCATCCCCTGGAGGCGCAGGCCGGTGCCGCGACTCGTGTAGACCATCTCCACGCCAGGGTGCTGCTGCAGCAACTGCGGGAGGTCGCGCACGCCGAGCGCTTCGATCTGCGCGCGGGTGATGATCTCCGTCGGCTGCACCGCGTCGCCCGCGCGGCGCTCCCCACGGGCGCTGGTCACGACGGTGGCGCGCGCCGGGTCTGGCCGCTCATCGACGCCTGCATCTGCTTGAGCCAGCACTGCCGCCAGTACGAGTGACCACACAGGCGGGGGCTGATACGGGGCAGATTTTGCGAACGCAATTCAAAACGCTGCGTCAGCTCTCATTGAGGATGTCGCGCAGAATCTGCAGCTGAAACCCCTGTGGGCTGGCGGCGCCGAACGCGTCGAGGCCGGCCTCGATCAACGCGTTGGCGGCGCGGTTGAGGTCGATCACCTGCTGCTCGTCACCGAACGCCTCCTCAAGCCCGACGAGATCGAACTCGCGGGCCTCGGCGATCAGCTGCTGCAGCTCGGGCACGGTGGCCTCGGTGATGCGCGCGCTCAGGTTCCCGAACCACGCCAGCGCCTCGTCACGCTTCGACGCCTTCTTCTTCGCGGCCATGTGGGGCGAGCCTACTCCCACTCGATGGTGGCGGGCGGCTTCGAAGAGATGTCGTACACCACGCGGTTGATGCCGCGCACCTCGTTGGTGATGCGCGCGCTGATGGTGGCCAGCACCTCGTACGGCAGGCGCGCCCAGTCGGCGGTCATGCCGTCGACGGAGGTCACCACGCGCACCGCGCAGGTGTTCTCGTAGGTGCGCTCGTCGCCCATCACGCCGACGCTCTGCACCGGGAGCAGCACCGCGAAGGCCTGCCAGGTCTCCTTGTAGAGGCCCGCCTTCTTGATCTCGTCGATCACGATCACGTCGGCCTTGCGCAGCACGTCGAGCCGCTGCTCGGTGAGGTCGCTGATCACGCGAATGGCCAGCCCCGGCCCGGGGAACGGGTGGCGCGACACCATCTCGTCGGGGAGCCCGAGTTCGCGGCCCAACACGCGCACTTCGTCCTTGAACAGCTCGCGCAGCGGCTCGACCAGCTTGAGCTTCATCTGCTCGGGCAGCCCGCCGACGTTGTGGTGCGACTTGATCACGTGCGCCTTGCCGGTCTTGCTGCCGGCCG
>CAMLFP010000107.1 GCA_946479335.1 uncultured Archangium sp.
ACCTTCGGTTGGACAGGTGCCGGAGCGGGCGTGGGAGCAGGCGTCGGCGCGGGCGGATTCGCCATCGCGACGGCGGGAGGCGCGGCGGTAACGCCCGCATCTTCTGCGCCAGGCGCCGCCGCGACAGGGGCCGGCGTCGGCGCGGGGGTCGGGACCGGCACGGGCGTCGGCGCCGGTACGGGCTGCTGCACCACCACCGGCTGCGGCGTCGGCGTGGGCTGCACCACCACCTGCGGCTGACGCGTCGCGAGCCACACCACGAGCCCGACCAGCGTGAGCAGCACCACGGCGCCAACGCCGATGGCCACCATCTGCGTGTTGTTGCTCGACGGCGGGCGGTACTGCGAGACGGCGGGCGCGCTGTACGTCGCGCCGGGGTTCTGCAGGTACGGGTTGACCGGCGCGGGCGCGGGCGCTGCCGGGCGCGGCGCTGACGGCACCGGCGCGGGCTTCTCTTCCATCGGCAAGTCGAGCAACCCACCACCCGCGGCGGCGGGCTCCGGCTCGTCTGCGGGCGGAGGCGGCGCCTTGGCCGGCGGCCTGGAGAGCGCGTCCATCTCGTCCTTCACGAGCGACGCGAGCGCGGACGCGGCCGAGGGCTTCCACCCACCGGCGTCGGGTTCGGCGTTGCCCGATGCTGCCGCCATCGGAACCTGCATCTCCGACTGCACGGTTTGCACGAGGCCGCCGGTGCTGAACGCCGATTGCACGGGCACGCTGACCACCGCGGGCTGACCGCCACCGCCGGTGAAGGTCGCGGCCTGCTGCACGATGACGGGCTTGGGCGGCTTGGGCGCCAGCACGCTGGCCAGCGCCTTCACCGTGCTGACGGGGATCCAGTCGTCGAAGCCGGCGCGCCAGCACAGCGAGTCAGGGCTGATCTCGCCGTCGTCCCAGTGCTTCTTGATCTGCTCGAGCGTGAGCGGGCCGGTCTGCTTCTCGTTGATGGCCACGTACCAGTCGGTCTGCGGCACCTCACCGGGCGCGTCCTCTTCGGGCTTCTCTTCGGAGGCGCCCGACTCCTCGGCCAGCTTGCGGAGACTCTCGCCGTCGATGACGCGCGTGGAGTCGGCCGGAGACGGCGCGCCCACGGGGTTGGGGCCCGTCCTCAGCACCTGGTCGAAGACCGCGCCGATCTCGTCTTCATCAGCGCCGAAGAAACTGTCTCCGGGGATCGGGTCTTTCGTCGACGCGATCTGCTGGGTGGCGTCGTCGGAGAGCGTCGCGTCAGCCCCGGCCAGCGGCGTCTGCATCACCTGTGTCGCGAGCGCGTCATCGGGGTCATTCGACTGCTCGGCCGGGCCGCTCCCCTTCGCGGCGTCGGTGCGCTTCACAAGAATGACGTAGCCGCACTTGCGGCAGCGGACCTTGACACCCTTCGGGCCCACCTTCTCATCATTGATCATGTACTGCGCGCGGCAGCTCTCACAGACGAAGCGCATTGTTGGCGTTTCCAATCGGGAAATGCGTGTAACTCGTTGAAAGTTTTAGGTTTGAAGTGCGGTCGGGTCAAGACAACGACGCCACAGACTCGCCCGGAGTTCCAGGCGAGGTGGGCCCAGGTGCTCCCAGGCGCGGCTCAGCGGCGGATCTGCACTTCGACGTTGGTGCCCACCGCCACGCGCAACGCGTGCAGGTCGTCACCGAGGGCGAACACCAGCAGGTCGCGGATCTTGCTGCGCGGCTGCACGCGGAAGCTGGCGCCGGTTTCGGCCAGCACCATGCGCTTGACCGGTTCGATCTCGCCGGCGACGAACGCGCCCGCGCGGGTGGCGGTCAGCTCCGCGCCCTCGAGGAAGTTGCGCAGATCGTTCGGCGTCGCGACCTTCACGTACTCGCGCGTGACGCGGGCCAGCGCGTCGCGGGCCTGCGGCGTGAGGTGCTTCTCCAGCGCGCGGCGCTCGGTGTCGATGGCCCGCGGGTCAGCCGTGAAGCGGAAGCGATCGACCGACAACGAGATGGCCGACTGCAGCACCGCCTCCAGCCGCTCGGCTGACAGCCGCTGCGTCAACGCCAGCTCCGGGCGCAGCAACGTCATGGTGCGCGCGAGGAGGTAATAGACGGCGCGCTGATCGGTCTCGCCGAAGAACTTGCCGCCGAAGCGCAGCGCCACCGGGTCGGTGTGGAGGATCTCGATGCCCACCATCGGATCAGGCGCGGGCTCGTTGGTGCGCTTGGCCATCCGCTCGCGCGTGGTGATGAGGAACGGCGAGAACACCTGCACCTGCTCCATGCCCAGCAGCCGCGACACCGTGCGGTAGTGGTGGAGCTGGTATTCCTGCGCGGTCGCCACGTCGACGAAGTGCTTCTTGGGCACGATGCCGTAGCGGGTGAAGTCCTCCTTGTAGAGCGCGCCGGCCTGCTCGAACAGAATCGCGAGCAGATCGCCCAGCGGCCCGCGCACCTTCGGGTGGAAGAGGTGCTCGGTCCACAAGCGGTCGGTCATCTGGCGCTGCGGCACCTCGCGCTTCTTCGCGTAGGGCGCGAGCTTGGTGAGGATCTCCTTCTCGCCGTTGCCGGGGTCGCCGATGAGGCCCGCGGAGACCTGCGAGGCGAGCCACGCCGCGTCGTAGTCTTTGCGCTTCGCCGCCAATTCGGCCAACGCGCCCGCGATGCGTCCGGGGTTGCTGGTCTGCGGGAGCGCGCGGCGCCAGGCGTCGACCGCTTCCTGCTCGTAGCCGGCCTGCGTCTGCGCGAGGCCCGCGTAGAGTTCCTGGATCTCGACGTCTTCCGGCAGACCCGAGGCGACCACCTTGTAGACCTGCACCGCCGCGTCGGGCGCCTTGAGGGCGTTCAGGTAGAGGTCACCGAGCGCCTTCCAGAACTGCATGCGCACCGCGTGCGTATCGGGCGTCTTGGGGATGCGCGCGATCATCGCCTTGTAGTTCTCGTCGAGCTGCTGCCAGCGCCGGTTGCGGCCCAGCATCGCCTCCAGCGCGGAGAACGCGTCGACGAAGCGCCAGTCGGTGTCCAACGCGGAGTTGAAGCACGAGAGCGCCTTGTCGAGATCCATCAGCTCGTCGCGGTTGATCTCACCGAGCGCGAACCACACCCGCTTGGCGCGGTTGGGGTCCTGCTGGAGCGCGGGGACCGTGAGCATCTTCTCCAGCATCTCGGCGGCCTTCGCGCCCTGCTTCGTCTCGCGGTACAGCACGTAGAGCGCGTCCATCACGTCGAGCGCGTCTTGCCTGATGCGATGCGCGGCGAGGTACGCGTCGATGGCGATGTACGGGTCAGACAGCTTGTCGCGGGCCTGCGCGCCGAGCGCCACGCCGGCCTCGAACTTCGCCTCGCCGTCGAGCACCTCCACCAGCTTCTGGCGGAACTCCACGGCCTTGTCGTAGCGGCCGCCCTGCTCGGCCAACGTCACCATCGAGCGCAGCGACGGCTCGTGCGACGGGTCGATGGCCAGCGCCTTCTCGAAGTGGTTCTGCGCGCGATCGAACTGGCGGAGGTTCAGGTGGATGTCGCCGAGCGTCCAGTAGATCTCTGCGACCTCGAGGTCGGTGAGCTCGCCGCGGTGGTGCACCAGGATCGACTGGTACACGCGCTGCGCCTCTTCGTAGCGGCGCGCCTTCACCAGCAGGTTGCCGTAGCCCTCGAGCACCGGGAGATACGTCGCGTCCAACTGGTAGGCGCGCTCGTAGGCGCCGAGCGCCTTGTCGGAGTGCCCGTTCTTCTCGCTGACGTAGCCGAGCCGGTACTGGCGACGGCACAGCTCACGCGAGAGCTCGGGGTCGTCCTGGTTCTGCGCGTAGCGCTGCGCGAGCCCGGTGGTGACGACGTCGAGCATCGCTTCGGCGCGCTCCCACTTCTCCATCGAGATGTAGATGTCGGCCAGCGGCGCCGCGGCCTCGACCGAGTCGGGGCGCAGCTTGATGGCCTCTTCGTACGCGCCGACCGCCTGCTCGCGGTCTTCCTTGCCCTCGTAGTACTTGCCGACGTTGACCCACGCGACCGAGCGCTCGTCAGGGTCTTCGGTCTGCCGCGCCTCTTCGAGGAGCGCGCGCTCGTAGCTCTCGGCGTCGCCGGCCTGCTCGTAGAGGCCCTTCAACGCGCGGATCGCCGGGAGATACGCGGAATCGATGCGCAGCGCCTCCATGTAGCCGCGGCGCGCCGACTCGTGGTCGATCAACATGTCTTCGTTGATCTTGCCCATGCGGTACCAGAGCTCGACGGCCTCGGGCGTGTTGCCCGCGGCCTGCGCTTCACGCTCCAGCATCTGCAGCGCGTCGGGCCAGTTGCCGCTGCGCTCGTACAACGTGCCCAGCGCGTGCAGCGCGGGGCGGCAGTTGGGGTCGAGCTCCAGCGCCTGGTGGTACGCGGCGACGGCGCGGTCCACCACCTTGAGCTGCTGGTGGAAGATGTCGCCCATCTCCACGCACAGCTCGGCCTTCTCGCTGGGGTTGGTGAGCAGCGCGATGTGCCGGTCAACCACGCCGATGAGTTCGTCCCACCGGCCCTGCGACTTGCGCAGGCGCTCCAGCGTCTTGATCGCCTGCACGTTCTGCGGGTCGACCTGCAGCGCGGCCTCGATGCACGCGTCGGCGTTGGCGAGGTTCTGGTAGCGCTCCTCCCAGATGGTCGCGGAGCGGAAGAGGATCTTCACGCGCTCGCGATAGTCGGTGGAGAGCTCGATCTGCCGCTCGTACACCGCGAGCAGCTCCGCGGGCCGGTCGAGCTTCGAGTACAGCTGCTCGAGCGCGATCAACGCCTGCGCGTTCGCCGGGTCGAACTCCAGCGCGACGCGGTAGCCCTCGATGGCGGCCTCGTCGTCTTGCAGATCGCGCTCGTAGACCTGCGCGACCTCCACCTGCAGGCGCGCGCGCTCCTCCGGCGTCTGCGCGACGTCGCGCATGCGCATCAACGTGCTGGCGACGGCGGTGTGGTTCTGGTGCCGCTTCTGCAGCGCGGCGAGCACGCTCAACGTCTCGAGATCGGGCTCGAGCTCCAGCGCGCGTGACAGCGCCTGCTCGGCGTCGTCGGGCGAGCTGAGCTGCTCGTCGTAGACGCGCGCGATCTCCCGGAGGATCTCCTTGCGCTGCTCGATGGTGGCGGCGGCCTCGAGCTTCTGCTCGAGCGAGAGGATGTATTCCTTGTTCTGACCGCGGCGCGAGAACATCGCCGAGAGGCGCTCGAGCGCGGTGGCGTTGGTCGGGTCGAACTCGAGGATCTTGCGGAGCGAGGTCTCCGCGGCCTCGGCGTCGTCGAGCTGCGTGTCCTGCACCTGCGCCAGCGTCAGGTAGAGGCGCTCGGCGAGCGGCCCGCGAGGCACGTTCTCGACGATCTCCTCGTACACGGCGGCGAGCTCGTCGAAGCTGCCGGTCTCGTTGGCGAGGCGCTCGACCTGCTCGCGCACCTCGTCGACCGCCGGGTTGATCTGCAGCGCGCGGCAATACTGCAAGAACGCCACCTGCTTCGCGCCGAGGCGCGTCTCCTGCACGCGGCCCAGCTCGCGGAGCGCCGACACCTTCTCGTCATCGCTGACGAGGTTGGGGAGGAAGCGGTCCATCACCTGCGCGTAGCCGCGCCAGTCGTTGGCCTTGCTGAAGAGCTCCAGCGCCTGCTCGTAGGCCTTGCGGTTCGACGGCTCGATCTCCAGCACGCGTTCCAGCGCCGCGCCGGCGAGCTCGTTCTTGCCCGGCTGCGCGCGCCACAGGTCCGCGACCTGGAACATGGTCGCCGCGGCGGCCTCGCGCTCCTCCATCTGCAGCTGTACCTGGGTCTTCGCCTCGAGCGTCTTCACCGCGTCGGGCCAGGCCTTCAGCTTCGTGAAGACCACCGAGAGCCGATCGAGATCGGGCACGGAGTGCGGCTCGACCTCCAGCGCGCGGCGGGCCGCGTCGAGCGCCTCTTCGCGACGCGCGGTCTCCGCGATGATCTCCGCGAGGCGGATGCGGATCTGCTTCACCCCGCTCGCCTCCTCCTGGAGCGGGATGAGGCGCCGCAGCACGATGACGAGATCGTCGCGCTTCTCGGCCTTCTCGAAGATGTCGCGCAGCGCCTCCAGCGCGCCACGGTGGCGGGCGTCGCGCTCCAACGCGGCCTTGAAGTACGGCACCGCCTCCTCGGGGCGGTTGAGCTGCGAAGCGAGCACGCGGCCCAGGCGCTCGTTGAGCTTCACCAGCTCGCGCGGGTCGACGGTGAACTGGAGCTTCCACGCGAGCAGCTCGCGGAGCTCCTCGCCCTTGTTGGCGCGCTCGAGCAGTCGAGACAGCTGATCGAAGGCCTGCTCGTTGCGCGGGTTCTTCTCCAGCAGCTCGCGGTAGAGCTTGATCGACTCGTCGACGTTGCCCAGGCCCTCGGCCGAGGTGCCGGCCATCTTGTGCAGCAGGCGCTCCTTCTCGGAGCCCTGCACCAGCGCGCGCTGCGCCTCGAGCACGCGGTACAGCTTGTCGTTGGCGCCGGCCTTCTCGTACAGAATCTCCAGCGACCGCAGCGACGGGAGGTGCTTCGCGTCAGCCTGCAGCACGCGCTCGAACGCCGCGGCAGCGCGATCGGGGCTGTCGAGGTGCTCCATCGCCAGCTGCCCGGCGCGGAAGTTGAGCGCGACCTGATCAGCGGGCTCGGTCGCCTGGCTCGCCATCAGCTCGACGACATCGGCCTGCTTGTCGGGGAACTCGAGCTCGCCGTAGAGGCGATCGAGCGCGGGCAGCACGCGCGGCGCGCTCTCGGGGTGCGCCTCGCGGGCCTTCTCGTAATAGACGACAGCCTGCTCCTTCTCGTCGAGCCGCTGCTCGGAGACCTGGCCGATGACGGTGGCCATCTCCGCGAAGTCGGCGGGCTCGGCGATGCGCGGCAGCTCGGCGATGAGCGCGGTCACCAGCTCATCGTGCGAACCGGCGGCGTGCGCGGCGCTGTACAGCTTCTTGCGCAGCGCACCGTCGTTCGGGTCGTCCTTGAAGGCGCGGTAGTACGCCAGGTACGCGAGCTCGGGCTCGCCCTGCGCCTCGCGCAGCGCCGCCAGCTCCGAGAGCAGCGTCTTGCGCTCCACCGAGTCGGGCGAGACGCCGACGCGGGTCTCGATCAGCCGCGCCAGCGAGGTCGCGTCAGACGACGCGCGGTAGGCGTTGGCGAGGAGCTCGAAGGCCTGCTGGTTCTGCGGCTCGCGCGCGATGAACTGCTCGAGGCGGTGCAGCGCGCCCTCGTGCCGCGGGTTCTGCTTGAGCAGCTCGCCGTACAGCTCGAACGCGCCCTGCTTGTCGAGCAGCTTGGCCTCGCGCACCACCGCCAGCTTGAAGAGCACCGGCGCCTGATCATCGGCGGCGATCAGCTTCACGCGGCGCGACAGCACGTCGGCGAGCTCGGGCCAGCGCTGCTGCGCCTCGCTGAGCCGCTCCATGCGCTCCAGCGCGTTGACGTCTTCCGGCGTGAGCTCCAGCGCGCGGCGGAAGCTGGCGATCGCAGAGTTGGGATCCTTGAGCTGCTCCTCCTGGAGCGAGCCGATCTGCACAAGCGTGCCGGCGCGCTTCACCGGGTCTTCTTCGATGGTCAGCTGGCGCTTGAGCACGTCGAGCAGCTCGTTCACGCGGCCCTGACGCGAGAGCAGCTGCCCGGTCTGCTGCATCGCCTCGGCGTCGGTGGGCACGATCTGGAGTACGCGCTTCCACGACTCCACGGCCTCGCTCTCCTCATCGGCCTGCGCCTGCATCCGCGCCAGCGTGCGGAACAGCTCGGCGCGCGCGGTGTCGGTCGACGCGCGCGGCGCGACCTCCGCCAACAGCGCCATCATCTCGTCTTCGGCGTCGGCCTGACGGAAGTACGACATCGCGCTCTTGAGGCTCTCCGCGTCGTCGGGGAGCTCCTTGAGCGCGCGCGCGGCGGCCACGAAGGCCATCTCCGCGTTGTCGAGCGAGCCCGCGTAGAGCTCCGCCATCTTGCGCAGCAGCGCGGCGCGCTCGCCGGCGTGGGGCTCGGCGCCGACCCGCGCCTCCAACATCTGCACCTGCTTGAGATGATCGCCTTCGCCGGCGAACACGGGCTCCAGCGTACTGGCCGCCTCACCCTTCAATGGATTGTCAGATCGAGCCATTTCTTCGAGCGCGCCAATCGCACCGGCGTGAGCCGATTTGCGACGCAGAACCTCCTGAAACGTCGTGAGCGCCCCCTTCGGGTCGTTCAGACGGGTGAACTTCAAACGGCCAAGGCGCACCATCAGCTCGAGCGCCTGCTCTTCTTCCTGGCGGGTCTCGGCCTGCGCGATGCCCTTCTGCAGCAGCGCGGCCAGCTCCGGCCACTTCTCCGTCTCCGCGAGGATGCGCGCCAGCATGCGCATCGCGTTGGGGTCGTCGGGGCGGCGCTCCAACACGGCCTGGTAGCAGGTCGCGGCGAGCGGCTTGTCTGACAGCGTGTCTTCCGCGAGCGTCGCCAGCTCGAACAGCAGCGAGACCTGGAGGCTGGGGTTCGACTCCAACGCGAGCTGGCGGCGCATCACCACCGACAGCTCCTTGAACTGCGAGGTGCGCCGGAAGATGCGCCCGAGCTGCTCGAGCACGAACAGGTCCTTCGGGCTGCGGGCGAGCACCTCGTTCCACGCGCGGGCCGCGAGGTCGAAGCGGCTCAGGCGCTCGCCGTAGACGATCGCGAGGCGGCGCCAGAGCTCCGCGGCCAGCGGCTCACCGACCCCGCGCTCCAACGCGTCTTCGTACGCGGCCGCGAGCTCCTCGAAGGCGCCGAGATCAGCCGAGAGGCGCTCCAGTTGTTCTCGCACCTCCGCGTCGCCCGGCGCCTCGTTGAAGGCCTTGATGCGGGCGATCAACGCGTGGTTCTTCTGACCGACCAGCTCCCGGAGATCGGCGATCTCCTTGAGCATCGGCACGCGCTGCGACGGCTCGGCGGCCAGCAGCCGCACGTCGAGCACCTCCACCAGGTGCTTCTGATCATTCGACGCGCGGTACGCACCTTCGAGCAGGCGCGCCGCTTCGAGCTTCGCGTCATCGAGCTGCAGCAGGCGCTCCAGCGCCGCGATGGCGTACGGCTCCGTCGGCGAGATGCGCAGCGCCTCACCGAACACCCGCAGGCTCTCGGCGTGCTGCTGCTCCTTCTCGAGAATCAGGCCGCGCTTGATGAGGTAGGCGAGGCGCTCGCGATCGTCGCTGGCGCCGTCGGCCAGCTGCGAGAGCACGTCAGACTGCTCGAGCGAACGCTTGTTGCGCCCGAAGAGCCGCTCGAGGTGCTCCAGCACGTCGCGCGAGTGCCCCACCGCGAAGGCCATCTTGTACGACTCGATGGCCTGCCCGTCGTCGCCCGCGATCTCGAAGGCCTCGGCGGCGCGCGTCAGCAGCTCCACGCGCTCCTTCGGGTCTTCGGCCAGCATCGCCTTCTTCGCGTAGACGTCGGAGAGCGACTTCGCGTTGTTCGATTTCTCGTAGAGCCGCGAGAGCGAGTCGAGCGCTTGCCGGTCTTGCGGCTCGGCCTCGAGCAGCAGCTTCCACAGCTTCGTCGCCTCTTCGGGCTCGTTGAGCTGCTCGCGGAGCTCCGCGCCACGACGCAGCAGCGGCACGCGCATCTCGTCGTCGGGCTTCAGCTCCTCGACGGTCGTCTCGTAGATCTCCGCCAGCTCCTCGAAGGAGCTGGTCTGACGCGCCAGTCGCTCCAGCTCCGGCTGGATCGCCGCGCGGTCGAGCCCATCGGTGAACGCCTTGAGCGCGTTCATGAACGCCGCCTCGGGCTGGCCGAGGTCACGCTCGAAGATCGCGCGGATCTCCGAGGCAAGGCGCGCTCGCTCGCTCGGCGCGCCCCCTTGCAGCAGGCGCGCCTCACGCAGCGCGATGCGGCGCTGGTGATCTCCGGTGCGCGAGAGCACCGCGTCGAGGATCTCGGCGGCCATCGGCGCGTCGGGGTCGTTGCTGCGGGCCCACTGGTCGAGCGCCTCGCGCGTGCCCTCGTGCGTCGGGTCTTCGCTCAAGATCTGCCGGTACACCTCGAGCGCGCCGCGCGCGTCGTTGAGCCGGTTCTGCCGCAGCGCCGCGAGGCGGAACGCGAGCTCCCGCCCCTGTGGGCTCTGCCCTTCCTGGTTGCGGCGGAGCTCGAGCGCGAACGCGAGCTCCTGCGGCTTGTCGAGCTCTGCGTAGAGGCGATCGAGGTTGCTCGCGGCCTCCCGCGCCAACACGTCGCGCGCCGCGATGAGGCGCCAGTTGGCCGCCGCGCGCTCGAGATCATCGAGCTTCTGCTCGGCGAGCACCGCCGCTTCGCGATCGAGCTTCGACTTCGCCGCCGGGTCGGGCTCGAGGAGCGACAGCCGCTCGGTCACCGGCACCAGCTCGGCGAACTGCTCCTTGGTGCGGTACAGCCGCTGGAGCGACCGCAGCGCCTCGAGGTGCTTGGGGTCGACCAGCAACACCGCGCGCAGGTGATCGACGGCGGCGTCCTGCTGGTTCAGCTTGCGCTCGTAGACGTCAGCCAGCTCGCAGTGCAGCGCGACGACGATCGACTCCTGCGCCGACTCGATGAGCTCCTCCAGCACCTCGGCGTACGAGTCGAGCGCGTCGGCCTCCTCGGCAGCGGCGCGCGCACCAGCGCGGATCTCCGCGTCTTCGGGCGCGAGGCGCATCGCGGTGGCCAGTGAGGCGAACGCCTGCTCCGGCTGGCGCAGGTGACCGGCGTGCAGCTCGGCGGCCTTCTTGAGCGCGGTGATCTTCTCGAGTGCGTCATTCGCGGCCTCGGCGATGACGGCCAGCGCGCCGACCTGTTTGCGCTGATCGCGCTGCGCGACGTACGCGGGCAACAGCGCGCGCGCCGCGGCCTCGCGATGGTCTGCGTCGGTCAACAGGTTCTCGAGCGCGTTGAGCGCGTCGGGGTCCAGCGGGTTTGCCGCCAGCACGTCGCCGTACCGGTGGATCGCCTCCGCCTTGTCGCCCAGCGCGGTCTCCAGCAGCCGGGCGCGCTGCACGCCGAGCGCCGCCGCTTTGTCCTTCTCGCCCGCCGCTTCGTGGAGCGCGATCAACCGCGCCTGCACCTCGGTCAACTCACGGAGCTGGCCACCCTTCTCATACAGCTCCGCCAGCCGGGGGAGGTGCACCGCCTCGTCGGCGCCCGCCTTCAGCGCGTCAGAGAGCGCCGTCGCGGCTTCGCGCGGGCGGTTCATCTCCGCGTTCACCTGCGTCAACCGCAGCCCGAGCGCGACCTTGTCTTCGGCCGGCGCGAGCGCCAGCTGTTTCCGCAACACGCTGTCGGCATCGGCCCAGCGCTTCGCCGCGAGGTACACCTCGACCAGCCGCTCGAGGAGATCGGCGTTGTCGGGCGCCTTCTCGAGGCCCTTCTTCAGCGCTCCCGCCGCCTCGTCGACCGCGCCTGCAGACTCCGCGAGGTCGGCCGCTTCGAGCGAGAGCGACACCGCCAGCGGCGCGGAATCGGTCTTCGCGGTCAGCTCGGTGAAGGTACGCGTGAGTTCCTGCTCGGCCTTCACCAGCCGCCCGAGGCGCACCGCTTCGGCGCGGAACGCGGAGTCGGACGGGTCGAGCTGCAGCCCGCGCAGCCGGAGATCGAACGCCGCGCGCTCGTCGATGAGGCGCTTCTCGGTGGTGTCCGCCAACAGCCCCAGGAGGTTCTTCTGCTCGTCTTTGTCGGTGACCGACGAGAGCTGCACCAGCAGCGAGGCGACCTGGCGCTGGTAGTCGCCGGCCTGCGCGTACACCGGCGCGAGCGCGCGCGAGATGTCACCCTGCCGCACGCCCTGCGAGGCGAGGCGCTCGAGCCCGCCGACGACCGCCGCGCCGCTGTTCCCCTCGTCGAGGAGGTTCAGGTACAGCTTCGCCGCGTCCTCCTTGCGGTTGAGGCGCTCGGCGTAGAGCTGCGCCAGGCGAGATCTCCACTCCTGACGCTCGGCCGGGGAGTCGGCCAGCGCGAGCAGGCGCTCCGCGACCGACGCCACCTCGTGCCACACGCCGAGGTTCGCCGCCGCCGCGCCCAGCTTCTTGAGCGTCGGCACGGAGTCGGGATCGAGCTCGAGGATCTTCCGGTACACCGACGCCGCCTCCGCGGGGTCCGCGGCGGTCGCCTCCAGCTTGCGCGCCTGGGCTTCGAGCTTCGAGCGCGGGTCCTGCGGCTCCTCGGCGAGCGCCTTGCGCATCGCGGTCAACGCCGCGGCGGCCTCGGCGTCGTCAGGCTGGCGCTTCTGCACCTCGAGCCATGCCTCCTGCGCTTCGGCGGGCCGCCCCATCGTCTGGAGCAGCTTGCCCAGCGCGCGCCACAACCCACCCTGGATGTCGGGCGCCGCCACCTGCGCGGCGCGGCGCAGCGCGAGCGCCAGCTCCGTCTGCGTGCCGGCCTTCTCGGCCGCGGCGGTGAGCGACGACACCAGCATCGGGCGCGACGGCGCCAACGGCAGCGCGAGCGAGAGCGCGTGGAAGGCGTGCTTCAGGTCTCCCGCCTCTTCGGCGGCCATCGCCGCGAGCTCGCACAGCGAGACGCGATCAGCCAACGGCCGCGGAGCGGACACCGCGAGATCGAGCAGCGGCCACAGCGCGTCGAGCTTGCCTTCTTCGGCGTAGATCCCCGCGAGGCGGAACGCGACCTGCGCGTTGTTGGGGTCGACCTTGTGCGCGGCCTCGACGTGCGCGCGCGCCGCGGCGGGCTCCTTGAGCAGCTTCTGGGTGAGGTCCGCGAGGTTGAGGCGCAGCGCGACCTGGGCCTGCTTGTCTTGCAGCGTGGCGAGGTGCAGCTCGAGCACCGTCATGCCTTCGGTGAGCTTCCCGCTGGAGATCAGCGCTTCGCTCGCGAGCTCCGCGGCGTCGGGCCGCGACGGGTCGACCTGCGCCGCCTGGGCGAACGCGTCAGCCGCGCCGGCCTGATCGTTCAGCTTCGAGAGCAGCACCTGCCCGATGCGCAGGTGGAGGTCGACCCTCGCCTGCTTGTCGCGCGTGTTGCCCGCCAACTTCGAGAACACCGTCAGCGCGACGCGCACGTCACCGGCCTTGGTCGCGACCTGCTCGAGGAGGTCGAGCGCGTCGGGCATCGCCGGCCACAGCGCGAAGCAGCGATCGATCGCCTCCTTCACCTTGTCGACCGCGCCCGGCTCGTAGAACGCGTAGAGCCGCGCGACCTGCAGCGAGAGCCGCGACGCCACGCGACGATCGCGCTCCTCGAGCGACTGCGCCTTCAGCACCTTGACGCGATCGCGCCAGATGTACTCGAGCTTCCCGAGATCCTTTTGAATCTGCGTGGCCCGGGGGTGCTTGCCGTCGACGGAGAGCGCGCGCACCAGCGCCTTGGTCGCCAGCGTGTGCTCCTGCGGGTAGTTGATGAGGCTCTCGGCGAAGCCGACGTACTCCTCGACCAGCTCGCGATCGCCCAGCGCCGCGCGCTCGCGCTCCAGCGAATCGAACGCCGACGCGTAGCGCCCTTCGTGCAGCAACAACTTGCGCGCCCGCTGGTACGCCTGCCGCTCCTGCGGCGCCGCGCGCGACGCGAGCTGGTAGCAGATGACCGCGCGATCGCGCCGCTGCAGCTTCGTCTCGTAGAGCTCGCCCGCGCGCAGGTAGATCGCCGCCGCGGCCGGGCCGGCCTGCACGAGCCCCAGGCGCTCCAGCACCTCCGCCAACGCCGCGAAGTCACCGCGCGCCTCGAAGATGCCGCGCAGCCCCTCGAGCGCCTCGCGGGCGTTCGGCAGGTACACCAGCGCGCGGCGGAAGAGCTCCTCCGCGCGCGTCGCGTTCTTCAGCTTCTCGCGGGAGAGATCGGCGGCGCGACACAGGAGGTGCGCGGCTTCGTCAGCCTTCGGCACCTCGCGTGAACGCGACTCATACAGCTTGATCAGCTCGTCGACCCGGCCGGTCTTTTCGAGGCTGGCCTCGACGTCGCCAAAAGGCTTCTCGTTGGACATGGAGCGGGCGGGACTTTACCGCCCACTCCCCTGAAACATGACTTTCTTTTCAGGCGTTTGCGCTGGCGTCGGCCTTGGCGGCCTCACCCGCGACCGCCTCCGGGGGCGGCAGCGCGTCGGCGGCCGGCTTTGCCTTCGGCTCCGGGCGGGGCAGCGCCCTCACGCGCTCGGCGTTGGCGGTGTCCTTCGCCTTCACGAAGAGCGCCTGCGCCTTGTCGAGCTGACCCGCGGCCTCCAGCAGCTCCGCCGCGCGGCCCAGCTGGCCCATCGCCTCGAAGACGTAGGCCGCCTTGTCCTTGCGATCGAGCGACAGGTAGAGGTCCGCCGCCTCCTGCTGCTTGCCAAGGAGCTCGAGCCAGCGCGCCTTCTGGAGGCCGTTGTTCTCGGCCTCGGCCTTCGCGAGCTCCGCCTGGGCGAACGCGTCGGCCTCGGCGTTGAGCTTGAGCTTCTGCATGAAGTGGTACGCCTTGGGCCCGGGGAGCGGCTTGATGGCCTCCAGCGCCTCGGCCTTCTTGTTGGCCGCGGAGCGTTGTGAAAGGGCAAGCTGGCTCGACTGATACCAGAATGTATAGTTACCGGTATAAAGCTTCACCGCCTTGAAGTCGATGTCCACAATGTGGGTACACACGGTGTCCAGGAAG
>CAMLFP010000108.1 GCA_946479335.1 uncultured Archangium sp.
CGCGCCCGTCGCGAAGGTCGAGACCGTCGTGGCGGCCCCGGTGAACGTCGTCGCGAAGCAGGAGGTCGACGCGCTCGTGCGTGAAGCCGCGTTCCTCCTCGCGAAGCGCCGCAACTTCCGCAACGGCACGCCGACGCAAGACTGGCTCGCCGCGGAGGCGTTCGTGAACGAGCGCCTGACCGCGCGCGGCTTCACCGTCGGCGCCTGAGCGCGGTTACTTCGCGCCCGTGAGGCGGTTGACGACGGCGACGTACGCCGTCATCGCCGCCTCCTTCGAGGTGCCCTTCTTCTTCGCCCACGCGTCGAACTTCGCGCGGCCGACGAAGTCCAACATGCCGGGGCGCGAGCCGGTGACGTCACCGACGGTGCCCTGCTTGTAGAGCGAGTACAGCTCGAGCATGTCGTCCTGCCCGGGCGCCTGCGGGAGCTGCTTCACGCGCTTCTGCGCATCTTCGAAAGCCTCGATGGGGGTCATGCGTGCAGACGCTAGCAGCGCTACCTTCGCGCGCGTGCTGCTCGTCTTCGCCGCCCTCGGAGCGCTCGTCGTCTGGCTCTTCGTCTCCCGCTCGAATGAGCTCTTCGTGTTGTCGTTTCGCGACGGGGAGGCGCGGCTGGTGCGTGGCGCGGTGGCCACCGGGTTGCGCACCGACCTCGCCGATGCGCTGCGGCACATGAAGGTGCAGCGCGCCACGGTGCGGGTGACGAAGACGCCGCAGGGCGCGCGGCTCACCGCTTCGGGCGTCGACGAGTTCGGCGAGCAACGGCTGCGCAACATCCTCCAGCTCTTCCCCGCGGCGCGGCTGCGCGCGACGGAGTCACCGACGCAGAACCGCCTGCTCCGTCTCTTCGGCTTCAGCGCGCTGCTGTGGCTCCTCGGTTCACGCGACGAGTAGTGCGATGGTCCGCCGCATGCGACTCGCGCTGCTGCTCGCGGCCCTCTCGTTGATGGCGTGCCCCACAGCGCCCACCGTCGACGCGGGTGAAGACTTCGACGCGCCGGGGCCCTACGCGACCGGCGTCACCCACCTCACCGTCGGCACCGATGGCGGCCGCGAGCTGCCCGTCGAGGTCTGGTACCCGGCGCAGGGCCCGGCCACCGCCGACTTCGCGGTGGAGACCTTCGAGGCCGACCCGGTGCGCAGCGCGCAGCTCAAAACCTGGGTGGAGGCCGCACCCGCGAAGTGCACGCCGCGCCGCGCGCTGGGCACAAGGGACGCGCCGCACGTCAACGGGAGCTTCCCGCTCATCGTCTTCAGCCACTGCGACAAGGGCTTCCGCTTCTCGATGCACACCCTGGCCGCGCGGCTCGCGTCGCACGGCTTCTTCGTCGCCGCGCCCGACCACGTCGACAACACGCTCTTCGACGCCGGTGCGCCGCTCAACGACGCCTTCCTCGCGGTGCGGGCCGACGACATCGAGGCGGTCCTCGACGTGATGCTGTCGTCCGGACAGTTCGACGTCGACGCGTCACGCGTGGCGATGGTGGGCCACAGCTTCGGCGCGGTCACCACCGCCCGCGTGGTGGAGCTCGACGCGCGCGTGAAGGGCGGCTTCCTCATCGCGGCGCCGGCAGACTCCATCCTCAACAACGGGGGCCTCACGCGCGTCACGCGACCGCTCTCGTGGGTGCTGGCGGTGGAGGACAACTCCATCTCCTCCATCGGCAACGACCTCATCCGCGACAACTTCCTGCACGCGCCGAAGCCCACGTGGCTGTTCGAGGTGGAGAACGCGGGGCACTGGAGCTTCAGCGACATCGCCGGCCTCGGCGGCAACTTCATGCCCGGCTGCGGCGACGGCGTGCGCGAGCTCGATGGTGGAACGTTCACCTACCTCGACAACGACGAGGCGCGCGCGTTGGCGGCGCGCACCATCACCGCGTGGGCGCGCTTCACCGTCGATGGAGACGCGCACGCGAAGGCCGCGCTGGGCGACGCGCACCCGGGCGTGGGCATCAAGACGCGCTGAACCGCGCCGACGGACCGCTGCCGTCGCACCTCACGCGCCCGTTCGCCGAGAGGTGTCGCAGCACGAAGAACGCCGTCTCCGGGTCGACCTCCGCCTCCTGCGCCAACGCCTCGACGCCGCGCGGCTCGGCCGCCAGCACCGCGAGCAGCTTGCGCTGCGTGGCCAGCACCGACTCCGCGGCCTTCTTGCCCGCCTCGACGCCGGGCTGATGGTACGCGTTGATATGTATAAAACTGGCGAACAGGCCGACGGCGCGCTCGAACAGCGCGATGACCGCGCCCAGCGTCTTCGCCGAGACGTCAGGCAGCGCCAGCGTGAGCGACTCGCGCTTCTTCTGCCCGAGCGCCTCGCGGGTGCCGAGGAGGAACCCGAGCAGGTAGTCGCCGGAGGTGACCTGCGGTTCGACCTCCATGGAGCTGCCGGCGCGGTCCTTCAACACCTCCACAAACAAGACAAAGTGGTTCCGCAGGCCGTCGCGCAATTGCTGTACATACGCGTGTTGATCTGTGGAGCCCTTGTTGCCGTAGACCGAGAGGCCCTGCTCCACCGTCTTGCCGTCGAGGTCGAGCTCCTTGCCCAGCGACTCCATCACCAGCTGCTGCAGGTAGCGCGAGAGCAACAGCAGCCGGTCTTTGTACGGCAGCACCACCATGTCTTTCGGCGCGGCGTGCAACCACGAGAGCGCCAGCAGCGCCGCCGGGTTCTTCCACGCGTCGCGCACGCGGGTCGCCTCGTCCATCACGCGGGCGCCCTCCAGCAGCGCGTCGATGTCGAAGCCCTGCAGCGCCGCGGGGAGCAGCCCCACCGCCGAGGTCTCCGAGGTACGGCCGCCGACCCAGTCCCACATCGGGAAGCGCGCGAGCCAGGTCGCCGCCGTCTTGTCCAACTCGCTGCCCGCGCCGGTCACCGCCACCGCGTGCTTGCTGAAGTCGAGCCCCGCGCGCGTGAAGGCCGTCGCCGCCTCCAACAGCCCGTTGCGCGTCTCCTTGGTACCGCCCGACTTGGAGATGACCACCACCAGCGTCTGGCTCAGCGCGCCGCTCAACGCGTGCAGCACGCGGTCGAAGCCGTCGGGGTCGGTGTTGTCGAAGAAGTGGGGCGTGAGCTTGTCTGACGCCGACGCCAGCGCATCGGCCGCCAACTGCGGGCCCAACGCCGAGCCACCGATGCCGATGACCAGCAGCTTCGTGAACTTCCCACCGCCCGGCGGCGCCACGCGCCCCGCGTGCACGTCGGCCGCGAAGGCCTTCACCCGCGAGCGCGCGTCTTCGATGAGCGGGGCCAGTTCGCTCGGCGCCAGCGCCGGCGCGCGCAGCCAGTAGTGCCCGACCTGCCGGTGCTCGTCGGGGTTGGCGATCGCGCCCTTCTCCAGCGCGGCCATCGCGTCGAAGGCCCTGGAGAGCAGCTCGCGCTTCGACGCGACGAAGGCCTCGTCAATCGACATCCGCGAGACGTCGAGGGAGATGCCGAGCGACTCCACCGCGCAATACAGAGACGAAAATCGTTGCCAACTCATAGGGGCGGGAGTGTCGCTGCTTTGAGGCGGCAGCGCAGCAATCGCTCCACTACACTTTGCGTCATTCATGGAGGCCCTGGTTTTCCCCAACGAGGAGGCGCTGCAGGTCGCGTTGCGGACAGGCCTCATCCCCACCGAGGTGCAGCGCGCCGCCGCGAAGGCCGGCGTCACCGAGGAGGGCGCGGTCGAGGTCGCCCCCGCGCAGGCCGTGCCCGCGAAGGTGAAGAAGTCGCTGCAGAGCGCCGGGGTGGGCGTGCGCGACGCGTCGGTGCAGCTCGACGAGTTCTCGTGCTGGGCCGAGCTGTTGCCGCCGCGCTCCACCGGCGAGCCCGTCGGCCCGCTGCCACTGGTGCTCTTCACCGTGTCGGGTGAGAAGTCGCTGCTGGAGGTCGCCGGCGAATTGCTGCGCCTGGGCTGCGACCGCCTGGAGCTCCAGGTCGTCAACGCCTCGCGCGTGCACGCGCTGCTGCGCGTGGTGGAGCCGCCGTGGTTCGTGCTGTCTCGCGCGCTGGACGAGCTCGACGGGCTGCGCGCGTTCCTCCCCGCGGTGCCCGGCCAGGAGCGCGTGTGGACGCAGGCCGGCTATGCGCACCCGCTCCACGCGTCGCTCGAGGCGCCCGACAGCGGGCTGGTGTTGATACCGCGCGACGGCCCGTGGTGGCGCATCGACGAGGGCACGTGGACCGACCTCGACGCGCTGCTGGTGCCTGCGGGGCTGCCAGCGCCCGCCTCGCACGCGCCCACCACTCCGCCACGCGTGGAGGTGAAGTTGTCGCTCGTGCGCACCGCGCGCACGGAGGCGCCGACGCTCTTCGTGTTGAACGACGGCCACGCGAAGGTGGAGTCGCTCGTGCGCTCCACACCCGAGGCGCAGCTCGAGCACGTGCTCTTCGCCGCCGCGGGCTCGCTGGTGTTGCTGCGCCCGCGCCCCGGCCGTGAGGCGAACGCGCTCGCGCTGCCCGGCGTGCCCTACGCGCGCGTGCATGACCTCCCCAACCTCTTCGCGCCGCTGGAGTTCACCGTCGAGCCGCCGCTGCGCCGCGACCGGTTGCGCGCGTGGCTGGCGCCCGACCCCGACGCGCTCACCTGGCTGCAACCCACGGGGCACGGCTTCGACCGCCACACCATCGCGGAGAGCGCCTTCCGCCCGCTGGCCGACTGGGTCGAGTACGTCATCGATGGCCAGCGCGACACGCTGACCGCCTGGGCGCGCTCGGCGACGTTCGACTTCGAGGCCTTCGCGACCAGCGACGACGCGCGCGCCGCGGCGCCGAGTGAAGCGCCCCCAGAAGAAGAGGTGGTGCGCCCTCGCACGCGCACCCGCCGCACCGCGGAGCCGCGCCGCTCACGGGAGCGCGCGCCGGAGCCGGCCGTGGAAACCCAAGCGACGCCCCCGCGCCTCGAGCTGGAGCTGCCGAGCTCGCCGTCGGAGGCGGAGGAGGTCGTCGCGCACGAAGAGTCGGCCTTCCTCGAGCTCGATGCGCCCGCTGATTCTCCGGCGCGCCGCGCGGCGTGGGCCCGGCTCGGTGAGATGTACGCGCGCGTGACGCGCACCCGCGACTCCGGCATGGCGTGGGCGCACGCCGTCTGGGAGGCCACTGACGCCGAGGCGCTGGAGCTGTCGCGGCGCTGGGCGTCGACCTCCGGCGTGCGCCTCGACACCGTGGTGACGCAGAGCACGCCCAACGTCGAGCAGACCCGCGGCGCCGCGGCGCACCTCTACCTCGCCGCGCTCGAGAAGAACCCCGCCGCCGCCGCGCGCGTCACCGACTACGCCGCATTCGTGGAGCGCTTCGCCGACGGGCTCGATGTCCGCAGCTTCTGGTTGAGCCACGTCGCGCTCGCGCGCCTGGCCGGCGGTGACGCGCTGCGGTTGGCGCGCGCGAGAGATCGCGTGCTCGCACGGCTGCAGAGCGGGCTCTCGCTGGAGCGGGACGTTCCGCGGCTGGTGCGCGTCACCGGGCAGTCCGCCGCCTCGACCGGCACCAGCCGCGCCACGCGCGTGGTGACGCAGCTCGAGGCGCTGCTGCGCGCCTTCGAAGACACGCAGCGCAAGCGCTCCACGCTCGAGGCGCCGTGGGAGCTCACCCGCGCGTACGTGTGGCTGGAGTTCGCGTGGGGCTTCGCGCGGCTCGCCCAGGCCGACCGCGCCCGCGCGCTGTGCGACGCCAGCCGCGCCGCCGTCCGTGAATGGCTGCTCACGCAGCTCCCCGAAGCGGACCGCGCGCGGGCCTCGCACGAGAAGTGGCCCATCGAGCGCGTGGAGTCGGCCTTCGAGCTCCTCGGGCTGTTGTCGAAGTTGCCGGAGCGCGAGCGCGAACAGGCCGTGCGAGAGCGCTGGCCCTTCGACACCCTGAAGACCACCGTCGACCAGCTGCGAGACCAGCCGCGCGGCGAGGCGCTGCGCCCGGCGACGCTGCCGGCCTGGGCGCTCGAACAACCGTACGTCGAGCTCAGCCGGACCGCGCACAGCTACCTGCTCGAGGTCTACGGAGCGCGCGTGAACCAGGCGCTGGAGGGCGTCGAGCCCAGCGCACCGCTCCCCGCCAACCTCGCCGCCAGGTTGACCGGCCTCGCGAAGGACCACCGCTACCGCGTCGACCGGCTGCGCCAGAGCTGCCAGGTGCTCGAGCCCCAGGAGCGCGTCGCCGCGACGAGGGACTACCTGCGCCGCACCAACGACCCCAAGGCCGACGAGCTGACCTCGCTCTCCTCGCTGCGCGAACCCGCGGAGCTGCTGCGCGGCATCCGCGCGCGCATGGAGTCGCTGCCGAGGCTGCGCATCGAGGAGCGCGCCCGGGTCGCCGACGCGCTGCTCGATTACCTCCCGCAACTGCCAGAAGCGCAGGCGCTGCCGCTGCTCAACGAGTTCACCTCGATGGCCGACCAACTCCCCGCGCGTCAACGCACGCTGGTGCTCGAAGACGCGCTCCGCGTCGCCGGGCACTTCGGCCGTGAGGCGCTGGTGAAGCAGCTGGTGCTCCGGCTCTCGAGCGCCATCGTCGAGCTCGGCCCCACGGAGCTGGGAGAGCTCGGCGGCGTGCTGGTGTCGGGCATGCGCAGCATGCGCCGCGTCGGCCTGCGCGCCGAGGCCGCGGAGCTGCTCTCGCGTGCCATCACGGTGCTCAAGGGTGACGACGTCGCCGCGCTGCAGGCGCGCCTCGGGCTCGCGTCGGGCTTCATGTACCTGGGCGCCTTCGCGCAGGCGCAGCCCATCGTCGACGACGCGCTCGCCCGCCTCGGCCGCGAGAGCCTGCACCCGCCCGACCGCATGCGCCTCTCGCGCGCCACCGCGCAGGTCTTCTCGCACGCCAGCACCGAGGTCGCGCTGCCCGGCCTGCTGCGCATCGCCCAGCAGCTCCCGTGGATCACCGACGGCTTCTCGACCAACTCGCACTTCTGCGTCTCGCTGGTGGAGTTCGCCGACGCGCTGGTGCTGGGCCACGTGGGCGACGACCTGACCTTGAATGAAACGACGCGCCGGTTCCTCGACGAAGACGAATTCCTCGTCCGCCGTCGGGTGCATCGCGACGTCGGGAGCACCTCATGAAGCACGACCCGTTGGACTCGCTCTCCGAGCTCTCGCTCGAACAACTGCAGGGCGAAGCGCAGGCGCTGCGCGAAAAACTGAACCGCTTCCGCCTCGCGCTGGGGCGCCACTTCGTCGACAAGCAGGCGCTGGTCGACCTGATGCTGGTGGCCGCGGTCGCGCAGGAGCCGCTGTTGCTCGTCGGCCCGCCCGGCACGGCGAAGAGCGACCTGGTGGTGAAGTTCCGCGAGGCGCTGGGCATCGAGGGCCGCGACTCGTTCGAGTACCTGCTGACGCGCTTCACCGAGCCCTCGGAGGTGCTGGGCCCCATCGACATCAACGAGCTGCGCGAAGGGCGCTACCTACGCCGCGAACAGGGGAAGTTGCCCACCGCGCGCCTCGCGTTCCTCGATGAGATCTTCAAGGCGAGCTCCGCGATTCTGAACGCGCTGCTCACCGTCATCAACGAGCGCAAATTCTACCAGGACGGCGTGCCCGTGCCGGTGAAGCTGAAGATCCTCTTCGCGGCGACCAACGAAATCCCCGAGCACTCGGAGCTGGGCGCGCTCAAGGACCGCTTCGTCTTGAAGGCCGCGTGCCGCAGCGTGCAGGAGACGCACTTCATCGAGTTGCTCGACGCGGGGCTGGAGGCGCAGACCAACAAGGACCTGAACCGCAAGCCGTGGGCCGAAGGGCTGGCGACGCTCGACGACCTGCTCAAGGCGCACCGCTACCTGACGCTGCTGATGGCCCGCAAAGAGCCGAAGGACCGCGACCTCTTCTTCCGCGAAGAAATCATGCGCGAGTTCCGCCGCGTCATCCGCACCGTGGTGCGTGAAGACGAGGTGTTCATCTCCGACCGCAAGCTGATCAAGCTGTACCGGTTGCTCCGCACCCGCGCGTGGCTCTTCCATGGCGGCGCGGTGGAGCGCGAAGACCTCTCGCTGCTCGCCTACCTCGGCGAGACCCGCGCGGAGATCGACCTGCTCGAAGAGAAGGTCCCGCGCCTGCTGGGCATCACGTGACGCGACTCGGCTTGGCGCTGGTGTTCGTGCTGTTCGTTGCGTGCAATCCGGCAGCTTCGTGTCTGCAGGATGCCGGGAGTCACTGCAGCGAAGACGGAGACGCGCTTGTTCAATGCGTCGATGGCGAATGGAGTTCGTCGCCATGCACCGGCTGCGCCGTCTGGGACCCAGGCCGCTCATTCGTCTGCACGAGATAGCCGCTGCCACGCTTCACCGATGCTGCTCGCACTCGCCGCGCTGCTGCTCTCGTCGGAGCCTGCTCACCCGGTGCGCAAACCAGCCGCAACTCCCAGAGGCGAGGACATGGTGAACCTCATTGAGGAACTCACCAGCCAGAAGGCGGCGCTCGCGCGTCGCGCGAAGAAGAAATCGTTGACGAAATTCCCGCCCCATGTGGGACCGCAATCACCTGACGAGGACGAATTCGATGTCGTCTTGAGGGGAAGGTGCCCCTCAGCGCGCTGAGGTCCACACGTCGTCGTACGGGCAGGAGCAGTCGGTCTCCTTCGGCTCCGGGTACACGTAGCGCTCGCCCTTGAAGTTGCGGAACACGGTCTGCTCCGGGGTCTTCTCGACGACGTACTCGGGCTGCAGCGTCACCTTCCCGCCGCCGCCGGGCAGGTCGACCGCGAGGTGCGGCACCGCCAGCCCCGTGGTGAAGCCGCGGAGTTGATTCAGAATCTCCACGCCCTTCTCAATCGGCGTGCGCAGGTGTTCGCAGCCCTCGGCTACGTCCATCTGGTGCAGGTAATACGGTCGCACGCGCATCTTGAGGCACGCGTGGTTGAGCTCCTTGATGATGCGCGCGTCGGAATTGAGCCGCCGCATCAAGACCGCCTGGTTCTCGACCGGCACGCCGTGGTCCACCAGCAGCTCGCACGCCGCGCGCGCCTCGGGAGTGATTTCCTTGGGGTGATTGAAGTGCGTGACGATGAACAGCGGCGCGTAGCGGCGCAGCAGCTTCGCGAGCTCCGGCGTCACGCGCATCGGCAGCGTCACCGGCATGCGCGTGCCGATGCGGATCATCTCCACGTGGGGAATCTCGCGCAGCGGCTTGAGGATCGCCTCGAGCCGCTCGTCGGACAGAATCAGCGGGTCGCCGCCCGAAATCAGCACATCGCGAACTTCCGGGTGCGCCGCGATGTACTCGAGGCCCAACTGGAGCTGCGTCTTGGTCAGCTCCGCTTCGCCGCCCTTGGTGATGCGCCGCCGCGTGCAGTGCCGACAGTAGACGCTGCAGGTGTCGGTCGCGAGGAACAGCACCCGGTCCGGGTACTTGTGCACGATGGCTTCGACCGGCCGATGCGGGTCTTCTCCGAGCGGGTCTGCCAGCTCGCCGGGCTGCACCGACGCCTCAGCACGCACGGGGATCGACTGCATGCGCACCGGGCAGAACGCGTGCGCCGGGTCGATGAGCGACAGGTAATAGGGCGAGACGCCGACGCGGAAGATCTTCGCCGTCTCATCGAGGCCCGCGCGCTCGTCGTCGGTGAGCGACAACACCCGCGCCAACGACGCACCATCGCGCGCCGAATGCCGGAGCTGCCACTTCCAGTCATTCCACTGCGCGTCGGTCGCGTCGGGGAACAGCTCTGCTCGGTGCGCGCGAAAGTCCACGGGGCCCGCCTACGTCACGCGTGCACGGAGTGCGTCAGCTGAACGCCCTGGGCCGCCTTCTCGCGCCAGTACTGCTGGCCCGCCTCGGGGAGGTCGAAGACCGGGTCGTAGTACACGTACTCCTTGTTCAACGCGCCCACGTCGTCGAGCTCGATGCCCGTGCGGTAGTTCTTGGTCCAGTACGAGATGCCCTTCACCTGGTCGTAGTGCGCGACCTGGTGCACCCAGCGCTTCCCGACGTACGGCACGTCGCACACGATGCGCGGCGTCGCGAAGCCCGGCAGGTAGCCCATGATGTCGTGCTGCAGCCGCTGCGCCGTCGCGACCGAGACCCGCCAGTGTTCAGAGTTGGGGATCATGTCGCACATGTAGAAGTAGTACGGCAGCACCCGCGCGTGATCGAGGAGCATGAAGCTCAGCTCGAGGAGATCCTTCGAGGTGTCATTCACGCCGCGCAGCAGCACGCCCTGGTTGCGCACGTCGCGGAAGCCCACGTCGAACAACATCTTCGCGGCGCGCCCCAGTAGCGGCGTCACCTGGTTCGCGTTGTTCACGTGCGTATGCACCGCGATGTCGACGTTGCGCTCGTTGGCCTTCTTGCCGAGGCGCTCCAGCGCGGCGCGCACGGTGTCTTGCAGCCAATGCTGGGGGATACCCATCAGCCCCTTCGACGCGAGGCGGATGTCGCGGATGTTGGGGATGTCCATCAGCTGGCTGACGAAACTCTCGAGCTGACCGATGGGCACGTTGGCCACGTCACCGCCCGACACCACCACGTCGCGCACGTTGGGCGTGACCTTGAGGTACTCGATCATCTGCTTCCAGCGCTCGGGCTGCGTCACGTGGAACTTGAGCTTGTCGACCTGCGGCACGTCGTTGCCCACGAGGTCCATGCGCGTGCAGTGGCCGCAGTACTGCGGGCACGTCGAGAGCAGCTCCGCCAGCACCTTGGTCGGGTACCGGTGCGTGAGGCCCTCGACCTTCCACATCTCCTGCTCGTGGAGCGAGTCGCGCGACGCCATCGGGTGGTTCGGCCACACCGTGTGCCGGTCTTCGATGGCCGGCAGCATGTACTTGCGGAGCGGGTCGTTCCACAGGTCCGCCATGTTCATGGTGTTCACCATGTGCGGCGTGATGAGGATCGACATCGTGGCGCGCTCTTTCTGGTCGCGGTCCATCGACGCCAGGAGCGTGTCGGGCAGCAGGTCGCCCAGCGCGGCCTTCAGCTCCTTGAGGTTCTTGATGGTGTGCCGGCGCTGCCAGAGCGCGCTCTCCCAGTCGGCCTTCGACACGCCCGCGTACCCGGGGATGCGGGTCCAATCAGGCTCGATGAACTCGCGCTTGAGCGGGTACGAAAAGGGCTGCGGTGCGATGGTGGTCTTCGGCGCCTGAGGAGCTGACGGGCGCGGAGCAGACGTGGCGTTCTCCATGCCGGAGCTATGCCACGGGCCCCGCGCTTTCTCCAAGCGTCACCGCGCGACGCGCAGAGTCAGAGCGAGCCCTTCACGATGGCCGGGTTGTCCTTGTTGTCGGCCGTAATCTCGAAGTCGACCGGCGCAGACGACTTGCCGCCCTGCTTGAAGGTGGCCTTGTGCTTGCCGATGGAGAACTCCAGCGCCGCCCCCTTGGGGATGGGCGTCTTCTTGCCGGTGTTCTTCCCGTCGACCCACACCTCGGCGCCCATCGGCGTCGACGCGAACGCGGCCTTCCCGCTGCCTTTCGGCTTCGGCTCGGCCTTCACCACCGGCTTGGGCTCGGGCTTCGGTTCGGTCTTCGCCACCGGCTTCGGTTCAGGCTTCGGCTCGGTCTTCACCACCGGCTTCGGTTCGGGCTTGGGCTCCGGCTCGGTCTTCGCCATCGCGACGCGCTCGAGGAAGATGTCCTTCTCCACGACGCCCTTCTTGTCGGGGTTCGACAGGCTGCTGCTGACCTCCGAGAAGCCGGTCTTGCGCGCGACGAAGTCCAACGTCTCGCCCTGCTTGAGGTCCTTCACCTCGAGCGGCGTCGTCCCGATGACCTTGCCATCGCGGACGATCTCCACCTTCGGCTCGCTGGAGGTCAACTTCGCGCTCCACGTCGCCGGGGCGGCGGGCTCGGTCTTGGGGGCGTCGGGCTTGTCGGTCTTGATGCCGTCGGGCTGCGGCTCCGGCGTCGGGGGCTGGGAGGGCTCGCTCTCGGCCGCTGTGAAGCGCACCGCGACCGCGATGGGCGCGCCCGCCTTCACCGTGACCTTCTTCTTCGCCGGCGTCGCCGTGTAGCCCTGCACCGACGGCTTGAACTCGAACGTGTAGTCGCCGGGCTCGAGCTCGACGCTCTTCGTCGGGCTCTCCACCTTCACGTTGCCGGGGTTGATGAGCGTGACGTACGGCACCTCGTGCGGCGTGCCCGAGAGGCCGACCACCGTCTTGCCGCCCCCCGCGAACTTGAGCGCGGCGGCGATGATGACGATGACCGCGAGCGCGGCCGTGCCGGCGATCGCGATGAGCAGCATCTTGCGCTTCTGATCGTCACCGCCCGCGGCCTTCTTCGCGGGCGCCTTCGGCGTGGGCTTGCGCGGAGCGACCGGCGGGTGCGCCCCGGTGACGATGTCCTGCGGCGCCTCTTCTTCTTCCTCGGGCGCTTCGTCCTGCGCGTACTCTTCGTCCTGGGGCTCGTCCTGCTCGTAGTTCTCTTCGTCGCCCTGAGCCTCTTCTTCAGCACCCTCCTCGGCGCCGTCGTCGTGGCTCTCGTACATGCGCGTCTCGTTCTTCGCGAACGGTGACGGGCCGATGCTGGTCGCGCCGCCGACGGGCGCATCACCGATGACGATCTTCGCGCGCCCCTGCGCCGGCCGCGGAGGCACCGTGCTGTCCATCGGGTCCATCGCGGGAGACTCTCCCGTGCCCGGCACCGCCGGGTTGCTGCCGGTGTCGTGGTCTCCAGCGCCGACATCCATCGCGGCGCGGAACCCGGTCATCTCGATGGGGCGGAGGTCGTGGCTCCCGGTGTCTTCGTCGACCAGCGAGCTGCGCGGCTGCGGCGCGATCGTCTCGTCATCTGACGGGAGGTCGTGGAGGCTCTTGATCGGCGAGCCGCGACCCGACGCGGGCGGCAGGCGGTCTTGCGTCGCGGAGGTGTTGGACACCGGCGCCTGCGGGCGCAGCTGACGGCCCGCGGGCTCCGTGGAGTTCCCCGGACCAGCGCCCCGCACGCTGTGCGGCGAGATGCCGATCGCGGTGGAGTTGCTGTCCTCCTGGGGCACTCCCGAGTTGTCGACGATGACGGTCCGGTCGCGGTTGCCGTCCATCTCCGCCAACTCCTCCTCGGTGGGAGGCGGGATCTCGATCTGCGCCTGCTGCAACCCCATCGCGACGGCGCCGGCCCCCGAGGCCACCGCCACGTTCTGCGTGGGCCTGCGCGGCGGCGGGTTTCCAGACAACGCCGCGAGCGAACCCGGCTGCTGCGTGTTCCGACGGGGAGGCGCGGCGGCCGGCATCGAGGGACGCGCGGTGGGCGCCGCGGTCACGCCGGAGACGTCGACCTGATCCGGCCGCTCGACCGACGCATAGCGCTCCATCTTCTCGTTTTCGCGGAGCAGGTCCTCGGCGAACGCGTCCTTGAGGAAGCTCGAGAGGTGCTTCGAGGTGTAGATGGCGTCTCCCGCAAGGAGGAAGCGCATCAGGTCTTCCTGCAGGTCCGACGCCCACTGGTAGCGGTCAGACGCCTCGCGCGCGAGCGACTTGAGCACCACCTTCTCGAGCCCCGCGGGGATGTTGGAGTTGAACTGCCGCGGCGACGGCACGTCGGCGTTGCGCACCTTCTCGAGCGTTGAAAAGTCAGACTCGCCGACGAAGAGCTTCTCGCCCGTCAGCATCTCGTAGAGGATCACGCCGACCGCGAACACGTCGGAGCGCCGGTCGATGGGCAACCCGCGCACCTGCTCGGGGCTCATGTAACCGAACTTGCCCTTCAAAATGCCGGCCTGCGTCTTCTGGCTCCGGTTCGCCGCCTTGGCGATGCCGAAGTCGATGATCTTCACCTCCCCCTCGTACGAGAGGAGGATGTTCTGCGGGCTCACGTCGCGGTGGATGATGTGGAGTTCCTGGCCGCGCGCGTCCTTCTTGCGGTGCGCGTAGTCGAGGCCCTCGCAGATCTTCGACGTGACGAAGACGGCCATCGCCGTCGGCATGATCTCCTTGCGCCGGCGGAACCGCTCGAGCAACGCGCGCAGGTCCTTGCCCGACACGTACTCCATCGCGATGTAGTAGGCGTCGTCGTGCTTCCCGAGCTCGTGGATGTGCACCACGTTCGCGTGGTTCAGCTGAACGCTGATCCGCGCCTCGTCGATGAACATCGTGATGAACTCGTCATCCTCCGCCATCGTCGGGAGGATCTTCTTGATCGCCAGGATCCGCTCGAACCCCTCGACCCCGAAGGCCTTGGCGGCGAAGACCTCCGCCATGCCGCCCACGTTGAGCCGTTCAAGCAGCAGGTACTTCCCGAAGACGCTGGGCTTCTTCATCTCGTTCTCAAGACGACCGGCGACCGCGAACGGGTCCGATCAGACAGAAAACTTTTAGTCGTCTCGGGGTCTTGCGTCAATTAGCCGACCACGCGCGAGGCGCCAAAGGCCCATCGATGACGGGCGATAGAAAAAAGAAGCCCCCCAGCGACGTTTTGACGCGTCGAGGGGGGCATAAGATCCGGCAGCGACCTACTCTCCCGCGCGGTTTCCCGCGGAGTACCATCGGCTCTG
>CAMLFP010000109.1 GCA_946479335.1 uncultured Archangium sp.
TCCGCGAGGTGCTCGCGCTGCACCGGGAGCACGACCTCTACACGCACGTGCCGCAGTCGCTCATCTTCGGCGGTGACGGCGGCGGCGTGCTGTTCGCGTTCGACCTCCGCCCGGGGCGAGGGCAGCGCGTCTTCGCGGTGCTCGAAGAAGACACCCGCGCCGCGCCTGACGCGTACGAGCGGCTGGTCTTCGAAGGCACCACGCTCACCGACCTGGTGGCGCGCATCGTCGCAGGCGAGAAGCTGAACACCGTGAAGTCGTGACGCCGCGCGCGCGGAGCCGGTAACGGCTGCGCACGAACGGTCGCCTCCCGCCGACGAGCGCGCGTGTTTTGCCGACGAACCGGAGCCTGCTGCGGTGCCCGCGCAGCGCGTGTACCTTGTGCCGCGATGATGCTCGCCGACCGCCCCTCTCCACGCCGCCGCCTCGCGGGCATCGCGGTGGTGGTGGGCGTGGTGCTGCTGCAGCTCCTCGCGAGCTACACGACCAACCGCGACGCGGGGCGCCTGGGCTCGGTGCTGCTGCTCTTCGCCGTCGAGCTCCCGGTGCTGATGTTCGCGCTGGAGGCGCTGTTTCAACACGCGCGCCGCCGCGGGCGCTCGTCGGCGTGGCTGGTGGGCGCCGGGCTACTCGTCGCCAGCCTCATCGGCGCCAGCTTCGGCGCGCTCTCATTCGACGTCAGCGAGCGCTTCCCCGAATGGGGGCTGCACATGATGTCCATCGGGCGCATCACCATGCTGCGCTCCATCTTCTTCGGCATGACGCAGGCGCAGAGCCAGTTCGGCCTGTGGGCGCTCGCGTTCCTGCTGCCGATGGCGCTCGAAGACGCGCGCGTGCGCACGCTGGAGTCGGAGCAACTGCGCAGCGCCGCGGAGCTCTCACGGCTGCGCGCGAACCTCGAGCCGCACTTTCTGCTGAACACCCTCAACGCCATCGCCGGCCTGGTGACCGAAGACCCACGCGAGTCGCGCCGGTTGCTCGCCGCGCTGGGTGACCTGCTCCGCGACGCGCTCAGCGACGAGGGCGAGCTGCAGACGCTCCGCGCGCAGTTGAACTGGCTCAAGCGGTACGCGGAGATCCTCGAGGCGCGGCACCGCGGCGACCTCACCTTCGAGTGGAACATCGCGCCCGGCCTCGACGAGGTGGTGCTGCCGCGCCTGCTGGTGCAGCCGCTCGTGGAGAACGCGGTGAAGCACGGCGCCCTCAAGCGCGACGCGCGCGGGCACATCAAGGTCACCGTGGAGCGCGCCGGTGAGCACCGCGTGCGCTGGGTGGTCGAAGACGACGGCCCCGGCCTCGGTGAAGCACCGGTACGCAGCGGCGCGTTCGGCGTGCAGTCGGTGCGGCGGAGACTCGAGCTGCGCTACGGCGCCTCCGCGTCACTCGAGCTGCAGCCCGCCGACCCCGGCACCCGCGCGGTCGTCGAGTTCCCCCTGGAGACGACGCGATGAGTGACGGCCTGCTGCGCTGTCTGGTGCTCGAAGACGAGTGGCCCGCGCGCAACTACCTCGTGGAGCTGATTCAGGGCTCGCGGCTCGCGGAGGTGGTGGCCACCGCAGCCACCGTCGAGGAGGCGCGGGAAGCGCTCTCGCCCGCCGCCGGCCTGCAGCTCGACGTCGCGTTCATCGACGTGCAGCTCTCGCGCAATGAAGGCAACCGCGCGGGGCTGGAGCTGGTGCGCTCTCTCGCGAGTGAACACCGCGACGTGCTGCTGGTGCTCGCCACCGCCTTCGAAGCCCACGCGCTCGAGGCGTATCAACTCGGCGTCTCCGACTATCTGCTCAAGCCCTTCAGTGAAGAGCGCGTCGTGCAATGCCTCACGCGATTGAGGAAGCGCCGCGCTCCCGGCCCCACGCTGCCGCCGCGCATCGTCGCGCGCCGGAAGAAGAACCTCGTCTTCCTGAACCCACAGGAGATCTGGGCCTTCGAGGCCGCGGACCGGCTGACCTTCGTACACACGCGACACGGGAAGTTCGATCTCGACCTCTCGCTCACCGCCATCGAGCACTCGCTCGGCGACCGCGTGGTGCGCGTGCATCGCAACTGGCTCGTCACCGCGGAACACATCAAGGAGCTGGAGCGCGAGAACGTCGACACCACGCTCTTCGTCGGTGACGGCATCGGCGAGGGTGCTCCGGGTCTGCACGTGCCCGTGTCGAGAGATCGCTCGCAGGTGGTGAAGGACCTGCTCCTCGAGCGGGCGACAGGTATTCGACGCTCGTGAGCGGAGCGCACCTCGCGCGTGCCCCTCGACCTCGCGACGAACCGGTCCATCCTGAGGGGACTCCCATGTTCAATTTTCGAGCTCCCGCACGCCGCCCTCCGCCCCACTGAGTGCTGACGCCTTCGACCCGCTTCGCCTCTGAAGCGCCTCCACCACCGAGTCGCCTGACGCTCCAAGCGGCGCGTGGTCTCCCGTCCCTCTTCGGAACGCTCTTCCGGCTCGTCTGGGAAAAGTCACCGCTCGTCACCCGAGGCCCCGCGCTGGTCGGAAACGCCGAGAAGTGACGCGCGGTTACGACATGAGAGGAGCGTGAGAAGGCTCCTCGTCTGCGCCGTGGTGTTCGCCCTCCCCGCCTTCGCGGAGGTGCTCACCCTCGACCAGGCCCTGGAGCTCGCGAAAAAGAACCACCCGTCACTTCAACAGGCCGACGCCACCGTCGACGTGATGCAGGCCCGCGTCGAACAGGCCCGCGGCCCCCTGCTCCCACAGGTGAACGCCACCGCCCTCTTCTCCCGCAGCCAGGGCTCCTACGCGCGCGTCGGCACCGGCACCGCTGCGCCCACCGCTCCGACGCCCAACAACCTCTTCAGCTTCGGCATCTCCGCCACGCAAACCCTGTGGGACTTCGCCGCCATCGAGCGCCTCCGCCAGGCCGGCTTCAACAAAGAAGCCCAACAGGCCACCGACCGCGCCACGCAGCTCACCGTCGCCCTCAACGTGCGCCGCGCGTACTTCGTCGCCGCCGCGCAATCGGCGCTGGTCGGCGTCGCCGAGGAGAACCTCGCCAACACCCAGCTCCACCTCTCGCAGGCCAACGCGCTCGTCGGCGTCGGTCAGGGCACCAGCATCGACGTCGCGCAGGCCAGGACCCAGGTCGCCAACGCGGAGCTCGCGCTCATCAACGCGCGCAACACCCTGACGCTGTCGATGGTGTCGCTCGCGCAAGCCGTCGGCGTGCTGACGCCGCAAGACTGGCAGATCACCGACGCGCTCCTCCCGCCCACGCCGCACGAAGACGACGACGTGCCCTCACTCGTGCAGCACGCGTTCGACACGCGGCCCGAGCTCGCCGCGCTCCGCAAACAACAGGAGGCCGTGGTGGCGCAGCGGCTCACTGCCCTCGGTGGCTACATTCCCACGTTGAACGCGAACGGCAGCGTCGCTGAAGCGGGCAACGACCCCGCGAAGCTCGGGCCGAACTGGGCCGTCGGCGTCACCATGAACTGGAACCTCTTCAACGGGCTCCAGACCACCGGCGCGCTCCACGAGGCCGAAGCGCAGGCGCGTGTCATCAAGGCGCAGCTCGACGCACAACTGCTGCAGGTGCGGGTCGACGTCGAGACCGCCCGCGCCACCGTGATGGCGCAACGCACCGCGCTCGACTCGACCGACGCCGCCGCCACCGCCGCGCGCGAACAGCTCACCCTCGCTGAAGCCCGCTTCAAGAACGGCGTCGGCTCCATTCTGGAGGTGAACGACGCGCAGCTGCAGTCGACCACCGCCAACGCGCAGCGCGTGCAGGCGCGCCTCAACCTCGCCACCGCGCGCGCCCAGTTGCTCGCCGCGCTTGGAGTCACGCCATGACCGCCCCTCGCCAACACACCGCGCGCAACGTCGCCCTCGTCGTGGTGCTGCTCGCGCTCGCCGCCGGCGGGCTCTGGTTCACGCGCAAGACCACCGACGCCACCGCCAGCCGCAAGGGCGGCGAGCGCAAGGTGCCCGTGCTGGTGGAGACCGTCGCGCAGCGCGACCAACCCATCGTGCTCGAGGGCCTCGGCACCGTGACGCCGCTGGCCACCGTGCAGGTGAAGAGCCAGGTCGACGGGCGCCTCCAGAGCGTCGCCTTCAAGGAGGGCGCGCTCGTGAAGAAAGGCGAGCTGCTCGCGCAGATCGACCCGCGCCCCTTCCAGATTCAGCTCGCGCAGGCCACCGCCACGCTCGCGCGCGACGACGCCCAGCTGCGCAACGCGGAGCTGCTGCTGGAGCGCAACGAGAAGCTGAAGGAGCAGAACCTCGTCTCGCAGCAGGTCGTCGATGACGCGCGCACCGCGGTCGACGGGCTGCGTGGCACCCGCGGCGTCGACCAGGCCGCGGTCGACAACGCGAAGCTGCAGCTCGAATACGCGCGCATCGTCTCGCCCATCGATGGCGTCGCGGGGCTGCGACAGGTCGACCCGGGGAACCTCGTGCACGCGTCAGACGCGACGGGCCTCGTGGTGCTCGCGCAGCTCGACCCCATCTCCGTCGTCTTCACGCTGCCGCAAGACGAGCTCGACCGGCTGCAGCGCGCGATGGCCGGCGGTGCGCTCTCGGTCGAGGCGTGGGCGCGTGACGGTCGCGCGCTGCTGGGCACGGGAACGCTCACCGTCATCGACAACCAGGTAAACGCCACGACGGGTACGGTGAAGCTGCGCGCGCAGTTCGCCAACCCCACGCGCGCGCTGTGGCCCAACCAGTTCGTGAAGGCGCGCCTCACCGTCGACCAGAAGAAGGATGCGTTGGTCATCGCCGCCGCCGCCGTGCAGCGCGGGCCGCAAGGCACGTTCGTGTACCTCGCCGCGAGCGACAACACCGCGAAGCTGCAGCCGGTGGAGGTCGACCTCATCGAGGGCGCGTTCGCCATCATCCGCAGCGGGCTGCAGGCCGGTGACCGCGTCATCACTGACGGCCAGAGCCAGCTGCGGCCCGGCGCCGCCATCGAGCCGCGCACCACCGGCTCCGTCGCGGCCACCAAAGAGGCGCCGTGAGCGAGGCCGACGCCAGCACCCGCAGCATCTCGGAGCCGTTCATCCGACGGCCGGTGGCGACGACGCTGCTGACCATCGGGCTGGCCATCGCCGGCACCGTCGCCTTCCGTTCGCTGCCAGTCTCGGCGCTGCCGCAGGTCGACTACCCGACCATCGTGGTCTCGACGTCGCTCCCCGGCGCGAGCGCGGAGACGATGACCACCGCCGTCACCACGCCGCTGGAGCGACAGTTCGGGCAGATCCCCGCGTTGGCGCAGATGACCTCGGTGAGCAGCCAGGGCAGCTCGCAGGTGACGCTGCAGTTCGACCTCGACCGCAACATCGACGCCGCGCAACAAGACGTGCAGGCCGCCATCAACGCCGCCACCAGCGTGCTGCCGCGCGCGCTCCCCGCGCCGCCGACCTTCAGCAAGTCGAACCCGGCTGACACGCCCATCCTCACGCTCGCGTTGAGCTCCGACAGCCTCTCGCTCGCGGAGGTCGATGACCTCGCCGACTCCGTGCTGGCGCAGAAGATCTCGCAGGTCACCGGCGTGGGCCTCGTCACGTTGAACGGCGGGCAGAAGCCGGCGGTGCGCGTGCAGGTCGACCCGCTCGCGCTCGCGGGCACCGGGCTCACCCTCGAAGACGTGCGCGCGGCCATCGTCGCCGCCAACGTCAACCAACCCAAGGGCACGCTCGACGGGCCGCGCCAGTCGTACACCATCGCGGCGGATGACCAGATTACGAGCGCCGAGGGCTTCCGCCCGGTGGTGCTCGCCTACCGCAACGGCGCGCCAATTCGCCTGCGCGAGGTCGCCGACGTCATCGACGGCGTGGAGAACGACGAGCTCGCCGGCTGGGCCAACCACCAGCGCGCCATCATCTTGAGCGTGCAGCGCCAGCCGGGCGCCAACGTGATTCAGGTCGCGGAGCGCGTGAAGGCGCTCTTGCCGCAACTCCAGGCGTCGTTGCCGCAGGGCCTCGAGGTGAAGGTGCTGTCAGACCGAACCGAGACCGTGCGCGCGTCGGTCGAAGACGTGGAGTTCACGCTGGTGCTGACCATCGGCCTGGTGGTGATGGTCATCTTCGCGTTCCTGCGGAACCTGCGCGCGACGCTCATCCCCTCCATCGCGGTGCCGCTCTCGCTGGTGGGCACCTTCGGGTTGATGAACGTCTTCGGCTTCAGCCTCAACAACCTCTCGCTGATGGCGCTCACCATCTCCACCGGCTTCGTCGTCGACGACGCCATCGTGATGCTCGAGAACATCTCGCGCTACGTCGAAGAGGGAGAGTCGCCCTTCCACGCCGCGCTCAAGGGCGCGAAGCAGATCGGCTTCACCATCGTCTCGCTGACGGTGTCTCTCGTCGCCGTGTTGATTCCACTGCTGTTCATGGGCGGGCTCATCGGCCGGCTGTTCCGCGAGTTCGCCATCACCTTGAGCGCGGCCATCGGCGTGTCGGCGGTGCTGTCGCTGACGCTGACACCGATGATGGCGGCGTATGTGCTCAAGCCCGAGCCGCCGCCCTCGGAGCGCGGGCGCTTCTACGCGTGGTCGGAGCGCGCCTTCGACGGAATGCTCGCCGTGTACCGCCGCGGGCTCCTCTGGGTGCTCGAACACCAACGCCTCACGCTCGCCGCGACGGTGGCCACGGTGCTGCTCACCGGCTGGCTCACGCTCGTCATCCCCAAGGGCTTCTTCCCGATTCAAGACACGGGGCTCGTACTGGGCGTCACGCAGGCCGACCCCGACGCGTCATTCAAGAAGATGACGCAACTGCAGGAGCGCGCGATTCAGGTCGCGCTGGCCGACCCCGACGTCGCGTCGGTCTCCGCGTTCATCGGCGCCGACGGCACCAACCCCACCACCAACACCGGGCGCCTCAACATCACGCTCAAGCCGCGCAGCGAGCGCGCCGAGAACGCCACCGCGCTCATCGCGCGCCTCCAGCCGAAGCTGAATGAGATTCCCGGGCTCACCACGTACCTCCAGTCGAGCCAGGATCTGCAGATCGACAACCGCCTGAGCCGCACCCAGTTCCAATACACGCTGGAAGACGCGGAGAGCGCGGAGCTCGAGACCTGGGCGCCGCGCGTGCTGGCGAAGCTGCAGACGCTGCCGGAGCTGCGCGACGTCGCCAGCGACCAGCAAGCCCTCGGGCCCGTCACCCACGTCACCATCGACCGCGACACCGCCGCGCGCCTCGGCGTCTCCACGCAGGCCATCGACGACACGCTCTACGACGCCTTCGGCCAGCGGCAGGTGAGCACCATCTTCACGCAGCTCAACCTGTACCGCGTCATCCTCGAGGTGAAGCCGGGCTACGCGTCAGACGCGCAGTCGCTCGACGCGCTGTACGTCGACGGCGCGAACGGGCCCGTGGCGCTCTCGCAGGTCGCGCACATCGCGCCCGCGGAGGCGCCGCTCGCCATCGCGCATCAGGGCCAGTTCCGCGCGGTGACGCTGTCGTTCAACACCGCGCCCGGCGTGTCGCTGGGTCAGGCCGTCGACGCCATCGAGCGCGCGCGTGAAGCGCTCGACGTGCCGCCCGGCGTGCACGCGTCATTTCAAGGCGCGGCGAAGGCCTTCAGCGACGCGCTGGCGAGCGAGCCGCTGCTCATCCTCGCAGCGCTGGTGGTCGTCTACATCGTGCTCGGCGTGCTCTACGAGAGCTTCATCCACCCGCTGACCATCTTGAGCACGCTGCCGTCGGCGGGCGTCGGCGCACTGCTGGCGTTGATGGTGTGCGGCAGCGAGTTCTCCATCATCGCGCTCATCGGCATCATCCTGCTCATCGGCATCGTGAAGAAGAACGCCATCATGATGATCGACTTCGCCATCGAGGCGGAGCGCGACCGCGGCCTGACTCCGCGCGAGGCCATCTTCGACGCGTGCCTGCTGCGCTTCCGCCCCATCATGATGACCACCATGGCCGCGCTGCTCGGCGGGCTGCCGCTGGCGCTGGGCACCGGCACCGGCTCGGAGCTGCGCACGCCGCTGGGCATCAGCATCGTCGGCGGGCTGCTCATCTCGCAGGTTCTGACGCTGTACACGACGCCCGTCATCTACCTCTTCATGCACCGCTTCACGGGCAGCGCCGCGCCGGCCGCGCACGCGACGCCGGTGGAGGTGTGAGGTGAGCGCGGGCCTCTCAGCGCCGTTCATCAAGCGGCCCATCGGCACCACGCTGCTCGCGGTCGCCATCTTGCTGGCCGGCATCGTCGGCTACACGCAGCTGCCGATCTCGCCGCTCCCGCAGTTCGACCTCGCCACCATCAACGTCAGCGCGAACCTCCCCGGCGGCAGCCCGGAGACGATGGCCTCAGCGGTCGCCACGCCGTTGGAGCGCCGCTTCGGCCGCATCGCGGGCCTCACGGAGATGACGTCGACCAGCGGGCTCGGGTCGACCAGCATCACGCTGCAGTTCTCGCTCGACCGCGACGTGGAGTCGGCCGCGCGCGACGTGCAGGCCGCCATCAACGCCGCGAGCGCGGAGCTGCCCACCAACCTCCCCTTCCGCCCGAACTACCGCAAGGTGAACCCCGCCGACGCGCCGGTGCTCATCTTGTCGGTGAAGTCGAAGACGATTCCGCTGCCTCAACTCTTCGATACCGCGAACACCGTGCTGGCGCAGAAGATCGCCCAGGTCGACGGCGTGGGGCAGGTCTTCGTCGGCGGTGGTCAACAGCCCGCGGTGCGCGTGCAGGCCGACCCGGTCGCGCTGGCGGGCCTGGGGCTCTCGCTCGAAGACGTGCGCGCGGCCATCACCGCGTCGACCGCGAACCAGCCGAAGGGCACGCTGGCCTCGGCGTCACAGGGGCAGGCCATCACCGCCAACGACCAGCTCTTCGGCGCGGAGGCGTGGAAGCCCATCGTGGTGAAGAGCGCCGACGGGCAGATCGTCCGCCTCTCTGATGTCGCGAAGGTCTTCGACGACGTGGAGAACCAGCGCGCCGCGGCGTGGGTGAACGGCGAGCGCTGCGTGCTCATCATCGTGCGCCGGCAACCGGGCGCGAACATCATCGCCACCATCGAGCGCATCAAGGCGCTGCTGCCGGAGCTCTCGAGCAGCATCTCGCCCGCCATCGAGCTCAACGTGGCCATCGACCGGAGCCAGACCATCCGCGCGTCGGTGGTGGAGGTGGAGAAGTCGCTCTCCCTGAGCGTGCTGCTGGTGGTGCTGGTGGTCTTCGTCTTCCTCCGCTCGGCGCGCGCGACGGCGATCCCCTCCATCGCGGTGCCGCTGTCACTCACTGGCACCTTCGGCGCGATGTGGCTGCTGGGCTTCAGCCTCAACAACCTCTCGCTGATGGCGCTCACCATCTCCACCGGCTTCGTGGTCGACGACGCCATCGTGGTGACGGAGAACATCACCCGCTACCTCGAGGCCGGTGACTCGCCGCTGGTCGCCGCGCTCAAGGGCGCGAAGCAGATCGCCTTCACCATCGTCTCCATCACCGTCTCGCTCATCGCCGTCTTCATTCCGCTGTTGATGATGGGCGGCGTCATCGGCCGGCTCTTCCGCGAGTTCGCCATCACACTCACCGTGGCCATCGCGCTGTCGGCCCTCATCTCCATCACGCTGACGCCGATGATGTGCGCGAAGCTGCTGCGCCCGCATCGCCCGGCGAGCTCCGGCGTCGGCGCGGGCTTCGAGCGCCTCTTCTCGTCGGTGGTGAACGGCTACGGCCGCGCGCTGGGCTGGGTGCTCGACCATCGCCGCTTCATGCTCGGCGTGACGCTGAGCCTGATGGCGCTCGCGGTGTGGCTGTTCATCACCATCCCCAAGGGGCTCTTCCCGCAGCAAGACACCGGGCAGCTGATGGGCTTCATCGAAGGCCCGCAAGACACCTCGTTCCTCTCGATGCGGGAACGTCAGGCGCGCGCCCTCGCCGCGCTGCAGGGCGACCCCGACATCGACAACACCGTCGCCTTCATGGGCGGCGGCCCCGCGAGCAGCAGCAACACCGGCACCGTGTTCGTCGGCCTGAAGCCCGTGCCGCCGCGGCGCACGCCCGCCGACGCCATCATCGCGCGGCTGCGCCCGAAGCTCGCGAAGCTCGAAGGCGTGTCGTTGATGATGCAGGCCGCGCAAGACCTCCGCGTCGGCGGCCGCTCGACGCGCACGCAGTACCAGTACACGGTGCAGACGCCGAAACTCGACGACCTCAAGCAGTGGGCGCCGAAGCTGTTCGAGGCGCTCAAGAAGCTGCCGGAGTTGAAGGACGTCGCGACCGACCAACAGACCGCCGGGCTGCAGCTGAACTTCGCCATCGACCGCGACACCGCCGCGCGCCTCGGCATCACGCCGCAGATGATCGACGACACGCTCTACGACGCGTACGGGCAGCGGCAGGTCGCCACCACGTACACCGAGCGCAACCAGTACCGCGTGGTGATGGAGGTGCCCCCCGAACTCCAGCAGGGCCCGGAGGGGCTCTCGAAGCTCTTCGTGCGCGCCAACACCGGCGCACTCGTGCCGCTCACGCAGCTGGGCACCATCGCGCCGGGCACGCTGCCGCTGGCCATCAACCACCAGGGCCAGTTCCCCTCCACCACGCTGTCGTTCAACCTCGCGCCGGGCGTGTCGCTGGGCCAGGCCGTCGAGGCCATCCACCGCGCGGAGTCGACCATCGGCCTGCCCGCCAGCGTGAAGGCCGACTTCCAGGGCACCGCGCGGGCCTTCGCCGACTCCACCAGCTCGCAGCCCACGCTCATCTTGATGGCGCTGCTGGTGGTCTACGTGGTGCTGGGCGTGCTGTACGAGAGCACCATCCACCCCATCACCATCCTCTCCACGCTGCCGTCGGCCGGCGTGGGCGCGCTGCTGGCGCTCTCGTGGTCGGGCATCGACCTGAGCATCATCGCGCTGGTGGGGCTCATCCTCCTCGTGGGCATCGTGAAGAAGAACGCCATCATGATGATCGACTTCGCGATTGAAGCCGAACGCGATGAAGGGCTCTCGCCGCGCGACGCCATCTTGAAGGCCTCGGTGCTGCGCTTCCGCCCGATTCTGATGACCACGCTCGCGGCGTTGCTCGGCGCGGTGCCGCTGGCGTTCGGCTCGGGCCTCGGCTCCGAACTCCGCAAACCGCTCGGCGTGGCCATCGTCGGCGGGCTGCTGGTCTCGCAGCTGCTCACGATGTTCACCACGCCCGTCGTCTACCTGGCGCTGGACCGCTTCGCCCGACGCCCGGTGCTGACTCCCTCTCCCGTGGGGAGAGGGCTGGGGTGAGGGGCGCTATTCGTCGAACAACGCGTCGACGAACTCCTTCGGGTCGAAGGGCCGCAGGTCGGCCACCTTCTCACCGACGCCGGCCCACGCCACGGGCAGCTTCAGCTCATCGCAGATGCCGATGATGACGCCGCCCTTCGCGGTGCCGTCCAGCTTGGTCAGCGCAATCGTCGTCACGCCCACCGCTTCGTTGAACTGCCGCGCCTGCGCGATGGCGTTCTGGCCGTTGGTGGCGTCGAGCACCAGCAGCACCTCGTGCGGCGCGCCGGGCAGCGCCTTCTCGATGACACGGCGGACCTTCTTCAGCTCCTCCATCAGGTTCGCCTTGGTGTGCAGGCGGCCCGCGGTGTCGGCGATGACGAGGTCGACCTTGCGCTCCACGCCCTGCTTCACGGCGTCGAACACCACCGACGCGGGGTCGGCGTCTTCCTTGCCCTTCACCAGCTCCGCGCCCGCGCGCTCCGCCCACACGTCGAGCTGCTCGGCCGCCGCCGCGCGGAACGTGTCGCCCGCGCCCAGCAGCACCTTCTTGCCCGCCGCGTGCGCCTTGGCCGCCAGCTTGCCGATGGTCGTGGTCTTGCCCGCGCCGTTGACGCCCACCACCATGATGACGTGCGGAGGCCCGCCGCCACCCAGCGTGTGGTTGGCCTTCAGGGTGACGATGCGCTGCACCTCATCGCGGATGAGCGGCTTCAGGTCGGCGTTCGACTTCGCCTTTTCGCGCGCCAGCTCCACGAGGCGCGAGGCGGTCTTCACGCCGATGTCGGCGGTGAAGAGCACCTCCTCCAGCTCCGCGAGCGCCGCCTCGTCGATGGCCTTCGCGCCGCCGCCGAACAGCCCCGAGAGGCGCGCCATGAAGCCTTCGCGCTTCGTCTTCGCGAGGCCCGCGGCCAGCGTCTGACCGGCCTCGGCGTCGATCTTCTTTTGGGCGGCGGCCTTCGCTTCGGCCTCGAGGCGCGCGGCTTCGTCTTTCTTCCGCTGCTCCTCTTCGGCGCGGAGCCGCTCGGCCTCTTCGCGCTCGCGGCGCTTGCGCTCCTTCTCTTCGGCCTCCAGCGCCTTCTCGGCGCGGTACGCCTCCTTGCGCGCGGCCTCGACGTCTTCCTTCGTCGCCTGCTGCGCCTTGAGCGCTTCGGCCTTGCGGCGCGCGTCTTCGGCGGCGGCGCGGCGGGCCTCTTCTTCGGCCGTGGGCGCGAGCGTCACCTTCGGCGCTTCGATTGCCTCCTCGAGCTGTGTCTGTCCGGGGAGCTGCTCCGGCGTCTCGGGCTCGGGCGGGCGCTTGCGCGAGGTGGCGCGGCGCAGCGCGACCAGCATGAAGACGGCGATGGCGAAGCAGACGAGGCCTGCAATCACCGTCGAGGTGTCGACGCCGGCGGGCGGCACCGGCGCGAGTTCAGCCCACAGCGTCAGCTTCATTGGAGCGGGTTCACCGGGAAGCGCGCGACGACGAGGCGATCGCGCCCATCGTTGGGCACGGCGTCCTTGTTGACGATGGGGAGGCGCTGGCCGGTCGAGGGGTCCCAGAAGCCGATGAGCAGCGAGAGTCCGCGCACCTGCATCGTGGGGGGAATGGGGATTTCAAACATGTCCTGCACGACCTCGCCGGGCTGCCACTGCGAGGTGGGCTTGCGGGGGGCGTGGTCGACGTTGAAGCGCTCGGCGCGGCCGTCGACGTCTTCGACGTGCACGAAGATGCCGTAGTCGCGGTCGGGCTGCTTCATCACCTTGAAGTTCATCAGCACGCGCACCGACTCACCGGGCGTGCCGCGGCTCGGGTTCAAGATGGCGCTGGTGAGCTCGAAGGCGTCGCCGAAGTTGGCGCCGCTCTTCACCTCGGCGGGAGGCGCGGGGGCTGCCTTCGGGCCGGAGCCCTGCACGCCGTCCTTGGTGGGCGCTTCGACGATGCACGCGGTCAACAGCAGCAGCAGCACGGAGAGTGAGCGACGCATGGGGCCGCGGCTCTTAGCGCAGCACGGCGCGCGTGGTGAGCGGAACCGGCCCACCCATTTGCCCCGCGCGGAAGCGCGAAAGAAACCCAGCGAGGGAGCGGTACCGGCCCGCAGCTTCACGCGGGACGGCGAGGACAAACCCGCAGCGCAGCGGAGGTTTGTCCCGCGCGAGCGAGCGAAAGCAAAACGGTCGGAGTCACCCTGTAAGCCGGGTTTTGTCATCTCCCTTTCGGGAGAGAGATGAACATTCATCTAGGAGCGCCATTGCTGACGCCCTCGAGCGAGCAGACCCGGGAGCATTGGGCGGGTCACCCATCTCTTCTTTCGAAGAGGCTCCCCTATTGGCTCTTGCTCCAGGTGGGGTTTGCCGTGCCGTCTCTGTCACCAGAGACGCGGTGCGCTCTTACCGCACCGTTTCACCCTTACCCCTTTCGAGGCGGTTTGTTTTCTGTGGCACTTTCCCGCGGCTCACGCCGGCTGGCCGTTAACCAGCACCCTGCCCTCTGGAGCCCGGACTTTCCTCCCCTCAGCCATGCCTGCACTGAGCGGCGTTCATCCGGGTGACTCCGACCGCGGACGCCCGTAGCACAGCGCGAGAGGTATGGTGCGCGTTCCCATGAAAATCGCGCCGTTCCTCGCCCTCGCCGCTGCCCTCTTCGCGTGTGACCCGCCCCAGACCTGCAACTGCATCGACGGCGGCACCGGCGGAGGCACCGGCGCGACCGGCGGCGGCTCCGGCACGGGCGGGGGGAATGGCTGCCGGCAGATCGCCTCCCTCGAGACCCCGCCGCAGAACGGGCTGCTCTTCGAGTACCGCACCTTCTCGATGAGCAACGGCTTCTACAACTTCGCGCTGTGGGGAGTCGGCGACCCGACCTCCCCGCCCTTCGACGCCTTCCGCGTGGAGGTGGTGTACCCTGACGGCGTGGCGCCGCCGACGCCGCCGCTCACGTACAGCTTCAAGAGCGAGGGCTACACCGCGTGTCAGGTGTGCGCCGTCTACCATGAGGCCTGCGACGACCAGGTCAACTGCACCCGCAGCTACCTCGCGCAGGCTGGCACCATCACCATCGCGCGCGCCGACCGCGCCAGCGCCGGCCGCATCATCGGCAGCGCGGCGAACGTGCGCTTCTACGAGTGGAACCTCGACACCGATGAACCATCAGGCAACGGCTGCATCGAGGTGGGCGCCATCGGCCCGTGGGACGCCGGGTGGAACGCCGACGGTGGCGCGCC
>CAMLFP010000110.1 GCA_946479335.1 uncultured Archangium sp.
CTCTTCGCCTGAAGCGCCCACCCTCACGGCGCGTGTCGATTGCTTCACCGCCCGGGGGACGTTACGCACTGTCCCGACGAGGCTGACGACGGTTCGAACTTCTCAAAAGGGCTCTTCTCCCGGCTGGCGAAGCTGGCGTCGATGTCGGCGAAGCTGTCGACCGACGTCGTGTCACGGGGCGTGAAGAAGCTGCGCGGTGACGACGCGGGCTCGCTGTTGAGCGCCGACTCCGCGAAGAAGCTGGTGGCCACGCTGGGTGACTTGAAGGGCCTGGCGATGAAGCTCGGCCAGCAGATGAGCATGGACCCCGACCTGCTCACGCCCGAGGTGCGGGCGGTCATCGCGCGGCTGCAGAACCAGGCGCCGCCGATGGCATGGCCGCGCGTGCGGGAGGTGCTCGTCTCGGAGTTCGGCAAAGCCCCCGAAGAGGTCTACGCGGAGTTCAGCGAGGCGCCGATCGCCTCGGCGTCGCTGGGGCAGGTGCACGTGGCGCGCACCCACGCCGGCGAGAAGGTGGCGGTGAAGATCCAGTACCCCGACATCGCCGACGCGCTGAAGGCCGACCTCGACAACGTCGCCGCGATGGTCAGCGTGGTGGCCACCACCACCCGCATCACGCACGGCAAGAGCTACTTCGCGGAGCTCCGCGACAGCATGATGGACGAGCTCGACTACGTGCACGAGGCCGAGCGCGCCGACCAGTACCGCGCCGCGTGCGCGCGCCTGCCGGGCATCACGGTGCCGCGCGTCTACCGCGAGCTGACCACCCGCCGCGTGCTGACCATGGAGTTCCTCGAGGGCGAGACCTTCAAGGAGTTCCTCCACCACCGCGAGGGCGTCTCCAACGACGAGAAGTTCCGCGTCGCGCGGCTGCTGACCATGTCGCTGTGGGGGCCGTTCCTGCTCTCCGGCCTCGTGCACTCCGACCCGCACCCGGGCAACTTCATCTTGATGAAGGACGGCCGCGTCGGGGTGCTGGACTTCGGCGCCATCAAGCAGCTCTCGCCCCGCTGGGTCTCGGTCAACCGCCGCCTCTTCCACGCCGTCGCGGAGCACCGGCCCGTCGACATGATGGCGCTGTGCTTCGAAGCGGGCTTCGAGTTCACCGACCCCGACGCCGCGCGGCCGTTCATCGAGGAGATCCTCGCCATCATCGCGCGCCCGCTGCGCACCGACGACTTCGACTTCAGCCAGGCCGGCATGAGCCGCGACCTCCGCAACCTGACGATGAAGAACGCGCCGCGCATGGTGGGCATCAAGCCGCCGAAGGAGTCGGTGCAGTTCTTCCGCGCCGTGGGCGGCATGTCGCAGAACCTCGAGAACCTCGGCGCCCGCGGCAACTACAGCGCGACGCACGTCGAGCTGCTCGCGCTCGCCGGCGCCTGAGGCCGCATGGAGGCGTCGCGCGCCCCCGCTCCCCGCCGGCTCGCGGCGTTGCTGCTGGGCGGCTCGCTGCTGGTGACCTGCGTGTTCCCTCTGGTGCGCTCGCCGTCGCCGTTCCGCACCTCGGGCGGGCAGGGCACCGACCTCGCGTCGCACTGGGGGAGCGCGCTGTTGCTCGCGTTCGAAGGGCCGGCGCTCTACCGCGTGCCCAGCGGCGAACTCTGCGCGCACCCCGTCGGCGTGGCGCGCCCGTGGCGAGACGACGCGCTGACCTGCGCGGTGCGCGGCCACCCGGCGCTGCCCGCCTTCGTCATCAACTGGCCGCAGTACCCCCGCGTCTACCCGCCGGGGTGTCAGCTGCTGATGGCGCCGCTGGCGATGCTCTTCGTGCTGGGCGTGCCGTTCTCATGGGTGAACGCGCTCGCGATGGTGGGGCTGCTCCTCTTCGGGCACCTCGCGACGCTGCTGTTGGCGCGGCTGTTCTGGCGCGTCGAGGGCGCCGCGCTGCGCATCACCGGGCTGGCGTTCGTGGCGTTCGCGCACGTGCAGCTCGTGGTGTGGGCGCTGGGCGGCATGTACGACGTGGTTCCGCTCGCCGCGCTGCTGGCCGGCGTCGTCGCGGCGCGTGACCGGCGCTTCCCGGCGGCCTTCGTGCTGCTGGCGCTGGCGCTGTTCCTCCACTACCGGGCGCTCTGGTACCTGCCGCTCTTCGCGTGGGCCGCGGCGCAGGTGGGCCGCTCGTGGGGCGCGTGGGCGCGTCGCGAGAAGCGCGCCGTCATCGCGGCAGTGTGCGCGCCGGTGCTGGCGGGCGCGAGCTTCGTGTTGTCCTGGCCGGCGCTGCACACCTTCCCCGAGAGCAACGTGCTGCGGAGCCACCCGGCGCTCGGCTTGTTCGTGGTGCCCGCTGTCGCGCTCGGGGCGCTGGCCGTCACCCGGAGCTGGTTGACGCTGAGCTGCGCTGGCTGGCAGCTCCTCATGTTGAGCCAGACGCGCGAGCTGCGCCCGTGGCACGTGCTGTTGTCGATGCCGCTGGTCGCAGTGGCCACGCTCGAGCGGCGCACGGCGGCGGCGGTGCTGGCAGCGCTGGCGCTGGTGCTGTGGCAGGGCGAGGCCGTCTTCGGCGCCAACCTGTTCTCGCTCGACCCGGTGCTCGCCCTGTTCGCGGACTGACGCGCCTCAGTCGTCGTGCTTCTTGAGCGTCAGCTCGCCGCGCCAGCCGCGCCACGAGACGATGCTGAAGAAGAGCGCCGCGAGGCCCGCGCCGGCGAAGAAGAGCGTCTCGTTGCCGGGCCAGATGAAGGCGCCGATGAGCGCCAGCAGCGTCACGCCCGCCGCGAGGTAGAAGCCCCAGAAGATGGTGAGGCCTCCGACGACGCACACCATCGCCAGCAGCACGAGGTTGTTGAACAGCACCACGCGCTCCTCGACGCCCAGCAGCACGCACACCACGCGCTGCAACAGGGTGCCGGTGCTCGCCACGCCGATGAGGCCCACCAGCCGGCGGTTGATGCGCGTCGACATCAGGCTGCGGTGGCCCAGCGCGACCGACGCGAAGAAGACGCCGATGACCATGCTGATGCGCAGCACCGTCGACCAGTCGCCCAGCTGCGCGTGCATCGCGGTGTGGAGGGAGGGGATGAGCCGCGGCAGCGTGGCCAGCACGATGGTGACCGCCACCGCGAGGAAGACCAGCGTGCGCTCGCGCGAGGCGACGCGGGGGTCCATCTCCTTGCTCAGGTGCGCGATGCGCGCGGCGCGCTTCTGGTCTTCGTTGGCGCGCGCCTCGGCGGCGGTGAGCTCGGCGTGCAGCTCCGGCGGCAGCACCTCGAGGCTGCTGGCCAGCTCGCGCGCCGCGGCGACGTTCCCGCGACGCAGCTCGTAGCGCGCGGTGGCCTCCACGCAGTCGGCGAGGCCCTTCTTGGCGACGGTGTTGTCGGGCCACTCGCGCAGCGCCTGCGTGAAGCCGAAGCGGCACTCCGAGAGCAGCGGGTAGATAGAGTCGTTCTTCGCCTCCGACAGCGACTGTTTGAGGCTCGCCAGGCGCTCGCTCGCCGCGCGCGCCAACTGCACCGAGCCGCGGTGCCGCAAGAAGCCGCCCAGCGCCTCGCGCAGCTCCAGCACCGTCTGGTAGCGGTCGACCTTCTCGCGGGCCATCGCCTTGCGGCAGATGGCGGCCAGCTCCTCGGGGGCGTCGGGAGGCAGCGGCCGGGGCTCGCACTTCCACGCCGTCTCCACCACCGCCTTCAAGTCGGGCCCGCGCCACGGCGGCTCGCCGCTCAACACCTCGTACAGCGTCGCGCCGAGGAGGAAGATGTCGGTGCGCTCGTCCATCTGCTCGTCGTCGCCGGCCGCCATCTCCGGCGCGAGGTAGAGCGGAGTGCCCACCACCGAGGGCTTGCGCGGCGGGCCGTGCTTCGCGCGCGCGATGCCCCAGTCGGCGACGTACACCTCACCGAACTCACCGATGAGCACGTTGGCCGGCTTGATGTCGCGGTGGAGCACCCCTTTGCGGTGCGCGAAGGCGATGGCGTTGCAGACCTGCCGCAGAATCTCGATATGCGAGTCGAGGCGCTCGGCGCCGGGGCTGGCGATGTGGTTCCACACCGGGTCGTCGGCGTGGCGCAGCAGCATGGCCCACGAGACGCCGTCGACGCGCTTCATCACCAGCGCGGGGTTGCCGTGGCCGTCGCTGGCCAACTGGTACACGGGGATGACGCCGGGGTGCTCCATGCCGCCGGTCATCAGCGCTTCGTGCGTCAGCGCCGCGAGGTCGCCGTGCGTCGCGCCCGTGCGCGCCACCTTCACCGCCACGTCGCGGCCCAGCGAGGCCTGGCGCGCCAGCAGCACGCGGCCCATGCCGCCTTCGCCCAGCACGCCCGTCACCTGCAGCTCACGCCCGCGCTCCCCTGCCGCGCCGTCGAGCTGCGGCGAGCTCAGGGTGATGCGCGGGAGGTCTTCACGCTCGGTGACCTTCGCCGAGACGGCGCGCACGGTGCTGTCGTCCCAGTTGTCGCGGCGGGTCTCGTGCAACGACTCGGCGGTGCCCGCGTCGGGCGGCAGCGAGTCGAGGCCGAGGCGTCTCCACAACAGTTCGAGCGTTTCCCCACTCATTTGCTGCCCCATAGCCCCTTGAGGTGCGCCAGAACAACGCGCTGTGAATTGTCCCTCCTGTGGCTACTTCAACGCGGCTGGATCGACGCAGTGCTTTCAGTGCAACCTCGTGTTGCCGGTGCCGGTCGCGGCGGAGGCGCACTGCGCGACGCACCCGGAGGCGCTCGCGGTCGGCGCGTGCTCCCGCTGTGGCACGTTCGGCTGCGCGACCTGTCTCACGCAGCGGGGTGACGAGTGGTTCTGCCCGCCGTGCCTGGAACGCGTCGGCTCGCTGGCGTGGGACGACCGCGAGACGCTGGGCCTGTGGCGCGCGTGGTGGCGCACCTCGTTGGCGACGATGGGCTCGCCCACGGAGACCTTCTCGCGCGCCTCGCCCGACGGCTCGTACGGCAGCTCGGTGAAGTTCGCGGCGCTCTCGTCGCTCGCCGGGGTGATGCCGACGATGCTGGTGTACCTGCTCATCTTCGGCGTGGCGATGGCGGTGGGCTTCTCGCAGCGCCAGGGCGCGGTCGGCGCGGGGGAGGCCGTGGCGATGGTCATCGCCATCCCGGTCGTGCTGTTGATGGTGTTCGGGAGCCAGATCGCGGGCCTGTTCTTCAACGCGGCGCTCGACCACCTCGGGCTGATGGTGGTCGGCGCGAAGCCGAAGTCGTACCAGGTGACGGTGCGCGCCAACGCGCTGGCGATGGGGCCCTACCTGGTGGGGTTGATTCCCTTCTGCAGCCTGTACGTGTTCCCGCTCTGGTCGCTGGGGTTGCGGGTGGTGGCGAACGCGTACCTGCACCGCATCACGGTGGGGCGCGCGGCGGCGGGGGTGCTGCTGCCGACGGTGGTGTTCTGCGGCCTGGGCATGGCGGGGTACGTGGCGCTCATCGTCCTCGCCGGGAGCATGGGGCGTTGATATCTCCTCGACCCATGTCCTCCGACGTGAATGCCATGGTCGATGAAATCACCGAGCGCGTGAAGCGCCGCCTCGACGCTTTCAAGGCCGGTACCGAGCAACCGTGCAGCACCGGTCCGTCGAAGAGCGGCAGCGCTCCGGAGTGCGCGCCGTCGTGCGGCGAGTGCCCGAACCACGACACGTGCGGCACGTCGCTCGCGGTGCGCAACGGCCTCACGGAGCGCGTCTCGCCCGACAAGCTGCGCACCAGCCAGGACATCGCGCCCTTCATCGACCACACGCTGCTCAAGCCGGAGGCGACGCGCGAAGAGGTCTTGAAGCTGTGCGACGAGGCGAAGAAGTACGGCTTCGCGACGGTGTGCGTGAACGCGGCGAACGTGGGCACGGCGGCGCGCGCGCTGCACGGCTCGAAGGTGCTGCCCATCGCGGTGGTCGGCTTCCCGCTCGGCGCGGGGCTGCCGTCGTCGAAGGCCTTCGAGACGCGTGAAGCGGTGCGCTGCGGCGCGAAGGAAATCGACACCGTCATCAACATCGGCGCGCTCCGCGCGAAGGACTACGCGCTGGTGCTGAAGGACATCGAGGCCGTGGTGCAGGCCGCGAAGCCGCACCCGGTGAAGGTGATCCTCGAGACCTCGCAGCTCAAGGACGACGAGAAGGTCATCGGCTGCGCGCTGTCGAAGGCGGCCGGCGCGGCGTTCGTGAAGACCTCCACCGGCTTCGCGCAGGGCGGCGCGACCGCTGAAGACGTGGCGCTCATGCGCCGCGTGGTGGGCGACGACGTCGGCGTGAAGGCGTCGGGCGGCGTCCGTTCGACGGAAGACGCGATGAAGATGATCGCGGCGGGTGCGAACCGCATCGGCGCGTCGGCCTCCATCGCCATCGTCACCGGCGGGAAGTCGAACTCGAAGTACTGACGCGCGCGCGCGGGGCCGTTAGTTTGCGCGACCATGAAAAAACTCGCTCCCGTCGTCGCGTTGCTCGTCGCTGCGTGTGCCTCTGCTCCGAAGCCGCTGCCGACGGTCGAAGAGCTCAACGCCTTCGGCCGCGTGAAGCCGCTGATGAAGGCGCAGGGTGGCGTCGCGAAGCCGCTCTTCAGCAAGTCGTCGTGGACCGACGAGGAGTGGGCGCAGACCTCCGAGGCCGTCGCGCGCCTCAAGGTGTCGATGGAGCTGGTGAAGACCAAGTTCCCGCATGATGAGCAGTGGGCGCAGCTCGCCTCCGCAGTGCAGCAGCAGCTCGAGGTCGTCGACACCGCCGTGCAGGCGAAGAACGCCGACAGCAGCAAGACCGCGTTCGCCGACCTGCGCCGCAGCTGCAACAACTGCCACGCCAAGAAGTACAAGGACTGAATGTCCCTCCCCTATGCGTGGCGCTCCGAGAGCGAGACGCCCGCGCCTGAAGCACTCAGCGAAGTCACCGACGCGCTCACCGCCGATGAAGCCCTGCGCCGCGTGCGCAAGGGCGAGACGCTGCTGTACCGCGGCGACTTCCACAACGCGCGGCAGCTGCTGGGCGCGATGGGCCGCCGGCTGAAGACGCCGCGTCACGGCACCACGCCGCTGGCCGTCTTCCGCGCCGAACGCCAGGCGCGCGCCATCGAGCACCAGACGCTCGGCCGCATCGTGGTGTTGCTCGACGAGAAGTGGCGGCTCCAGTTGAAGCGCGCGCCCGACGTGGCGCTCGCGTGCCGGCAGGCGTGGGGCGCGCCGGCGAAAGAAGGCACGCTGGTCGCGCTCAAGACGCTGCTCGGTGTGATGGGCGCCGCGGAGTGGCGGAAGAAGGGCCTCACCGTCCCCGGGCTCAAGAAGCCGCTGACGCCGCACTACGGCGTCTACGTGCCCACGCGCACCGACTACGTGGAGCTGCTCTCGCGCCTCGACAACGTGAAGGGCGCGCGCTGCTTCGACGTGGGCACCGGCTCCGGCGTGTTGGCGCTGGTGCTGCTGCAGCGGGGCGCGGCGTCGGTCATCGGCACCGACCTCGACGAGCGCGCGGTGGCCTGCGCGCGCGAGAACGCCAAGCACTTCAAGGTGAGCGACCTCTTCACCGTCGAGGAGCGCGCGTTGTTCCCCGACGGGCGCGCCGACCTCATCGTCTGCAACCCGCCGTGGGTCCCCGAGACGCCGAAGAACCGCGTCGACGCCGCCGTCTTCGATGAGGGCGGGCAGATGCTGCGCGCGTTCCTCGAGGGGCTGAAGGACCACCTGACGCGCGGCGGGCGCGGGGTGCTGCTCCTCTCCGACCTCGCGGTGCTGCTGGGCCTGCGCGCGCCCGACTTCTTGAAGCGCGAGTTCGAGCGCTGCGGGCTGACGTTGCGCGCGTCGTTCTCCACGCCGGCGAAGCACGGCAAGGCGAAAGACTCGGGTGACCCGCTGCACGCGGTGCGCAGCAAAGAGGTCACGACGATGTACGTGCTCAGCCCAGCAGCTTGAAGACGTTCTGCACGAGGTCGTTGCCGCCGGCGTGACGGTCTTTCCGCTCGAAGGCCGTGGCGTCGACGGTGAGCGCCGCGGCGAACACCAGCAAGCGCAACCGCGCGTCGGTGAAGCCGGGCGTGAACTCGATGCTGAAGCGGTCGGCCTGCGTGAAGGCCTCGCGGAAGAACCCACCCCAGTGCTTCTTGATGCGTGCCACCACCTGCTCCCCGCGGCGCACCTCGAAGACCCAGTCGGTGAAGCTCAGGAACTTGAACATCGGCCCGTGCACCTCGAGCAGCACCGCGCCGTTGGGGTTGCAGAGGTCCGCGCGGAACTTGAGGAGGTGAAACCGGTTCTGCACCACGCCCAGCGGCCGGTCGTCCCACGCGCGCACTTCGCAGCGGCGGAAGAAGAACGTGAAGGGGAACGTCAAGCGCATGAAGAGCGAGCCGTCGCTCGTCATGCAGTCGGTGGTGTTCACGTAGAACGGGTTGAAGTTGCGGCTGAGCGACGCGAGCACTCCGTTGCGTTGTTCCTGCGCGCAGAAGAGCAGCGCGCCGTCTTCACCGCGCACGTCGTAGGTGTTCGCCTGGTTCCAGCCGACGAGCGCCTGCATCATCTCCACGCTCTGCTTCACGCTCAGGTGCGCGTCGGTGAAGAAGCGCGCGGTGCGGTGACGGAGCCCCTCCGGCATTCCGCCGGGGTGCCCCGGTGGGAGGCCTTTCGCGAGCGCGGGCTCCTCCGGCGGCGGTGACGGCGGCGTGTGCTCGTTGCCCGGGTGACGCGGCGCGCGCTTGCCCCAGTCCAGCTCCAGTTCGTCTCCCATGGTGCGTGAGTCTACGCGCGTCTGCCGCGCGCATTGCGTCTGCCGCTGCTAAGCCGTGCGCATGGATTCACAACGCCTCGCCGAGGTCGCCGCGAAGTGGGCTGACGCCGACCCTGATGCGCAGACGCGCGATGAAGTGCGCGCGCTGATTCAGAAGCAAGACTGGAAGGAACTCGAGGAGCGCTTCGGCGCCGCGCTGGAGTTCGGCACCGCGGGCCTCCGCGGCACGCTCGGTGGCGGCACCAATCGCATGAACCGCGCGGTGGTGCGCCGCACGACGGCCGGCCTCGCGCGCTACTTGAAGGCGCAGGTGCCCGAGGTGACGAAGCGCGGTGTCGTCGTCGGCCGCGATGGCCGCCGCATGAGCCTCGAGTTCGCGCAGGAGACCGCAGCGGTCTTCGCGGCCGAGGGCATCCCCGCGCACGTGTTTGCTGACGTGTCTCCGACGCCGGTGACCGCGTTTGCGTTGAAGGACCTCGGCGCGGTGGCGGCGGTGATGGTGACCGCGTCGCACAACCCGCCCGAGTACAACGGCTACAAGGTGTACTGGGGCAACGGCGCGCAGATTGTGCCGCCGCATGACACCGGCATCGCGGCCGCCATCGACGCGGTGGGCCCGGCGAACGCGATTCCGCTCCTCGACGAGCAAGACGCGCGGAGCAAGAAGCTGTGGCTCGACGTGCCCGCCTCGCTGGAGCGCCGCTACCTCGACGCCATCCTCGCGCTGCGGCCGCTCAAGAAGTCGGGCGACCTCTCCATCGTCTACACGGCGATGCACGGCGTCGGCGGCCGCTGGGTGGTGCAGGCGCTCGCCGAAGCAGGCTTCAAGCGCGTCACGCCGGTGCCGCAGCAGCAGGAGCCCGACGGCGCGTTCCCCACCGTGCGCTTCCCCAACCCGGAAGAGAAGGGCGCGATGGATTTGTCGACCGCGCTCGCGCAGCAGGTGAACGCCGACATCGTGTTGGCCAACGACCCCGACGCCGACCGCCTGGCGATGATGGCGCGCGATGCGCACGGCGTGCTGCGCATGCTGACCGGCAACGAGGTCGGCGTGCTGTTGGGTCACTTCCTCCTCACGCAGCAGAAGGTCGAGAAGCCGCTGGTGTGCACCACCATCGTCTCGTCGGCGCAGCTCAAGGTCATCGCCGCCGCGAAGGGCGCGCGCTTCGAAGAGACGCTCACCGGCTTCAAGTGGATCGCCAACCGCGCGATGGAACTGCAGCCCGAGGGCTACCGCTTCGTCATGGGGTACGAGGAGGCGCTTGGCTACACGGTGGGCGAGTTGGTGCGCGACAAAGACGGCGTCGGCACCGCGCTGGTCGCCGCCGACATGGCGCAGTGGTGCAAGTCGCGCGGCACCACGCTGCTCGGCTACCTGGAGGAGATTCAGCGCGAACACGGCCTCTTCGTCGCCTCGCAGTTCAACGCCACGCTGCCGGGCACCAGCGGCGCGGCGCAGATCAAGGCGGTGATGGCGAACTTCCGCAGCAAGCCCATCTCGCGCATCGGCGCGTGCAGCATCTCCGCGGCGAAAGACTACGAGTCGGGCACGCTGCCGCTGCCGAAGAGCAACGTGCTGGCGTGGGAGCTGAACGGCGGCCACCGCGTCACGCTGCGCCCGTCGGGCACGGAGCCGAAGGTGAAGGTGTACTTCGAGTGGAATGAGCAGCTGCAGCAGGGCGAGCCGATGAGCGCTGCCCGCGCGCGTGCGGCCGCCTCCCTCGCGCAACTGGAGAAGGACTTCCTCGCGTTGGCGCGGGAGCGAGGGCTGCCGTGAAGCGGTGGTCGTTCATCATCGCGCTCGTCGCCGGCCTCGCGTGGGCCGACGAGCCGTCGAAGCTCAAAGACGAAGCGCCGCGCGAGGAGTCAGGCCAGGCGTGGAGTGTCATCGGCGCGCGCACCGTGGCGCCGCAGGAAAACCTCTTCATCGCCGAAGCGGGCTACCCGACGGTGAACGTCAGTTTCCTGCGCGGCATCGTGGCGGGCCTCAACCTCGGCGGGCGCGTGGGCTTCATGTACGGCGTCGAGGGCCTGCCGCGCGACCTCGCGCCGGGCGTGAAGGCGCAGGCGCTGCTCAAGTTCCGCTTCTTCGACTCCGGGCGCGTCTCGCTGGGCCTCACCTTCGAGCCCGGCTTCTTCGTCGCGTCGTCGGCGCTGCAGGGTGCGCGCGGCGCGTTGAACCTCCCCGTCGGCTTCCGCCTCGGCATCGCGGCGTCGTCGGCGTTGGCCATCGCCATTCAGCTCGAGGTGCCGATGTGGATTGAGTTCGGCACCTTCGGCGGCTTCAACGCGCCCATCCTCACCGGCGGCGGCCTCGAGTACTTCATCACCTCGGACCTCGCGCTCTTCGCGAAGGCGCGCGTCGGCCCGACGCTGCGCACCAATCGCCCGGCAGAGGTGTCCTTCGATGCGTCGCTGGGTGTGGGCTACCACTTCAAGTGAAGCTCCCGCGCGTCACCGTCGCGCTGTCGGCCGCGTGGGGCGCGCTGTTGCTCAGCCGGTCGCTCTCGGAGAACGACTTCTTCTGGCACCTGACGCTGGGCCGCGAGGTCGCGCGCGCAGGGTCTCGCGTCATCACCGAGCCGGTGGCCTTCACGTGGGGCGTCCCGCAGACGCTGGCGGTCCCCGAGTGGCTGTGGGACCTGCTGGCCTGGCGCGCGTTCGAGGTCAGCGAGACGGCGGCGGCGGTCTTCGTCTCGGTGTGCGGCGCGCTGGCGGCCGGGGCCATCGCCCTGTTCGTCGCGTCGGAGATGAAGGTCCGCGCGCTGGTGCCCGCCTTCACCGCGCTGGTGCTGTGCGCCGCGTCGGTGCGCTTCAAGGAGCGCCCGGAGACGCTCGCGCTGGCGTTCGCCGCGGTGTTCCTCGTGCTGTCGCGCCGGCTGGTGTCGAGCTTCTCGTGGCCGCTCGCGGGCGCCCTCGTCACGCTCGAAATCGTGTGGGCGCAGACGCACGGCACCTTCGTGTTGGCGCTGCCCTTCTTCATCGCGTGCGCGCTCGACGCGAAGCCTGAAGCGCGCGGGCGGCTCGCGGGCGTGGCGGGCGCGTTGCTCCTCGGGCTCTTCACCGGGTCGGCGGGCGTGGGCGTGCTGTCGTTCCTCTCGAGTCACGTCGCGGGCGATGCCGTGCGCCACATCATCGACATGAGCGCGCCGACGTGGAGCGACTTCAACCCCGCGTCGCAGCCGTACCACTTCCTCGCGGCGCTGCTCTCGCTGGCCGCGCTGCCCGGCCTCTTCACCAGCCGCTGGAGCTGGAGCACGCTCGCCCTCTTCGCGCTGGGCCTCGCGTTGGCGACGACGGCGGTGCGCGGCGTCGCGTGGTGGGCGCTGTGTCTGGTGCCGCAGCTCGCGGCGACGTGGCGTGATGCGCGGCCGCGGCGCGACCTCGCGGTGCTGGCGCTGGCGGCGGCCTGTGCGGTGTGGGTGACGTGGCGCTTCGAGCAGCGGGTCGGGCCCTTCCTCTCGTTCTCCATCCGCTCCGCGGAGCTGCCTCGGGAAGCCGCGCAGGTGCTGCCCGCGGGCGCGCTCGTGTGGACCAGCTACGAGAATGGCGCGGCGCTGGGGTTCCTCGCCGACGGGCGCTTCCGCGTCTCCATCGACTCGCGCACGCCGCTCTTCTTCGGTGACTCGGAGTTCGCGCGGTCGCGTGACTGCCGCGCCAACACGACGTGTCTGCGGCGCGCGCTCGACGCGATGCAGGCCAGCGCCGCCTTCGTCGACCGCGGTGACGCGTGTGAGGTCGTCATGAAGTTGGGTGACTTCGTGCCGGTGGCGGTGAATGCGCGCGCCGCGACCTTCGTGCGCGCGGGCTCCGGCGTCGAGCCGCTCAAGACCCTCGACGTCTGCGCGCCGATGCTGGTGACGGAGCGCTCGTGCGGCGACGACTTCGCGTTCGACCTGCAGCGGCTGGAGCCAGCAGGCGCGACCTTCACGAACTTCCTCACCCAGGCGCGCGAGGTGCGCTGTGGCCGGCCGGGCGACCTCGCGGTGCTGGAGCCGATGCTGCGGGAAAACGCGCGCTGGGCGGCGCTGCGCGTCCTCACGGGCACTGCGCAGCTGCGCCACGACGACGCGACGGCCGCGGTGGAGACGCTGTGGCCTGCCTTGCAGAGTGGTTTCGTTCCGGCCCTCGGGCCGCTGCTGTCGGCGCTCAAGAAGCTCGCGCCAGAGCAACGCGCGCATTGGCTCGCGCAGATGAGCCGGGCGCTCGACGACGCGACGCCGCCAGCGCTCCGGGTGCTGCGCGCGGAGACCGCGGCGGAGCTGAACGACGCACCGACGGCGCGCTTCGAGGCGCTGCGCGCGGCGTCGGCCGGTGAGGTGAGCGCGGTGCCGGTGCTGCGCGCGCTGCGCACGGCCACGCAAGACCCGGCTGAGCGCGCAGAGTTCGACGCGTGGCTCCGCGTGCTGGCGCCTTGAGGCGTGCGCTACTTCGGCGCGTGTGACGGCCACCACACGCGGAACGTGGTGCCGTCGCCGACGGTGGAGCTCACCGACACCTCGCCGCCGTGCTGCACGGTGAGCTGCTGCACGATGGCCAGGCCCACGCCGTGCCCGCTGCTCTTGGTGGTGAAGAAGGGGTCGAAGAGCCGCGGGAGCTGCTGCTCGGGGATGCCGGGGCCCGTGTCGATGACCTCGAACGTCACGCCGTCGCGCCGGGCGTGCGCGCGCAGCACCACCACGCCGGCCTCGCCCATCGCCTGGAACGCGTTCATCAGGAGGTTGCTCAACACCTGAATCAACTGCGCGCCGTCGGCCCACACCGTCAGCGTCTTCTCGGCGTCGATGACGTGGCGCACGCCCTGGGGCTTGTGCGGCGCCAGCAGCGCCTCGAGCGTCGTGATGATGGGCCCGACGGGCTGCTCCATCGCCGCGGGCGTCTGGCGGCGGCCCAGCGACATCAACTGGGAGACCAGCGTCGACGCGTGGCGCGCCGACTCCTCCATGTCGGTGAGCACCTCGTCGTCGATGCCTGCGCGCAGCACCGCCACGCCGTTGGTGATGACGGTGAGGAGGTTGTTCAGGTCGTGCGCGATGCCCGCGGCCATGCGGCCCAGCGCGTCGAGGCGGTGCGCGTCCTTCAGCTTGAGCTCCAGCGCGTGCGCCTTCTCCTGCGCGTGGATGCGCTCGTCGACCTCGAGGAAGTGCGAGACGAGGTCGGCCACCGTGGCGGCGAACTGGCGCTCCTCGCTCTTCCACTCGCGGGGCTCGCCGAGGTGCTCGTGGCACACCACGCCCACCACCTCGCCGTTGCGGTACACGGCCGCGTCGAGCAACGAGGTGATGTGCCAGGTCTCGAGGTACGGGGCCAGCTCGCGGGTGTGCGGGTCGACGCGCGCGTCGGCGGTGGCCACGAAGCGCTTCTCCTGCACCGCGGTGACGTAGTTCTTGAGCTGCTCCATCGACAGCGGCGGCGGGGCCTCGGCGCCGTCGGCCGCGAAGAGCGCCGCGCACGTCACCTGCTGCGCCTTGACGTCGAAGAACCACACGCCGACGCGCGCCACCTCCAGCGCCTGCGCGGAGATGCTGGTGAGCTGCTCGTAGAGGTGCGGCAGCCCGGCGTTGAGGCGGAGCCGGCTCAGCTTGAGTCGCGCTCCGGTGAGAAAGGCACGCTGCGTGATGGCGCTGCTCTCTCC
>CAMLFP010000111.1 GCA_946479335.1 uncultured Archangium sp.
TGCGACCCGACCAGCCTCGCGCGCGACGCGAAAGACCTGAACGCCCACGGCTTCAAGCCGCTCGCGTTGCAGGTGGTCGACTTGTTCCCGCAGACACACCACGTCGAAGCGGTGATGGCCTTCGCGCGGTGAGGTCAGTCGCTGGTGCCGAACAGCCCGCGCACCACCGATGACACCGCCAGCGGCGTGCCCACGCGCTCGTCGTAGAGCGGCGCGATCTCCTCGGCGAACTCCCGCGCGGTGAGGAAGCGCATCGCCGGGTCGGGGTCGAACGCGCGGGCGATGAGCCCCTCGACCTTCGCGGGCGCGTCGGGCCGCAGCTCGCGCACCGGCACGTAGTTCGACGACTGAATCGCGCGGAAGACCTCCTGCGGCGTCTTCCCCAGAAAGGGGCGTTGCAGCGTCAGCAGCTCGTACAGCGTCACGCCGACCGCCCAGAGATCGATGGTGGCGTCGAGGTGGCCGCTCACCGCTTCGGGCGACAGGTAGTACGGCTTGCCCATCACCTGATCAGGCCCGACCTCGATGAAGCTGCGCGCGACGCCGAAGTCGCCCAGCACCAGCTCGCCGGTGCGCGAGACGAAGAAGTTCGACGGCGAGACATCGCAGTGGATGATGTTCAGCGCCTTGCCCGTCGGGCCGGTCGCGTGGTGCGCGTAGTCGAGCGCCTCCAGCAGCGCGCGCGCGAGGTACAGCGCGAAGTCGATGGGCCAGGGCACCTTCTTCTGCCGGCAGCGCTTGATGATCTGCGCGACGTCGCGGCCGTCGATGAAGTCCATCACCATGAAGATGTCGTCGGCGTCGTGACCGACGTCGAGCACCTCCACGATGTTCGGGTGGTGGAGGTGCCGTGACAGCTCGGCCTCCGCGGTGAACATGCGCACCGCCTCTTCATCTTTTCGCAGGTTCGGCAGCAGCCGCTTGAGCGCCAATTCACGCCCCGCGTAGCGGCCGCCGGTCGCCTTCACCCGGTACACCTCCGCCATGCCGCCTTTGCCCAGCAACTTGATGATCTCGTAGTTGCCGGTGCCCATCGCTCACCTCTTCTTGCGGGCGAGCAGCTGGGCCTCCGCGGCGAACTTGCGAAACGCGGGGTCGGGCCGGAGCGGCTCGAGATCAGGGTCGTTCTCGATGCCGTCGATCCACATCGTCGCGGAGCTGAGCTTGATGGCGGTGCGCAGCGCGCCGATCGCGTCGTCGGCCCGGTGCATCGCCGCGAGCGCGCACGCGCGGTTGTAGTGCACGCCGGCGATCTTCGGCTTCGCGGCCTTGCGGGCCTCCGCGATGCTCTCGGCCTTGTCGAACGCGGCCAGCGCGCTCTCCGGGCGGTGGAGGTGCAGTTCGGTGATGCCGTACCCGAGGAACGCCTCCCAGCGCGTGTCGTCGAACTCCATCGCCTCGCGGAACTTCCCGTTGGCTTCGGCGTCGCGGTTGAGCTCCAGCAGGTGGTTGGCCTCCAGCATCGCGTCGGCCGCGGCCTGCGTCGCTTCGGAGCGCGAGAGCTTGCGCGACGCGCGCTGCACCTCCTCCGCGTTCGCCGGGCGGATGACGAGCAGCCGCTCCTTTTCTTTCAGCACGGGCGTCGAGCAGCCGCGATCGACGCGCAGGAAGCCCGCGAAAGACTCGTCGTTCGCCACCGCCAACAGCGGGTACACGCGCGGCGTGCCGCAGCTCGAGCCCTCCTGGCAGACCGTCACCGTGCCGGCGAAGGTCGAGCCCTCGAGCGCGCCCTGAACCACCACCGAGTTCACCGACAACATGCAGCGGCCATTGGTGCGCAGCTTCCCGACGACGGAGGTGCCGGAGGTCGAGAACTCCACGATGCCCAGGTCGCCGACGGCGTAGAGCCCGTTGAGCGGCGCCGCGACGGCGGTGAACGAGACGAGCGCTGCGGCCAGGACCAGCTTCATTGACGACAGCAAGCTAGCTCACTCACGGTGCTGGGGCACGAGCCGCGTGAGGGCGGCGACGACGGTCTCCAGCTCGGCCCAGGTGGTGGCCTCGCCCAGCGAGAAGCGCAGCGAGCCGCTGGCCTGCGCCGGGGTGCGCCCCATCGCCAGCAGCACGTGAGACGGCGTCAGCGACCCCGACGCGCACGCCGCGCCCGTCGAGACGCAGATGCCCTCGAGGTCGAGCGCGATCAGCAGCGCCTCCCCGTCGACCCCGGGGAAGAGCAGGTTGCTGGTGTTGCCGACGCGCGGGGCGGTGCCGTTGCGCTCCACGCCGGGGAGGGCCGCCAGCACCGCCGCCTCGAAGCGATCGCGCAGGTGCGCCTGCTCGGGCTTCGGCGTCGAGAGTGACAACGCCAGCGCGGTGGCGCGCGCGAACGCGGCCGACTGGGTTCCTCCTCGGCGACCGTTCTCCTGATGCCCGGGCGTCACGCCCTGCACGTCGACCCCGCGGCGGTTGAACAACACCCCCGCGCCTGCAGGGCCGCCCAGCTTGTGCGCCGACAGCGAGAGCAGATCGGCCGGCACCTCGCGCAGTGACGCGTCGAGCTTCCCGAAGGCCTGCACCGCGTCGCAGTGGAAGACGATCTTCCGCTCCACGCACGCGCGCGAGACCTCGGCCGCGGGTTGGATGACGCCGGTCTCGTTGTTCACCCACTGCAGCGAGCACAGCGCCGTCGCGGGCGTCAGCGCGGCGAGCACCGCGTCGGGTGACACCCGCCCGTCGGCACCGGGCGCGACGCGAATCACCTCCGCGCCCTCGCGCTCGAGCTGCGTCACCGCGCCCAGCACGCAGGGGTGCTCGATGGCGGTGGTCACCACGCGGTTCTTCGAACGATCTTTCCGCGCGCGGAACGCGCCCAGCACCGCGATGGCCGCGCCCTCGCTCCCGGAGCCGGTGAAGATGATCTCTCGCGGCGTACACCCCAGCCGCGCCGCGATCGACTCGCGCGCCGCATCGAGCTCCCGCCGCGCCGCGCGACCCGCCTGATGCACGCTCGACGGGTTGCCGCCGTGATCGGCGGTGAACGCGCGCTGCAGCAGCTCCGCGACCTCGGGCCGCAGCGGCGCGCCGGCGTTGTGATCGAGGTAGATCACGCGTCCGCCGAGAGCAGGGAACTCCCGCGCTCACCAGCCACGCCGAACGCGTCTTTGAGCCGCCGCATCACGTCGCGCTTGAACGCGTCGCGCTGCGCCTTGGTGCCCGCCAGCGGCAACCGCGCGCCGGCCATCGAGCCGTGCCCACCGGCCGAGCCACCCAGCGGCGCGCACGCCTCGCGGATGAGCTTGCCCGCGTTCATGCGCTTGTCGCTGACGCGCAACGAGAGGAACAGCTGGCTGCGGAACGCGCCCAGCGCGAGCGACCAACGCGGCCCTTCGACGAACGAGAGCCGCTCCGCGACCTCCGCCACCATGTCGGGCGAGTACACGTCGCCGAGGTCGGTGATCACCGCGTCTGAATACAGCCGCGCCTGCTCGATCGCGCCGTGCAGCAGCTTGAAGTACCGCGGCGGGAGCTGCGGGTGCTCGATCTCCTTGAGCAGCTCGATGTCGATGCGCGGCAACAGCCACGAGTAGTTGTCGACGTCGACGTTGCGCGTCTGCCGCCCGAGGTCGCGGGTGTCGGCCTTGATGCCGTAATAGAGCGCGGTCGCCAGCTCGGCGGTGGGCTCCAGCTTCGCCGCGCGCACGTACTCGGTGAGCAGCGTGGAGGTCGCGCCGTACGCGCCGCCCACGTCGGCGAACGGGTTCACCGCGTCGTCTTCGCGCACCGGGTGGTGATCGATGACGACATCGGCGACGCGATCAGCGGGCAGCGCGTGGTTGCCCACGCCTTGCTGCGTGTCGAGCAGCGCGAACACGTCGTAGTCGGTGAGGTCGACCTGCTCGATGGGCACGATCGGCACCTTGAGCAGCTTCACGAAGGCCGCGTTCTCCGCGCGCCCGATGATGCCGCCGTACGCGAGGTCTGACTTCACGCCCACGCGCTCCTCGAGCAACAGCTTCAGCGCCCAGGCCGAGGCCATCGAGTCGGGGTCGGGGTTGTCGTGGGTCAGCACCAGCGCGCGCCGGCGGCCGTGGAACAACTTCTTGAGCCGCGCGACCTTCTCCTTCGTCGGCAGGGAGGGGACCACGTTCGTCACTCAGCGGTAATAGCGCTGGAGGTCCTTGAAGAACTTGAGCGCGTAGTCGAGCGAGTTCTCCATCGAATCCATCATCAGGTTGGAGAAGGTGGTGAAGCTGCTGCGGAAGGTCTCGTAGTACTTCGCGCGATCGACCGAGACGATCACCACCGGCTGATACCCGTTTCGCAACAGGATGTAGTTGGTCAGCATGCGGCCGATCTTTCCGCTCGTGTCGGTGAACGGGAAGATCTTGATGAACTCGTGCTGCACGCGCGCACCCTGAAGAATCGGGTGGAACTCCTTGAACTCCGACGAGGTGGTCCAGTCGAGGAGCTTCTCGAGCTGCGGCTGCACCTTCGCCGGCTGCGCGATCTCGTGCAGGTACGTCTTGTGGAGCGGGATGTCCTTGCGGAAGCCGAACTTCTCGCGCTCCTTCACCAGCTCCTTCTCGGTGCGCTCGCGGCGCTCGGCCTGCGCGCGCGCCTGCTGCGCCTCGGGCGTGTTCCCCGACAGCAGGTCGTGCAGCCGCCGCACGAAGTTCAGCGTGATGGGGCCGTGCTTCTTGCTGCTCCTGGCCTCCTCGCGAATGAAGTCGACCGCCGCCTTGTGGTTGCGGATCTCCCAGACGATCGGGAGCAGCGACGCCTCCGCCACCACCGCGCCCGGGTGCAGCGCCGCGGTCAGCTCGGTCGGCGAATAGATGGAGCCTTCGAGCGCACAATCATGGTGCACCCAGGCCATCTCGAGCTTGTCGAGGAAGTCGGCAACCTCTGGCCGCTTCTGGGTCAGACTGCTGCGCAGCTTCTGTGTCTTTTCGTCGATCGACGCGAACCGCTCTTTCACGGGCGGTGCTTTTACTCTTTCGCGCTGAATTTGACTATCAAAAATAGCCCAACCTCATGATTTGACTCAAGAATTCAGTCAAGTCCGCGGTCCGCCAGCTCGTCTTCATCGAGCCCCAGGAGATGCCCGACTTCATGGAGCACCGTCACGCGGATCTCCTCGAGCAGCTCGTCGCGGGTGCGCGCGAAGCGCTCGAGGTTCTTCTGGAAGAGCACGATGCGCGCGGTGTGGTGGTGCTCGGCGTGGGTGTCGAGGCGCTCGTCGACGGGCGTGCCCTGGAAGACCCCGAGGATGGTCGGCGACAGGCCTTCTTGCAGATCGTCGTCGGAGGGCAGCGGCTCCACGTCGATGGTGACGTTGCCCAGGTGCGGCTTCGCGTGAGCGGGCAGGGCGTCGATGGCGGCCTTCACCGCGGCGTCGAACTCCGCGTCGCTCAGGTGCACCGGGAGCGGGAACTCTTCGGGCGAGAGAGCGCGCGCCTGGTCGAAGAGCGGCTGCGGGTTCTCGCCGCGGCGCTCGGCCAGCAGCGCGAGGTAGTGGTAGCTCCACGGCTCATCGGGCCAGTCGCGGGCGATGGTGTCGAACGCGCGCTTCGCCTCCGAGACGCGGCCCAGCTCGAACAACGCGATGGCGCGCTCGAGCTGCGCCTCCCCGAGCTCGGGGTCGAGCGACACCGCCTTCTCGAACGCGCGCAGCGCCTCGTCGAGCTCGCCGAGGTGATTGAACGCCAGCCCGCGCAGCAGCGAGAGCTCGGCCTGCAGCAGCTCGTCGCCCTTCGCGAGCGGCGCGGCGCGGTCCAACAGCGCGAGGCCGGCTTCGACCTGCGAGCCATCGTCTGACGGCTCGCGGATCTTCACGTCGGCCGCGGCGATCAACGCGGGGAGGTTCTTCGGCGTGCGCGCCAGCAGCGCGGTGAAGACCTCGTCGGCCTCCTCGAAGCGGCCCAGCTCGGCCAGCAGGTGGCCCTTGAGCTCCAGCGCCTGCACGTCATCGGGCGCTTCGGTCAGCGCGCGTTCGGCGTGCGAGAGCGCCTGTTCGAGTTCGCCGTCTTCGAACGCCAGCTCCGCTGCCTCGAGCGCATCAGTCATGTGCAGGGCTCCTATCCCATCGTGGCAAAACCGGTGCTATGCGGAGGCCATGGGGGTCATCAGCATTCTGGTGGTCGATGACGACGAGGCGACGTTGAACCTCCTCGGCACGTTCCTGCGGCGCAACGGGTACCGCGTGCTCACCGCGAGCAACCCGGTGAAGGGCCTCGAGCTGCTGGCGCACGAGGACGTCAGCCTGGTGATCACCGACCTGATGATGCCGCACGCCGATGGCATCACCTTCACGGCGCAGATCCACGCGCTGCCCAGGTACGCCAACGTGCCGGTGATCATGGTCACCGCGTACGGGAATGATGACGTCAACGACAAGGGCATGCGCCGCGGCGTCGCGATGACGCTGTCCAAACCGGTGCAGCTCAACAAGCTGCTCGACCTCGTCGGCTTCGCCACCGCCCCGCCTCCGCCCCACAACGGTTGACAATCTCCGCGCGCTCCTTAACTTGGCGCTCGTCATGGCCGAGTGCTAACGCTCGGGCCACGTCAAACGATTGTCTTTTCCGGAGGTTACACAATGGCTGCCAAGGAAATCTTCTTTCACCAGGGCGCGCGCGAGGCGATTCTGCGCGGCGTTCGCGTTCTCTCTGATGCGGTCGCGGTGACGCTGGGGCCCAAGGGCCGCAACGTGGTCATCGAGAAGTCGTTCGGCTCGCCGCTCGTGACGAAGGACGGCGTCACCGTCGCCAAGGAGATCGAGCTCGAGAACAAGTTCGAGAACATGGGCGCGCAGATGGTGAAGGAGGTGGCCTCCAAGACCTCGGACACCGCCGGCGACGGCACCACCACCGCCACCGTGCTGGCGCGCGCGATCTACGAGGAGGGCCTCAAGCTGGTGGCCGCCGGCCACAACCCGATGGACCTCAAGCGCGGCATCGACAAGGCCGTGGAGGCCGTGGTCGCCGAGGTGAAGAAGCTCTCCACGCCGGTCGACGGCAAGAAGGGCATCGCGCAGGTCGGCACCATCTCCGCCAACGGCGATGAGACCATCGGCAACATCATCGCCGAGGCGATGGACAAGGTCGGCAAGGAAGGCGTCATCACCGTCGAAGACTCCAAGGGCCTCGAAACCGAGCTCGACGTGGTGGAGGGCATGCAGTTCGACCGCGGCTACATCTCGCCGTACTTCGTCACCAACCGCGAGCGCATGCTGGTGGAGATGGACGACCCCTTCATCCTCATCTCCGAGAAGAAGGTCAGCGCGATGAACGACCTCATCCCGCTCCTCGAGCAGGTCGCGCGCGCCGGCAAGCCGCTGCTGATCATCGCCGAGGAGGTCGAGGGTGAGGCGCTGGCCACGCTGGTGGTCAACAAGCTGCGCGGCGTGCTGAACGTGGCCGCGGTGAAGGCGCCGGGCTTCGGCGATCGCCGCAAGGACATGCTCAAGGACCTTGCGGTGCTGACCGGCGGCACGGTGGTGAGCGAAGACCTTGGCATCAAGTTCGAGACGCTGACGCTCAACGACCTCGGCCGCGCGAAGAAGATCACCATCGACAAGGACAACAGCACCATCGTCGACGGCGCCGGCAAGAAGGCCGACATCGACGGGCGCATCAAGCAGATCCGCGCGCAGATCGGCGAGACCACGTCTGACTACGACCGCGAGAAGCTCCAGGAGCGCCTCGCGAAGCTGGTCGGCGGCGTGGCGGTGATCCACGTCGGCGCGGCCACCGAGACCGAGCTCAAGGAGAAGAAGGCGCGCGTGGAAGACGCGATGCACGCCACCCGCGCGGCCGTCGAGGAGGGCATCGTGCCCGGCGGCGGTGTCGCGCTGGTGCGCTCGCTGGCGGCGCTCGACAAGCTCAAGCTCGGCGGCGAGCAGGACTTCGGCGTGGAGATCATCAAGAAGGCCATCACCCAGCCGCTGTGGAAGATCGCGACCAACGCCGGCCACGAGGGCGCGGTGGTGATCAACAAGGTGCGCGAGGGCAAGGCTGGCTTCGGCTTCAACGCGCGGTCTGAGAAGTACGAAGACCTCCTCGCGGCCGGCGTCATCGACCCCGCGAAGGTCACGCGCTCCGCGCTGCAGAACGCCGCGTCGGTCGCCTCGCTGCTCCTGACCACCGAGGCCATGGTCGCCGACAAGCCCGCCAAGAAGAAGGGCAAGGCCGGCGGCGCCGGTGGCGACTACGGCGAAGACATGGACATGTAAGTCCCGGTCGAGCCGACAACCCAGCGCCCCGCTCCTTCTCTTGGAGCGGGGCGTTTGTTTTTGGGTAGCTTGCGCCGCGCCATGAGATCGTTCGTCGCTTCGTCGCTCCTCCTCCTGCTCGCCGGTTGCCCCCAGTCAGACCCCGACCTCTCGTGTGACTCGTCGCCGCAGGCCGTGACGCTGGCCACCGACGTGCAGCCGCTGCTCACCGCGAAGTGCGCGCTCTCGGGCTGCCACGACGCCACCTACGCCGGCTCGTACGGCGACTTCACGACGGCCAACAAGAGCGCCGCGATGGTGAACAAGAAGTCGCTCTACGCGGGCACCGCCGCCACGTTGAAGGTCGTCGACCCCAACGCGCTCAAGAACAGCTCGCTGTGGCTCAAGGTGCTCGGAGGCCAGCCCGCCGGCCGCGCCGGGCCCAACGGCGAGAACGTCTACGATCGCATGCCGCTCGACGCCGACGCGCTCTCCAGCACCGAGCAGCAGCTGCTCAAGGACTGGATCTGCACCGGCGCGAAGTAGTCAGGCCAGCTTCCGCTTCGCGGGCGCGAGCGGGTTGCGGCGTACGTCGGGCGTGTTGGTGGGGAACTCCACGAACTCGCACATCTCGCACAGCCGGCTGTAGATGCGATCGCCCACGCGGTCGCACAGGAGCTTCGAGTCCTTCGCTGACTCCAGCACCGAGTCGGTCGAGAAGTAGCCGCGCTGCGTGCGCTCCTCGGGCGCCTTGAGCGAGTAGTTGGTGGCGAACAGCGTCACCTTGCCCGCGTTGTAGCGGCGGGCGATCAGCTCATCGAGCGTCTCCAGCTCGAACTGCGAGCCGCGGCCCTTGCCCAGCTCGTCGATGGCCAACACCTCCACCTGGCTGAGCGGGCCGATGATCTCCCCGCCCGACTTGCCGTCCTGAAACCCGCGGCGGATCTGCGAGTACAACAGCGAGATCTCCACGTACGCGCAGCGCACGCCGGCCTCGATCGCGAGGTGCTTGAGCGTCGCCGACATGAGGTGCGTCTTGCCGGTGCCCACCGGGCCCGAGAGCACGTAGCCGCGCGGGGAGGGCCAGCGGAACGCGAAGTCGCGCACCAGCTGGAGCGCGCGGTGCTGCTCGCCGTTCGACGGCTTGTACGAATCGAAGGTGGCCTGCGCCTGCACCGCGGGGATGTGCGCGGCGTTGAACAGCTGCACCCGGCCTTCGAGCTTGCGCGTCGCGCACGGGCCGACGACCTCGTAGGTGCGGCCATTGGTGGTGACGGTGGTGCGCACGAGGCCCGTGCCGCCGCAGTCGGGGCAGTCTTCGAGCTTCTGGCTCAAACGCGCGGAGGCAAAGTCGCCGGTCTTGTCGAAGGTGATCACGGTCGAAGTCTCCTCACCACAACGCGGGCACATCGTACGCCTGACGGGTCAACGCCACGCGGTGGAACTGGAGCGACGCGCGCCGGGCGGCCGCCGAAAAAGAAGCGGCCTTCTGGCTCAAAGCCTGCGCCTCGCGCAAGAGCGCGCGCCGCCGCGGAAAGGGCAGGGCGCGCAGCAGCAACAGCAGCGCCAGCGTCTCCTGGCGATCGGCGTCGTCGTAATTGGCGGGCACCGGCAGCTTCGCGAGCCACGCAGGCGCGTTGGGCTTCGTCACCTTCTTGATCGCCGCGATCAGCTTCTTGTGCCGCTGCTCGTGGAGCGGCGCCTCCGCCCCTCCGTTCTCCGCCGTGCGCCCCGCCGACACGCGCTGGTACTTGGAGATCTCCTGCTCGACGTGCTTCTTCGCGCCGCGCAATGAGAAGAGGCGGCCGTCTTCTTCCACTGCGTCCCACAGGGCGGCCTCCGCGGCCTTGCGGATGCCGCGCGCCACCACCTCGAAGGGCACCTCCAGCTGCGCCCACGCGTCGACGAGGTCGAGGTCGACGGCAGAGAAGCTGACGCCGTGGCCGCGGTAGGTGACGAAGCAGTCCTGCACGCGTTCGTGGAAGCTGGCGCTGTCAGGAAGGAGGCTCATGAAACGTGCGAAGCGTGTACTGCGTTCTTGACACCTTGGGGTGCCATCCGTACAAGCCGCCGCGCTTCAAACGCGTCCTTAGCTCAGTGGTAGAGCATCACCTTGACACGGTGGGGGTCGGAGGTTCGAAACCTCCAGGACGCACTCGAAAAGCCCGCGAGAGATCGCGGGCTTTTTTCGCTTCAACGTACCCGCGCCCGGATGGTGGAGCTGTTGTGGTGCGGACGTTGCGCGACCTCGCCGCGGGCCCGACAGGCAAGAAGGCTGCCGCGGCGGAGACCACTCCGGCTCCCTCGACCCAACGAGTGACTCGCTCGCGGAGGCCGGTCGGAGATTGAGAACGTAAAAAGCTGCGATTACCGCGGTTTTTTACGTTCTCATTCCCGCGCATACACCGTCACGTCGCGATCGACCGCGCGCGTGCTGAGCCACGGCCGCACCGGGAGCGTGAAGTCGACGCAGCCGATGACCAGCGGTCGCGGCGGCAGCGCGTCGAGCCAGCGCTCCAGCGTCGCGCCGGAGAACGGGCAGTAGAGGAAGTACGCGGTGGCCTCCGGCGGGTGCGTGAAGGCTGCGTCAGCGGTGATGAACTCCACGCCGTCCACCTCCCGCACCAGCGAGCGCTGCACTTCGATGCCGATGACGCGCGCGCCGGTCAGCACGTGCAGCACCCACGCCGCGCGCCCCACGCCGGAGCCCACGTCGACGATCACGTCGTGCGCGTTGAGTTTCGCCAGCTCCACGACGCGCAGCAGCGAGTCGACCGACGCGGGGAGGTAGGGCACGCCGTCGCGCGGCAGCTCCGGGCCGTCGTCGGGGAGCTCAGTCAGGCCGAGCTGCGCGTTGACCCAGGCGTCGCGCTCCAGCGGGGGCACGGTCAGCAAGGCGCGCTTCAATTCGTCCGCTTTCATTTCCAACGCACCGAGTTAAGGAGCGCGCATCATGGCATCTGTCTCCATCACCTTGCCCGACGGTTCGAAGAAAGAGACCGCAGCGGGCACCACCATCGCTGACTTCGTGAAGACCTCCATCGGCCCCGGGCTCGCCAAGGCGGCGGTGTTCGCGAAGTTGAACGGGCAGGAGGTCGACCTCGCGCGCACCCTCGACGCCGACGCGAGCCTGCAGATCTTCACCTCCAAGAGCCCCGAGGCGCTGGAGGTCAGCCGCCACGACGCCGCGCACATCGTGGCCGACGCCGTGCAACAGCTCTTTCCCGGCACGCAGGTCACCATCGGCCCGGTGATCGAGGAGGGCTTCTATTACGACTTCTACCGCGAGCAGCTGGGCAAGCCGGCGCCCTTCACGCCCGACGAGCTGGCGGCCATCGAGAAGCGCGCCAACGAGATCATCGCGAAGGACGTGCCCTTCACCCGCTCGGAGATCTCCGCTGAGGAAGCGGTGAAGCTGTTCACCGCCAAGGGCGAGAGCTTCAAGGTGGAGATCGTGCACGACATCGTGGCGAAGGGCGCGAAGACGCTGACCCTCTACGCGCACGGCGACTGGGTCGACTTCTGCCTCGGGCCCCACGGGCCGTCGACTGGCAAGGTGGGCATCATCAAGCTGCTCAACGCGTCGGGCGCGTACTGGCGCGGCGATCACACCAAGGCGCAGCTCCAGCGCATCTACGGCATCAGCTTCTTCGACAAGAAGGCGCTCGAGGCCTGGGAGAAGCAGCGCGAAGAGGCCGCCAAGCGTGACCATCGCCGCCTCGGGAAGGACCTCGACCTCTTCCACTTCCACCCCATCGCGCCGGGCGCCGCGTTCTGGACCCCGCGCGGCACCAGCATCTACCAGACGCTCTCGAACTGGATGCGCCGGCTCACCCGCGAAGACGGCTACGTGGAGATCAAGACGCCGCTGATCTTCAACAAGGAGCTCTGGAAGAAGTCAGGCCACTGGGACAAGTACCAGGAGAACATGTTCCTCGTGAAGGACTCCGACTCCGGCGAGTTGGACTTCGGCGTCAAGCCGATGAACTGCCCTTCGCACCACGTGTACTTCTCGTTCGGCAAGCACAGCTACCGCGAGCTGCCGCTGCGCCTGCACACGCAAGACGTGCTGCACCGCAACGAGGCGGCCGGCGCGCTAGGCGGCCTGACCCGCGTGCGCCAGTTCGCGCAAGACGACGCGCACATCTACTGCCGTGAAGATCAGATCGGCGAAGAGGTGTTCCGCTTCGTGAAGTTGCTCGACAAGGTCTACGCGGCGGTGGGCCTCAAATACGAGGCGAAGCTCTCGACCCGGCCCGAGAAGCGCCTGGGCACCGACGAGCTGTGGGACCGCGCGGAGGCCGCCCTCAAGAAGAGCCTCGAAGACATGAAGGTCGAGTACACGGTGAACGTCGGCGACGGCGCCTTCTACGGCCCGAAGATCGACTTCGTGGTGTCCGACTCCATCAACCGCAAGTGGCAGCTGGGCACCATGCAGCTCGACTACATCGCGGCCGAGCGCTTCGACCTCTCGTACGTCGGCGAAGACAACAAGGAGCACCGGCCGGTCGTCCTGCACCGCGCGATCTTCGGCAGCTTCGAGCGGTTCATCGCCATCCTCATCGAGCACTACGCGGGCGTGTTCCCCGCGTGGCTGGCGCCGGTGCAGGCCACCCTCGTCACCGTGGCTGATCGGCAAGACGACTACGCGCGCAAGGTCGCGGCGCAGTTGAACGCCCAGGGCTTCCGCGTGGAGTTCGACGACCGCGGGCTCTCGATGCAGAAGAAGATCCGCGAGGCGGAGATCGCCAAGGTGCCCTACGTGCTCGTCATCGGCGACAAGGAGGTCGAGGCCAACGCCGTCGCGCCTCGCAAACACGGCGGCGAAGATCTCAAGACCATGCCCCTGCAGCAGTTCATCGACGTGCTTGCGAAGGACACTGCGATTCCTTAAGCCTTCGCGGCGAAACTGATTCTGAAGTCAACCCTCACCAAGGAAGCTGAACATGAGCATCAAGGACACCGTCACCGCCTCGATCACCAAGAAGCTCACCGAGAAGCCGGAGCTGCTCAAGGAGCTGAACGCGGTCATCCACTTCGACATCGGCGGTGACGGCGGCGGCGTGTTCACGCTCGACACCACCAAGCCTGCCGACTGGATCACCGACGGCAAGAACGGCGAGTCGAAGATGACGATCTCGGTGGCGGCGGCTGACTTCGAGAAGATCATGAACAAGCAGATGAACCCGCAGACCGCGGCCATGACCGGCAAGCTGAAGTTCAAGCCGATGGACATGGGCCTCGCGATGAAGCTCGCGAAGCTGATCGGCTGAGACGTTCCTCGCACCTGGAGCCTCTCTCCGCCCGCGCGGGGAGAGGTTTTTTCATGTCCACACCCCTTGAAGGTCTGAAGGTCCTCGATCTGTCCCGGTTGTTGCCGGGCCCGTACGCCACGCTGGTGCTGGCCGATCTCGGCGCGCAGGTCGACAAGGTCGAAGAGCCCGGCTCCGGTGACTACACGCGCCACGCGCCGCCGATGAAGGGCGAGACCTCGGCGCTGTTCCTCGGCTTGAACCGCAACAAGCGCTCGATCGCGATCGACCTCAAGTCGGCGGAGGGGCTCGCGACGTTGAAGGCGCTGGTGCCGCACTACGACGTGCTGATCGAGAGCTTCCGGCCCGGCGTGATGAAGCGGCTCGGCTGTGACTACGAGACGCTCAAGGCGCTCAACCCGAAGCTCATCTACTGCGCCATCTCCGGCTACGGGCAGACCGGGCCCGATGCGCTCAAGGCGGGGCACGACATCAACTACCTCGCGCGCAACGGGGTGCTCGGCTACGGCGGCGAGCGCGACGGAAAACCGGCGCTCCCCGGCGTGCAGGTGGCGGACATCGGCGGCGGTTCGCTCTTTGCGCTGGTGGGCATCCTCTCGGCGCTGCACGAGCGCACGCGCACCGGCGTGGGCCGCTTCGTCGACGTGTCGATGACCGATGGTGCGACGGCGTTCCTGCACATGCACCTCGCGGCGCGGCTGTTGATGGGCGGCGAAGGCGCTCCGTTGCAGCGGGGGCGCGAGGGTTTGAACGGCGGCTACCCCTGCTACGGGCTGTACCGCACGAAGGACGATCGCTGGCTGGCGCTCGGGTCGCTGGAGCCCAAGTT
>CAMLFP010000112.1 GCA_946479335.1 uncultured Archangium sp.
AGGAACGCGCGCTCGTGGGTCTGGATCTCGATCTTCATGGTCTGCCTCCTTCGGTTTGCTGCGGGTGATGCGCCTGCGAAAAAAGTGGGAGCCCACCGGACTCACGGAAGAACGCGCGTTGTGCCGAACTGCTCACACTCCGGGCCGTCTCCACGAAGCGTCCGTCAGCGCGAACTTCACGCGGGCCCGAAGACGAGCGGCTGGCGAGAGGTTGGCATCGTCAGGAGGCGACGCGTGTGGCGGCCCGGGAGCCGCGTATTCATCAGCTTGTCCAGCGGCCTCCCGGTGAGTGGAGAAGGATTCGAACCTTCGACACACGCAGTGTGAATGCGTTGCTCTTCCTTGAGCTATCCATTCCGGTGTTTCAGCCGGAGGCGTCAGCGTGTGCTGTTGAACCGCCTGCGTTGACGTGAAGACGTCAGGGACGCCCCACGAACCGGCGCAGCGTTGTTGCCGACGCGCACGAAGACGCGACGCCGCATTCTTCCTGACTTATCTACGGAGTTTCATGAACGAGTTCGCCGCGTGGGACGCCGTAGAGACCGCTGAACGCATCGCGAAGCGCGAGGTGTCGTCGAAGGAGGTCGTCGAGGCCGCCGTGAAGCGCGCAGAAGCGAAGCAGCACCTCGGTGCGTTCTTCACGCCCACCTTCGAGCGCGCGATGAAGGAAGCAGCGACGCCGGCGGCCGGGCCGTTCTCGGGCGTCCCCTCGGCGATCAAGGACCTCTCGAAACAGGCCGGCACACGCACCACCTTCGGCTCGCGCGGCGGGAGCGCGACGCCGTCGCCGAAGAACGACCCCTGGGTGAACGTGTTCGACGCGCTGGGGTTCATTTCACTCGGCAAGACCGCGACGCCGGAACTCGGGCTCACCGCCGTCACCGAACCATTGGGCTTCGAGCCCGCGCGCAACCCGTGGGACCCCTCGCGCACCACCGGCGGCTCGTCGGGCGGCGCGGCGTGCGCGGTGGCCGCGGGGGTGCTCCCGCTCGCGTTGGCCAGCGACGGCGGCGGTTCCATTCGCATCCCCGCGGCGGCGTGCGGGCTGGTGGGCCTCAAGCCGACGCGCGGCCGCTTCGACATGGAGGGCTCGAACCTGCTCCCGGTGAACGTGGCGGTGCACGGCTGCGTGAGCCGCACGGTGCGCGACACGGTGGCCTTCTGGAAGGCGGTCTCCGCGGAGGTGCCGCGCAAGCACCTGCCGTCGATGCTCCCTGAAGGAACTGCGCCCGCGAAGCCGCTGCGCATCGGCTTCTTCACCAACGCGCTCCAGACGGTGGTCGACGCGGAGATCGCCCAGGCGGTGCGCGACGCCGCGAAGACCTGCGCCGAGCTCGGCCATCACGTGGAGGAGATCGCCAACCCGTCGACGCCAGAGTTCGAGGAGGACTTCCTGCTCTTCTGGGCGCTCACCGCGTACCTGCAGTCGAGCTCGATGCCCTACGTCGCGCAACGCGGCTTCAACACCGAGCTGCTCGACCCGTGGACGAAGGGGCTGTGCGTCGATTTCCACAAGCAGCGCCTGCGCGCGCTCCAGGCGGCGCTGCGGCTCCGGGGGCTGTACGAGAACACCTGGCGGCCGGTGCTTCAGAAGTACGACGTGGTGCTCTAACCGGTGCTGGGCACGCTGCCGCCGAAGCTGGGGCACCTCGGCGCCGAGCTGCCTCCCGACGTGACGCGCGCGCGGCTCACCGAGTTCGTGCCCTTCACTTCGCCGTACAACGTCACCGGCGCCACTGCGTTGTCGCTGCCGCTCGCGCGCTCGACCAGCGGGCTGCCCATCGGCGTGCAGTTCGGCGCTGATCACGGCCGCGAGCGCACGCTGCTCGAACTCGCGCTCCAGCTCGAAGCTGCGCGCCCGTGGCCGCTCACGGCGCCGTGACGCGCCCGACGAAGAGCGCCGCGCCCGTGGGCCGATCGAGGATCACGTAGATGAACGGCCGGTCGATGGTGATGACATCGTCGATGGGCGCCGCGCCGAGCTTGATGTCAGCGGCGGTCGCTGCCGCGGCTTCGGTGCCCGCCTCGTCGGTCTTCACCACCGCCTCGTGCACCACCGTGCCCAGCACCAGCGGCGCCGACGTGGAGATGCCTGAGAAGTCTGCCGGCCCGTAGGCCGCGCTCATCCCCAACGCCTTGAGCACGTCGTCGAGCTTCGCGTGGGTGCGCGCGGTGAACTTCGGCAGCCGCACGGCGTGGAACGTCTCCGTCTCCAGCGCGGCCTTGAGTGAACGCAGCTTCTCACCGTCGAGCGAGGCCTCGAACGACGCGAACTCCGAGACCTGCGGAGCGAGCACCAGCAGCGACACCTCACCGCCGTCGTACGGCAGCTCCAGCACGTCGACGCCGTCGACCAGCGCATGGCTCGACGAGATGTCGGCGCCGCGCATCATCGGCACGCGCACGGTGGACCCGTCGAGCTTCTTGAAGTCGCCGTCTTGCGTGTCTTCCTTCTTGAACGGCGTCGCCCACGCGGCGTTGAAATAGAGCGTGTTCACCAGCGCGAGCCGCGTCGACGAATCGATGGTGCCGGGCGCCAGCAGCTCGGGGATGAGCCCCTCCGTGTTCCCCTTCACCCAGTTGTTGATCGCCACGCGCGAGTGCTCCGCCTGCTTCTCGAAGTCGAGCAGCGCGACGCCGGCGCCATACTCGGTGCCGAGCAGGTCGATGAAGGGCTGCTCCATCACGAAGCCTTCCTGCGAGAAGATCTGGTTGTTGGTGCGCAGCTTGAACGCCTTGCCGTCCTTCGACTTCGCGCCCACGCCGCGAGAGGTCACCGCGAGATCGAGGGTGTTCATCGCGCGGTGAAACGCGGCGTCGTCGAGCGTCACGTTCAGCGTCTGCTTGATGCCCGCCGCGGTCTCGCCCTTCGCGCCGCCCAGCAGCATGCCCAGCACGGTGCTGACGCTGGAGGGCGAGAAGGCCGCGTTGCCGTCGCTCCCCGCGATGGCGCGGTACACGTCGAAGCCGAAGGTGTTCACCGCGTCGACGGTCGTCTTCACGTCAGCATCGGGCGCGGCGGTGGTGATGCGGTCTTGCTTCGACTTCACCAGCTCGCCCGGCGGCGGGAGGTTCGGCTCACAGGCGGTCAGCACGACGGCGGAGGCCAGCAGCAGCGATCGGAAGGTCATGCGCGGCGCCTTGTGCAACTCGGCGGCCAACGGCAAGCGCTCGAAATCGCGCGCCCTTCCCCTTCAGAAATTTGAAGAGTGACGAAGGGAGCGCCATCGTTGTCGCGCCGTGGCCCCACCTCCCTTTCAAGCGAACAAACCGCCGACGAGCTTCCTCCGCTCGTTGCTCCACGCGTGGGACGGGTTGCTCCACACCGTGGTGCATCAGCGCAACATGCGCATGCACATCATCGCGGGGCTGCTGGTCGGCCTCGTGGGCAGCGGCATCCCCCTCGGGCTCGCGGAGAAGGTGACGCTCATCTTCTGTGTGCTGCTGGTGCTCTTCGCGGAGATGTTGAACTCCGCGCTGGAGCAGCTGGTGGACCTCGCGATCCAACAGTTCGACGAGAAGGCGAAGCTCACGAAAGACATCGCGGCCGCCGGCGTGCTGGTGCTGGCCATCGGCACCGTCGTCATCTTCGCGGCGGTCATCGTGCACAACGGCGGCACCATCATGAGCAACCTCGAGGCGGTGAAGCGCCAGGTGCTGTGGGGCACGCCGATGGTGTTCTGCGGGGGCGCGCTGATGCACGAGCAGAAGAAGCCCGCGTGGCTCGACGTGCTGTTCGGGGTGGGCGCGTTCGGCCTCTGGGCCGTGATCGCCAGCTGGAGCGAGAGCTACGTCTTCGCGGCGATGACGCTCGGGCTGCTCATCGTCTGCGCGGCGACCGCGCTCAAGCGGCGCGCGTAGAAAAAAACAAAGCCCGGCATCAAGCCGGGCTTCTGACCTGCTCACCCGCTTGGGAGCCTCCACCCCGGCGCCAGGCCGGAGCACGAGCGCTCCAAGGGGTCAGCACTCGTTCACGCCGAGACGCGGGGGTTTTCCTGCGTCGTCTTCGTGTCCACCGTGTGGACATCTTTCAAGTCACAGGTGACCTGATCGATGAGCTCGGTGGCGATATCCAGAATCTGGTTCGAAGTGTAACCACCCGCGCGCAGCTGAGCGAAGAAAGTCTTCGCGAGAATCTTGGTGCCTTTTTTGTCGGTGCTCATGGGTAAACCCTCCGGTTGTGCCGCCCGCCAAGTACATGGTCCGTGCCACGCTCGCTGACGTTCGAAACAGCGTGATTTCGACATGTTGCAACGTCATCAGGCCGTGACCTGCGAAGGCCGCTACGCAGGCAACTGCGAAAGGCCGCGAATGGCCTGAAGCGCCTTACCAGTGCGGCTGAAAGCAGGCATAAGCCGCCGCCGTGCCGTCGTACCGCGTCAACAACCTCGCGCTCTGGCTCGACGAGCCGGAGTCGCTCCTGGGCAAGAAGGCCGCCGAGAAGCTGGGCGTCACGCCTTCAGACTTCTCGCAGGTGCGCGTGGTGCGCAGCGTGCTCGACGCCCGCAAGAAGAACAGCCCCCGCTACATCCACACCGTGGAGGTCGACTTCGCGCCGGGCAAGCTGCCGAAGACGCTGCCGCCCGACGTGAGCCCCGCCGAGGCGCCGCTCCCGCAGGCGTTGCCGGTGAAGAAGCAGCCGAAGCACCGGCCGATCATCGTGGGCATGGGCCCCGCCGGCCTCTTCTGCGCGTGGGAGCTGGCGCTGCGCGGGGTGAAGTCGATCCTCCTCGACCGCGGGAAGGACGTCATCGAGCGCCGCAAAGACGTGGCGAAGCTGATGCGCGACGGCACCCTGACGCCCGAGAGCAACATGAGCTTCGGCGAGGGCGGCGCCGGCGCGTACACCGACGGCAAGCTGTCGACGCGCATCAACCACCCGCACGTGCGCCGCGTCATCGAGACCTTCGCGAAGTACGGCGCGCCCGACCGCATCCTCGTGCAGGGCAAGCCGCACATCGGCAGCGATCTCCTCCCGCTCGCCGTGGAGAAGATGCGGCAAGACCTCCAGGCGATGGGCGTGGAGGTGCGCTTCCAGACGCGCGTCGAAGATCTGCTCTCGAAGGACGGCCACATCACCGGCGTGAAGCTGGCCGACGGCACGGAGCTGCATTCAGACCGCGTGGTGCTGGTGCCCGGCAACTCCGCGCGCGAGCTGTTCGAGAAGTTCGCCGCTGACGAGCGCGTGTTCATCGAGCCCAAGCCCTTCGCGCTGGGTTTCCGCGCCGAACACCCGCAGGGGCTCATCAACGCCATCCAGTACGGCGACAAGGTGGCCGACCATCCGAAGCTCCCGCCCGCTGACTACAAGCTGGCGGAGAACCTCTCGGTCGATGGCGACGTGCGTGGCGTGTACTCGTTCTGCATGTGCCCCGGCGGCATCGTGGTGCCCACGCCGACGGAAGAAGGCATGCAGTGCACCAACGGCATGTCGAACTCGCACCGCAACGCGAAGTACGCGAACGCTGGCCTGGTGGTGTCGGTGACGGTCGAAGACTTCGCGAAGGCGGGCTTCACCGGGCCGCTCGCGGGCATCGCCTTCCAGCGCTACTGGGAGACGAAGGCGTACGAGCTCGGCGGCGGGAAGTTCTTCGCGCCGGCGCAGCGCATCCCCGACTACCTGGCGGGCCGGGTGAAGGCGCCGCTGGGCGGTACCACGTACCGGCCCGGCCTCGCGCACGTCGACCTGAACCGGCTCTTCCCCGAGTGGCTCACGGCCTCGCTCAAGCAGGCCATCAAGGCGTTCGATCGCAAGATGAAGGGCTTCGCCTCGGGTGAGGGCACGCTGATCGGCATCGAGGCGCGCACCTCCACGCCGCTGCGCATCACCCGCGACGAGACGCTGCAGTCGGTGTCGATGAAGGGCCTGTACCCGGGCGGCGAAGGCGCGGGGTACGCGGGCGGCATCGTGTCTTCAGGCATCGACGGCCTGCGCATCGCCGAACAGATCTGCGCGGAGCTCTCGTGAAGTACCGCGTGCGCAGCGCCGATGGCGAGATGGAGTTCTCGTCACTCGAGGCGCTGCGCGTCGCCGCCCACTCCGGGCTGGTCGACCCGTCAGACGAGGTGCAACGCGAAGACGAGACGGTCTGGCGCAAGGCCTCGGCGATGGGCGCGATCGCCGCGCACACCGAGAAGCCGAAGTTCAACCCGCAAACCGTGTGGATCGCGCTCGCCGTGGTGCTGGGCCTGGGCGCCTTCGTGATGTTGCTCAAAGGGCGCCACGACCCGCAGTACTACGTCTACGGCGTGGTGCTGGGCTTCGTGGTCGCCGGCGTGTTGTTCAAGGTGACGCGCGAGTCGGCGCGCCGCCGTTGATCACTTCTTGAGGCGCTTGCGGATCGACTCGAACACCTTGGGCACCGCTTCGGTGTTGGCGATGTTGATCACGAACGTGGGGATGGAGCCGCCCGGCGCCGTGTACACGTAGTACGTCGCGAAGGTCTTCGAGGCGTCGGCGTTGCCCTCGAGCTGCCAGTAGCCGTCGTTGACGCGCACGCGCACCACGTCCTTCTTCTCCGGCATCATCGAGTCCTTCTCCGGGGGGAGCGCGTTCCAGACCACCTTGTAGTAGCCGGTCTTGCCGTCGTCGGTGGTGGTGCTCTCGTTGCGCAGCTTGATGAGGTAGTCGCGCTCCGAGACGATGGGCGCGGTCAGGTGCTGGTAGCTGACCACCTCTTTCCCGTCAGCGCTGCGCTCGAGCACCTTGGCCTCCGCCGTGTAGGGCATGAAGTCCTTGTAGTTGTCGAGGTCGTTGATGACGGCCCAGACCGCCTTCGGCGCGGCGTCGAACACCGCAGTGGCCTTCACTTCCTTCACGGAGCTGCCCTCTTTGTCGCGGCGCAGCACCGTCACACCACCTGTTTCGGCCGCCTTTTCCCACTTGGGTTCAGCGGTCATCACCAGCGCCGGGAGCACAAGAAGCGTCAACATGATTCACATCCTTATCGAAAAAGGCGAAAACGCGCACCTCCGTGACCGACACCAATCAGAGCGACGAGACCATCAGGAAGATCTGGGCGAAAGACTTGAAGACGGGTGAGTCAATTCACACCGTCTTTCGCGCGACCTTCAAAGAGAAAATCACCAGCAGGGCGGGCAAGTCCTTCCTCAAGCTCACCCTGGTGGACCGCACCGGGTCCATCGACGCGCGGATCTTCGAGAACGTCGCGGCCGCCGACGGCGCGTTCTCGACCGACGACTACCTGCTCGTGAAGGGCAAGGTCGAGCAGTTCAAGGGCCACGCGCAGCTGGTCATCGAGAAGCTCGAGCGCCTCGACCCGGGCCCCATCGACGCGAACGAGTTCGCGTACACGCCGCCGCCGCCCCCGCCTCCCCGCGAGGAGCGGAAGGAAGAGGTCGCCGCGCACCAGGCGAAGCTGCGCCTGAGCAAGCGCCTCGAGCGGCTGCTGGAGAACCCGCAGCTCGCCCAGGCGCTCGACAACTTCGTGGCGCACCTCGAGAAGGCGCTCGTGGCCCACCCGCCGCCGCCGAAGCCGGAGAAGAAGCCCCGCGCGCCGAGGGTGGAGACGAAGCCCCGCGCCGAGGAGCACAAGAAGCACGAGGAGCCGAAGCGCGACGCGTCGCTCCCCGAGGGCCTCGCGTTCAAGCCGTTCAACGCGCTCGTGCCCGCCGCGCCTGCGGAAGAGAAGCCGGCGGAGCCCGCCAGCAGCGAACCCGTCAGCACCTGACGTATGGCCGGAAAGCGACTCGGGGAGAAGCTCATCGAAGCGGGCCTGGCCTCGGCGGAGTCTGTCGAGCAGGCGCTGAGCCACCAGAAGATCACCGGGCACCGCCTCGGTGACTGTCTGGTGGAGCTGGGCCTCATTCAAGAAGGCCCCCTGCTCCGCTTTCTGGCCACGGAGTTCAAGACGCGCTTCGTGTCGGCCGAGAAGCTGGCCGCCGCGAAGATCGCGCCCGAGGTGCTGGAGAAGGTGCCGGTGCGCATGGCCGAGAAGCAGGACTTCCTGCCCATCGCCTACGACGCCGAGCGCCGCGTGCTGTCGATCGTGATGGCCGAGCCGCAGAACGAAGCGCTGGTGAAGGAGATCGCGCTCATCACCGACATGACGGAGGTCTTCGCCTACGTCGGCGTGCGCAGCGCCATCCAGGCCGGCATCAAGAAGCACTACTACGGCGACCCGACCGCGTTCTCGTCGATGCACAGCAGCGCCTCGATGGTGACCGACGCGCGGAAGCTCGCCGGTGCGTACGAGGGCAGCGAGTCGCGCGTGGTCGCGATGAATGAGGTGTCGGGCCGCACCTCGAGCCAGGGCGGCTCGGGCAAGACCAACAGCCGGCTGAACCCCACGCAGCTGCGCGAGGCGCTGGGCGCGGTGCGCGGCACCGTCGGTGAGAACGACTTCGTCGAGACGCTGAACATCCTCGTGGGGCTGCTGGAGATGCCGCGCAAGGAGTTCCGCGGGCACTCCGGGCAGATCGCGCGTCAGGCGCAGCTGATGGCGCGCCGCCTCGGCATGCAGCCGCGCGAGGTCTCGCACACCTCCATCGCCGCGTACCTCCACGACCTCGGCAAGAAGCCCGATCACCACCTCACGCTGCCGCTCATCGCCTCGAACCCCGAGGCGAAGGCCGAGGCCAAGCGCTACGCGCGCGCGCCCATCAAGCTCTTCGAGACGGTGCACCTCCCGGGCGGGGTCAACGCCATCCTCGCGCAGCTGTACGAGTGCTTCGATGGCACCGGCGTGCCGCAGGGCGTGAAGGGGGAAGACATCACGCTCGGGGCGCGCATCATCGCCGCCGTCGACGCCTTCTTCGACCTCACGCGCAACCCCTTCAACCCGCATGGCCGCGTGCTGACCAAAGCCGAGGCGATGACCCTGATGCGCGAGAGCTCGCTGTTCGACCCGCAGGTCATCGACGCGCTGTCGGTGCTGCAGTCGGGCGACCTCCTCAAGCAGCGCGTGGAGCAGGACGGCCGGCAGATCTTCATCGCCGACCCCGACGAGGCGGTGCGCACCGACCTGATGGACGAGCTGAGCAAGGGCGGCATGGTGGTGCAGTCGGTCATCAAGCTCGACGGCGTCATCGACGCGGCGCTCAGCAACGAGGCCGACACCATCGTGGTGGGGCTGGGCTACGGCGTGGGCGACATCGTGGCGTTGGTGCAGTTCATCCGCGCGCGGCCCGAGAGCGCGTCGTTGCCGGTGCTGCTGCTGGGTGACCCGACCGACGCAGGCAGCCGTGAACGCCTCATGCAGGCGGGCATCACGGGCTTCATCCCGCTCCCGCTGGCGCCGGAGGAAGCGGCGAGCACCATCCGCAAGGCGTACCTCGATCGCATCGAGCACGGCGGCCTCGGCCACACCGTGCGCGGCAGCTTCGACGAATTGTCGGCGGCAGACCTCGCGAAGATCATCGGCGTGTCGATGAAGTCAGGCCGCTTGCTGGTGCGCGCCGGGCCGCAGGAGGGCTACCTCCAGGTCGAGAAGGGCCGCGTCATCTACGCGACGTGGGCCGACAAGAAGGGCGAGGCGGCCATCGCGCCGATGCTGGCGATGCCCCAGGCCGACTTCACCTTCGACCCCGAGGCGCTGCTGACCGACATGCCCAACGCCGACCGAGACTTCGACGTCATCGCGCGCGAGCTGGGCCGGTAGAAAATCCCTCTCCCCCGGGGAGAGGGTCTCGCGCAGCGAGGGGTGAGGGGCGGCTTCTAGAACGCCAGTGTCAGTCCGAGCAGGCTCGCAGTGTTCTTCGCGCAGATGAGCGCCACCTCGTCAGCGTCGCGCCCGTGCAGCTCGGCGACCTTCTTCGCCGTCTCTGCGACGCGCATCGGCTCGTTGGGCCACTTCCCGCGGAACGGCGCGGGCGAGAGGTACGGCGAGTCGGTCTCCACCATCAGCCGCTCCAACGGCGCGAACTTCACGGCCTCCTGCAGCGGCTCGACCTTCTTGTAGGTGACGACGCCGGAGATGGAGAGGTGGAACCCGAGATCGAGGTACCGCCGCGCGGCGGCCGTGTCGCCGGTGAAGCAGTGGATCATGCCCTTCGACATGCCTTCAGATTTCAGGATCTCGAAGCAGTCGTCATGCGCGTCGCGCACGTGGATGACGATGGGCTTGCCGGTGCGCTTCGCGAGCGCGCACTGCCGGCGAAAGCCCTCGGCCTGCGCGTCGCGCGGGGAATGGTCGTAGTAGTAGTCGAGGCCGGTCTCGCCGATGCCCTTCACTTCCGGCAGCGCGGCGAGGCGCTCGAGCTCGCTCCAGTCGTCGGCGGTGGCCTGCGCGGCGTCGTGCGGGTGGATGCCGATGGTCGGCGTGAGGAAGTCGGGGTGCGCGCGCGCGGCGTTCAACGCGTTGCCGAAGTCGCCCGGCTTCTGCAGCAGCCCGACGACGACCGCGTGCACCACGCCCGCGGCCCGCGCACGCTCGATGACCTCGCCAGTGACCGGGAAGTCCTTCGTCTCGAGGTGACAGTGCGAATCAACGAGCTTCATCGGCGTAGTCCTCGAGGAGCTGCGCGAGCTCCTTCTGTGCTTCGGCGTCGGTCAACGTCATCGCCTCGACCTCGGCGCGCGCGCCCTGCCGCAACAGCCCTTCGGCGACGTCGAGCTTGAAGTCATCGCTGCCCTCGCCCTTCGCCGCGGCGAGCAGCGCCGCCTTGACGTCGTCACCCGGGTGGAAGCCCAACGCGCGCGCGGCGGTGCCCTGCGCGAAGTCTCCCGGCGTCGAGAGGATCTCGAGCAGCTTCGCTTTGGCCTCGGGCGAATCGAGCTCACCGAGCGCCTCGACGGCCATCGGGCGATCGATCGCCAGCTTCTTGCCGACGCGCGAGAAGAGGTGCGCGACACCCTCCGCGTCGCCCAGCACCGCCAGCGCCGTCGCCACGCGCGTGCGGTCGAACGGCGGCACCAGCCAGCTGTTCAACACCCGCTTCAACGGCGGCACCGCGCGGGGGTCGCCCAGCAGCGCCAGCGCGCCCGCAGCGCGAAAGCGGAAGTCAGCGCTCTTGAGCCCCTCGACCAACACCTCGAAGCCGGCGCCGTGCTTGAGCATCGCGATGCCGCGGGCCGCCTCGAAGCGCACCGGCAACTGCGCGTCTTGCAGCGCGACGGTCAGCGTGCCGCGCGCGTCGGGCAACGCGAGATCAGCCAGCCGACCCGTCGCCTCGACGCGGAGCTCCACTTCGGGCGCGGAGACGAAGCGCGCGAGCAACTCCCTCGCCTCGGCGGGAGGCAGCCGCGTGCCGGCCAGCGCCAGGCCCGCGCGACGCACGTTCACCTGCGCATCGGCGATGAGGCGCGGCACGTCGGAGACGTTGCCCAGCTCCACCAGCGTCTCCGCGGCCTCCAGGCGGCGCTCCGGTGAACGCTCCGACTCGAGGGCCAGCAGTGCGGTCTCGCGCTCGTTCATGCCAGTGGCTTTACACAGCACGCCCGGCGCGCGCTCGCGGAAAGCGGGTCACTCGACCCAGAAGTACGACGACGCGACCAACGTGCGGTTGGTGACGACCTTCGCCTTCTGCGACAGCGCCGCGAGGGTGCGGTCTTTCTCGGCGTATTTCGCGTCTTCCGACTGGCGCAGCTGCGTCAGCTTGCGGCGGTACTCGCGCTCGAGGCGCTCGGCTGACGCGCGGGCCTTCATGCGCTCCGCGGGGTCCTCGATGCCGGTGACCTGCTTGCGCGCCTCTTCCCATTCGTTGCGCGCGCGCTCCATCTGCTGACGGGGCGTGAAGAGGCAGTCTTCGGCGAAGCGATCGGCGCGGTCCTTCGCGGCGTCGAGCTCGAGCATGTTCTTGCGCTCGGCGGCGCGGGTGAGCTCGTCCTTCGCGGCCATCAGGGCCTTCTCGTGCTCCAGCGTGGGCAGCGTCGGCGGCGGCATGCGGCCCTCGACCTCCCGCGCCATCGCGCGCGGCAGCAGCTCGGCGTCGAGGTACGGCACCACGCGCCACCCCTCGCCGTACTTGGTGCACACGATGTGCACCACGCGCTCCTCGGGCTTCAAGCCGGTGAGCTCGAAGCGGTACGCGTACCACCAGCCCTGCTTGCCCAGCAGCCCCTCGAGCTTCGGAGGCAGCGTGGAGCCATCGATGGTCAGCGTGGTGACGGCGTCGTTGGTGCGCGCGCGGACTTCCTTCGCAGCGAGCGCCAGCTGACGGCGGCCGACGGCGGCGGTGCCCAGCACCGAGCCGGTGAAGTTCTTCTCCTGGAGCTTGCGCTTGCTGACCGCCTCGCGCGCAGCGTCACCGGCCACGCGGAGCTTGTTGCGCACATCGCCGTCGAAGCGCTCGATGAGCTTGGCGCGCGTCTCCATCATGCGCTGGTTGATGCCGGTCTCGAGGTCCTTCCGGAGCGCGTCGAAGGCGGTGTTGATCTCCTCGGGCAGCCGGCACGACTGGTAGATCTCCAGCACGCGCTTCTCGAAGTCGACGCCGCTCTCCAGCGCCCCGAGGATCTCGTCCGACGCGCCGAACACGCCGTCGAAGAGGTTCAGCTTGCGCTCCAGCAGCTCGTACAACCGCGCGTCGGCGGCGTTGCTGCGGTTGAGGAAGTTGAGCACCAGCACGTCGCGCTGCTGGCCGTAACGGTGGCAGCGGCCGATGCGCTGCTCGACGCGCTGCGGGTTCCACGGCAAGTCGTAGTTCACGACCAGGTTGCAGAACTGGAGGTTCAAGCCCTCCGCCCCGGCCTCGGTCATCAGGAGGATCTGCTTCTCCTCCTTGAACTGCCGCACCAGCTCGCGGCGCGCTTCGGGCGTGCCCGCGTCACCGGTCAGCTTGCAGATCTTCCCCGCGTAGCCGTGCGCGCCCAGCAGGTTCTCGAGGTACTCGAGCGTGCGCTTGCTCTCCGTGAAGACGACCGCCTTCTCGGGCCACTGGTGCGCGCGGGCGACGGTGAACACGCGGTCCAACGCGCGCTTGAGCGCATCACCCTTGGCGTTCACCTTGATGGCGTCGGCGCGATCCGCGAAGCGGCGGAGCTCCCAGACCTCGCGCTCCATGTTGGCGATGACGTTGCCGCGCGGCTTGTTGTCGTCTTCCCAGCTCTCGGCCTCTTCGGCGAAGTGCTTGAGCTCCTCGGGTTCGAAGAGCAGCGAGTTCGCGGCCTGCCCCAGCTTGGCGGCGGCGAGGCGCTTCTCGAGCGTCTCCGACAGCTTCCGCAGCGTGGGCGCGATGGCGTACGTCGAAGACGCGAGCAGCTTCCGGTACACCAGCGTGAGCAGCGTCTTCTTCGCGGGCTCGATGGCCGCGCTCTCCGGCCGGCGGAGGTACTCGCTCACCTCTTCGTAGAGCGCCTGCTCCTCGGGGAGCGGCGTGAAGTCTTCGACCACGCTGCGGCGGTTCGTGTACTTCACGTACTCGCGCACCTGGCGGCGCAGCGTGCGCTGCACCACCGGCGCGATGCGGTAGCGGATCTCCTTCTGGCTCTGCTCCGTCAGCCCGCCGGTCTCGGCGTCGATCGGGAAGTGCGCGCGGAACGCCTCTTCAGGCCCGAGGATCGCCTCGTCGAGCAGCGACATGAGCCCGAACAACTCGCTCATCTCGTTCTGGAGCGGCGTCGCCGTCAGCAGCAGCTTGGGCGCCTTGCCCAGCGCGGCCTTGAGCGCCTTGCCCATCTTGTTGTTGGGCTTGTGCGAGTTGCGCAGGCGGTGCGCCTCGTCGATGACCACGAGGTCCCACTGGATCTGCGAGACCAGCTCCTGGCGGAACGCGGCGAACGGGTGCGAGGCGATGACGACGCACGGCTGATCAAACGCGTTGCCGGTGGCGCGAATGGTGCGCCCGTCGACCACCACGGCGTCGACGTCGAACTTCTCCTTGAGCTCCTGCTGCCACTGCGCGCGCAGCGTGGCGGGCGCCAGCACGAGGATGCGCGTCTTCCCTTCAGCGGCGAGCTGGCCGATGACGATGCCGGCTTCGATGGTCTTCCCGAGACCGACCTCGTCGGCCAGCATGCAGCCGCCGCGCGAGAGCGAATCCATCGCGAAAACAGCGGCTTCCAGCTGGTGGGGGTTGAGATCGACCTTCGCCTCGGCCACCGCGCGCATCACGCGGGCCTGCCCGTCGGCGACCTTCCCCGTCAGCTCCTCCGCGAGGAGCCGCTCGTGGAAGCGCGTCAGCGACTTTTCTGGGCTGTTTACGGGGGGTTGAACCTTCGCCAACTCCCCCCCGATACGGGCGATCTCCGACATGGATGTAGCGCATCTTGATCGTGCGAAAAGCCCTGTCAAATTCGAGTTTTCCGAGGCCGATTTACCGGCCTCAGCGCGATCGG
>CAMLFP010000113.1 GCA_946479335.1 uncultured Archangium sp.
GACTGTGACCTGCCCCTCGGCGCGCTGCACATCGATGGAGAACTTCCCCTGCCCCCCGATGAGCTCGGTGGACCGCGTGACGAAGCAGCTCGCGCGGGTGATCGACTCGAACCGCGCGAACGCGCCGCGCACCAACGTGGAGCGCGACAGTGCGTTGCTGCGTGCGGTACTCGCGGGCTTCCCGGATCGCGTGGCGAAGCGCCGTCGGCCCCGCGCGCCCGAGGTCGTGTTCTCTGCCGGTGGCTCGGCGACGCTCGACCCCTCGTCGGTCGTGCACGACGCGGAGCTGATGGTGGCCGTCGACGCCGAGGAGAAGCGCGGCGCCGTCGTGGTGCGGCTCGCCTCGAAGATCGAAGCGGAGTGGCTGCTGGAGACCAACCCCGACGCGCTCGGTGAAGTCGATCGCCTCGAATGGAACGAGTCGGCCCGCCGCGTCGATCGCGTGACGCGCATGACGTACGGCGCGGTGACGCTCGAAGAGACGCGGCAACCGGCGCCGGCGAGCGACGAGACCGGCGCGCTCCTCGCCGAGCACGCCATCGCTGCGGGCCCCGCCGCCTTCACCGACGCCGAGAAGCTCACGCACTGGCAGTGCCGCGTCGACACGCTGCGCACCGGCTTCCCCGAGGCGGAGTTCCCGACGCCCGACACGCAGTTCATCCGCGACGCGGTGAAGGCGCTGTGCGCGAACCTCCGCTCGTTCAAGGAGCTCGAAGAGGCGAGCCTGCTGGAGTTCCTCAACGCGCGCCTCACGCCACGGCAGGCGCAGCTCCTGGCGAAGGAGGCGCCGGCGCAGCTGACGCTCCCCGGGGGGCGCACGGTGAAGATCAACTGGGAGCCCGGCAAGCCGCCGTGGATCGAATCGCGCCTGCAGGACTTCTTCGGCATGACGAAGGGCCCCACCGTCGGCCGCACGCCGCTGGTCATTCATCTGCTCGCGCCGAACTACAACGCCGTGCAGGTGACGACCGACCTCGCCGGTTTCTGGGACCGCCACTACCCCGCGGTGCGCAAGGAGCTGATGCGCCAGTACCCGCGACACAGCTGGCCCGAAGACCCGCGCACCGCGCAGCCGCCGCAGCCGAAGGGGCGCCGGTGAAGCGCTCGCTGCTCGCCCTCGCGGTGGTGCTCGCCCTCAGCGCGGCGGCCTACCAACAGTTCATCTCCGCCGACTGGCTGCGCGTGCGCCGCGTCGACCTCACCACCGGCAAGTGGCCGCGCAGCAAGCACGTGCGCCTGTTGGTGCTGAACGACGTGAACGCGACGCGCCAGACGCGGGCGTTGCACCGGCTCGATCAGCTCATGCGCGTCGAGCGGCCCGACATCATCCTCTTCGCGGGCGGCGCGCTGGGCGACCCGGCGGCGGTCGACTTCTTCCGCAAGATGATGGGCGGGCTCTACACGCCCATCGGTCGCTACGCGGTGCGCGCGAACGCCGACCGCACGACGAACCTCTTCGCCGGAGGCCCGGCCATCGAACTGCTGGGGCTGCCGGTGAACGCGCCCGACGACGCGCTGGTGATCTGCGGCGTGCCCTTCGGAGATCTCGGCGCGCCGTGCCTCGAGAAGGCGCCGCGCGACGCGTACGTCATCTTCCTGAGCTCGACGGCGGATCAGGTGGAGTCGCTCTTCCCTCGACCCGACCTGTACGTGACCGGCACGGCCGACATCGGCCTCTCGCGCACCGCCTCGCAGTTCCCACCGGGTGGCTACGAGGTGAACGGCTCGGTGCTGCAGGTGGCCGCGAGCTTCACGCCCCACGGCTTCACGCGCCCGGAGATCACGATCATCGATCTCCAGGGCACGAACTAGCGCAGCGGCGTCGAGGCAGAACGTCGCCCGTTGAAACACCAACCCGGTCCGCTCGAAACCGATTACGAGCCGCCGCGTCGGGGTTCCGCAAGGAGTGCGCGTTGAACGGCTTGTTTCCATCGACGGGAGTCGCCCAGCTCCTGACCTATACGTACGGCTTCATCGCGACCTGCAGCGCGACCGGCTTCATCCACCCGAAGCTGCGGCGCCCCGAGGGGCGTCCGGTGCGCGACGCGATCAACTCCTGGTGGCCGTCTTCGCTCGTCGGTGGCGCGGCCGTCGTCGGCGGTCGGTTCGTCGCCATTCCCGTGTTCCTGGGGTTGAGCGCGTGGGCCCTCTGGGAGTTCCTGCGGCTGCTCTCGGAGGAGGACCGGCCCAGGCAGACCGTGGTGCTCGCGTTCCTCGGGGTGCTCGTGCACTACGCCGCGCTGGCGCTCGACAACCCCGAACTCTCCGGTGGCCTGCCCCTGATGCTGTGGATCGTCGCCGTCATCCCGCTGGCGCGCGCGATGCGACAGGGCACCGTGGGGCTGCTCACCTCGGTGGGCCGCGTCGGGTTCGGGTTGTTGATCACCACGTTCGCGCTCGGCCACGTGGCGCGGCTCTTCCTGCTCCCGGCGCGCGTGGGCCCGGCGGGGCCTGAGGGGCTCGCGCTGCTGCTGCTCCTGTCGATCATGATCAACGACGCGAGCCAATACGTGTTCGGCAAGCTGCTGGGCCGGCACAAGCTGGCGCCGTCGATCAGCCCCAAGAAAACCTGGGAGGGGTTCGCCGGTGGCGTCGCCGTGACCTCGCTCGTCACCGCGTCGGCGGCCCCGCTGGTCGCCCCCTTCAGCGCCGCAACGGGCGCGCTCGTCGGTGCGTGTCTCGCGTCGCTCGGGCTCCTCGGCGATCTGCTCGTCTCGGCCATCAAGCGCGACGTGGGCGTGAAGGACACCGGCGCCGTGCTGCCCGGTCAAGGCGGCGTGCTCGACCGCATGGACAGCATGATTCTCAGCGCGCCCCTCTATTTCTACGCGGTGAAGACGTGGTTGCTCTGAGCTCGTTCGAAGACCTGCGCCGCGAGGTGGAGCAAGCGGGGTGCTTCGAGAAGCGGCCGCTCACCGCGGTCGTCAGCCTGGTGGCGCAGGTCGCGGTCTCGGGCGCGCTCTTCCTCGTGAGCGCGGCGACGGAGAACCCGCTGGCCGCAGTGGTGTGCTTCGTCATCGCGTCGTTCCTCTTCTACCGGCTCGGCTGGCTCATGCATGACGCCGCGCACGGAGGCGTGTTCGCGACGGCCGCCGGCAATCAGCGCTTCGCTGCGCTCACCGCCGGCATCCTGGGCGAGTTTCCCTCCGGGTGGCGCTACGGGCACAACCGGCACCACGCGACGCCCAACGTGCGCGGCCGCGATCTCGATCAGTCCGAGCGGTGGGACCCCGAGCGCCGCTACCGCACGCGCCTCGGCGCTTTCGTCGGCGTGCTGCTCTTCAGCAAGTTCCGCGGGCGCTACCTCCCCAAGACGCTGCTGCTCCTCGGGCTGCGCGACGGCTATTTCTGCTACCGCTTTCACCGCGAAGCCTTCGTGCCCGAGCTGCTCGCGTCGCTCTCGGGCCTCGGCGGCCAGCTCGCCTTCATGTGCGTGGCGTTCGGCGTCTGGGGGCCGCTGCTGTTCCTCGCCCACACCTCGATCGGCATGCTGTACCTGAACACCGCCTTCGCGGGGAACCACTACGACCTCGAGAGCTTCGACGAGGCGCAGGCGGAGGGCATTTCGTTCGACGAGCTCCAGGTGCGCACCACGCGCAACTACCGCGGCGGCGCGCTCGCCCGCTTCGTGTTCGGAGGCCTCGAGCACCAGATCGAACACCACCTGTTCCCCGGCATGGCACGCGCGCAGCTGCGCCGGGCGGCGCCATTCGTGCGGGAGTTCTGCGCGGCGCGGGGGCTGCCGTACCACGAGGCGTCGTTCACCTCGGCGGTCGCCGGCGTGCTGCGCTTCCACCTCGCGGACGGGAGCGCGTCGTGAGCGTCGTGCGACGGCTCTTTCCCATCATCGGTCACGCCAGCGTCGCCAACGCCCTCACCGCCGCCAACGCGGTGTGCGGACTCCTGGGCATCTTCTTCGCGGCGCGCGGCCTGCCCGCGTACGCGTTGCTCTTCGGAGCGCTCGCCTTCCCCTTCGACATCTTCGACGGCGTGGTGGCGCGCAAGATGGGCACCTCAAGCGAGTTCGGTGCGCACCTCGACTCGCTGGCCGACGCGGTGTCGTTCGTGCTGATGCCCGCGGCCATGCCGCTGGCCTTCGGCGCGCCGGCGTATGTACAGCTCGCGGCGCTGCTCTACGCCCTCACGGGGTTGCTGCGGCTCGCGCGCTTCGGAGTCGTGGGGACGTCGACCACCGCAGGCAGAGAAGTGTTCGAGGGTGTGCCGACGTTGTTCGCGGCAGCGGTGCTGCAGCCGGTGTCGGCCCTCGCCCTCTGGCTGCCCGAAGACACGCGCGCGCCCGTGCTGGCGGCGTTCTACCTGCTCGCCGCGCCCGCGATGGTCTCGTCGCTCCCTTTCCCCAAGCGTGGGCTCCACACGCGCGCCATGTGGGCGATGGTGCCGTTGGCGTTGCTCGCGGTGTGGCTGCGCCCCCGATGAAGAGCGCGACCCTCATCGGCCGCAACGCCGCGCAGCTCTTCTTCTGCTTCGCGGGCTCGGCGCTGCTGAATGTCGTGTGCCAGGCGTTCTTCGCGCGCACGGTCGGCGATGACAAAGACGCGTGGCTCTCGGGCACGTTGTTGGTGGGCACGCTCGCCAGCACGCTGGGCGTCCCCGCGGCGCAGCGCTTCGGGCTCCCGGGTCGGGCGCTCGTCACCGGCGCCGTGCTGGTGGCGTTCATCGGCGCGCTCTTCGGCGCCACCCTCGTGCTGCGCTCGGCGGGCGCCTTCGTGGTGGCGGTCGTCGTGCTGCGCTTCTTCATGCAGTACGGCACGCAGGAGTTCGATCAGCGCGCGGTGCAGCTCTCCGGCGAGAGCGCGCGTCGCACCAACGACGCCGTGGGGCTCGCGATGCGCTTCCTGGGCATGCTGCTGGGCCCGCTCTGGTTCGGGCTGGCGCGCGACGCGGAGCTCGCCACGGCCGTGCTGATCGCGGTGATGACGGCGCTCGGGCTGTGGACGTGCGCGCTCACCGCCGGCGCGCCGGCCGCCACCGTCGTGGAGCGTGAGAAGGGCTCACTCGATCGCGGAGGACGGTTGATGCTCGCGGCGGCACGCGCGATCTACGCCGCGGACTACCTGCTGGCGTCGAGCATCCTCTACGTGCTCTCCGACCTGCACCATGACGCGCGCGCGGTGCGCAGCGGCGGGCTGGTGGTCACGCTGGTGTACTTGAGCGCCATCATCGCGACGGTCGTGGAGCTGGCCCGGCGGCGAACCGCGCCCCGCTCGCCGCTCGAGATGTTGCCCGCGCCGCTCCTCATGGTGTTGGTGGGCCTCGCGCTGCCCAGCCCCGCGGCGGCGACGCTGCTCGCGCAGCTCGCGGGCGCGGTGCTGCTGGGTGTCGCGTTCGCGCGCTACCAGCTCGCTTTCCGCGACCGCGCCACCTCGGAGGCGGTGCAGCGCGGCGCCCCGGCGCTGCTGGCGGCCTACAACAACCTCGGCACCACCAGCGCGCTGCTGGGGTACGCGGTGATGGTCGCGCTCGTCGCGGGCTGTCGCGCGCTCGGCATCACCTATGCCTCGGTGGTCGGCGTCGGCGTCGCAGCGCTGGGTCTCGCGGCCGTTCCCCTGGTGCTGGCGAGCGCGAAGCTTCAGCGCGAGGCGCCCGCCTCCGAGTCGTCACCCGCGTGAGCGGTGACTGATCTCCTGCGCGAGCCCGATGAGCAACCCCTCGACGCCGCGCACGTAACAGAGCCGGTAGACGCCCTGGTAATCGACCACCTCGTCGACCACCGTTGCGCCGTGCTTGCCGAGCCGCGCGAGCGTGTCGTCGAGATCATCGACCGCGAACATCACGCGCAGGTACCCCAGCGAGTTCACCGGCGCGGTGCGGTGGTCCGACACGATCTCCGGGTGCTCGAAGCGCGAGAGTTCGAGGCGGCTGTGCCCGTCGGGCGTCGCCAGCATCGCCATCTCGACGCGCTGATCGCGCACGCCGGTGACGCGGCCTGCCCAGTCACCTTCGATGCGCATCCGCCCTTCGAGCGACAGCCCGAGCTCGGTGAAGAAGGCGATCGCCGCGTCGAGGTCACGCACCACGATGCCCACGTTGTCCATTCGCTTGATCGCCATCTCACCCTCAGAACACGAGGCTCGCGCCGCCGATGAAACCGCCGAAGAGCTGATCTCCGAACGAGTGCACCTTGCCACCCGCGCGCACCTGCAGGAACTCCGCGACCGAATAGACCAGCGCGCCCTCGAGCCCGCCTTCCAGCGAGCCGAGGCCGAAGAACAACGTCGGGCGCAGCTCGAGCCCGAAGCTCCGCAGCCCCTGCCGCCAGAACACGTAGCGGTGCGGCACGCCGACCTCGATGCCGTGCCGCACGGTGTTGCCGTACACGATGTTCCGGTAGCCGAGGGCGATGGCCGGCTCGATGAAGTTCTTCGGCTTGAAGCGCAGCATCACGTGCGTCGCGAGGTTGCGCTGCCCGATGCCCGAATATTCGTATTGGAAGTCGGCGCCGAAGTAGCTCCAGCCGAACGTGAAGCGCGTCTGACCGACGCCGCTCACCTTGTCGAAGCCGATGTCGACGCCGCCCTGCGCGTCGAGCTGAAAGCTGGGGCAGTGGAAGCGCTGCTCCACGATCGCCGGCGCGTCATCGGTCGCGAGGTAGAGGACGATGGGCAACACCGCGACCAACACGATCGCGAGGATCAACACCGCCTTGCCGATGTCTCCGCCGCCGCCCGACGACGAGCCGCTGCTCGAAGAAGACGACGACGATGACGAGGAGCCTGACGAACCCACCGGCTGCGCCGTGTGGAACGCCGAGAGCGGCGCCGCGTTGGTGAGCGGGTTCACATAGAAATAGCCGCTGCCCGCAGGTGACGGCACCCACGCCGCGGCCGGCAACGCGAAGCAGCGATCGAAATAGCTCGGGTCTTGCGCGCCGGGCGCCACCGCGGGCTGCGCGGCAGGTGCAGGCGCGGGAGTCGGTGCAGGCTCCGCAACAGGCGCCGGCGCTTCATCTTCGAGCGGAACGAGCGGCGGCGGCGTCTGCGCGTGCGCGGCGACCGCGAACACCAGCGACACCGCGAGCGCGCGTCTCACTCTTCGTCTCGCGCGAACCAGTAGCCCAGCGCCACGCCGACCAACGCCGCGCCCACCACCAGCCCGGGCACCAGCATCGACTTCACCTCGTTCTGCGCCTTCTCGTCGCGCAGCCGGCGCAGCTCCGCGTCGTGCGACAGCCACGCCTCCGGAGAGAGGTACGCGCCGCCCTGCACGTCGAGCGTCTCTCCATCAAAGGTGCTGACCTGCGCTGCCTTCACTTCGACGACGACTCCTGCCATTTCGAAAGCTCCTTTCGAGCGAGGCTACCTTAAGGTGCGCGCGCCCCATGCGGACCGGCCTTCTCTTCTTTCTACTGACGGCGTTCAGCGCCCAGGCGCAGCACGCGCTCTCGCAGCGGCAGCCGACGCGCGTCGAGGGCATCGCCGGCCCGGAGCGCCTCAACGACGGCGTCATCGCCAACGACGGCGACGCCTGGAATGGCCCCGCCGCGGCGACCTTTGGAATCGGCAACTTCATCGAGTGGGACCTCGGCGTCGACACGCGCCTCACCGGGCTCGCGCTGCAGGCCGACAACAACGACGTGTACATCGTCGCGATCTCCGATGACGGCGTCACGTGGCGGGAACTCTGGCGCGCACCGCCGACCGGCGCCCCGGGCCTGCGCACGCGCGAATCGCCGAAACTCAACCAGCACGCGCGCTTCGTGCGCCTCGCCGCGGAGGGCGGCGACGGCCGCTTCAGCGTCACCGAGCTGGAGCTCTACTCGCCGCAGGCCCACGACTCCGAGCTGACGCGCCCGAAGTGGATTCCGCGTCGCCCGCTGGAGCTCGACGCCATCACGCTGCTGGTCGCCGCGGCCGGGCTGCTGCTGCTCGCCAGCACGCGCGCGCCGAAGCTGCTGCAGGTCGCGCTCGCCGCCGCGGGCCTCTATGGCGCCTGGCAGTTCGCCTTCGAGACCACGCCGCAGACCGCCGACTTCCACGCGTCGCTCCCGTGGCTGCGCGCCTGCGTGGCGATGCTGGCGGCCATCGCGCTGGTGAGAGATCAGCTCTGGCGCGGGCGTTGGCCAGCGCACCCGGCCTTCATCACCGGCACACTGGGCATCTCCGCTGCGCTGGCGCTGTGGTGCTTCTTGAACCTCGGTACGCCGCAGTTCCACGACGCAGGCGCGCGGCGCGCGACGTGGCTCCACCACTACGACATGCGCACGTACTTCCCCATCGCGAAGTACTTCCCGGAGCTGCGCTTCGACGGCGTGTACGCGGCCAGCGTGCTGGCGGTGGCGGACGGACGCAACCTGTCGGACTTCGACGGCGTGGTGCTGCGCGATCTGCGCACGCACGACATCAGCACCGTGCGCGACTCGAAGGCCCACCTCGCCGAAGTGCGCGCGCGCTTCTCACCGGAGCGCTGGGCCGAGTTCCAGCGCGACATGCAGTACTTCCGCGACGCGATGGGCGACGGCAGCTTCCTGCGCTCGATGAATGACCACGGCGGCAACGCGACGCCGGTGTGGTTCCTCGAGGCGCGCGCGCTGTTCGCCAACACGCAGGCCAGCGACGCGACGTTGTGGCGCGGCGTCATCGCCGACATCGCGCTCTTCGCCCTCGCCTTCCTCTGCCTCTGGTGGGCGTTCGGCGTGCGCACCGCGCTGCTCTCGGTGACGGTCTTCGGCGCGATGGATTTCTACCAGTTCGGCTCCAACTGGTTCGGCGCGGCGCTGCGGCACGACTGGCTCTCGCTGTGGGCCATCGGGCTCGCACTGCTCAAGAAGCGGCAGTTCGAGCTCGCCGGCGCGGCGCTGGCGTGGAGCGCGTACATCCGCGCGTTCCCGGCGTTGACGTTCTTCACCCTCGCCTTCCCCGTCATCTGGAGCGGCGGCCGGCAGTGGCTCGCGGGCCAGCGTGAAGACGCGAAGCGCACCGCGCGCCCGTTGCTCCGCGTGCTCATCGGCGTCGCCATCGCCAGCGTGATTCTGGTGGGGCTCTCGGTGGCGGTGTTCGGCGCCGACGCGTGGCTGGAGTGGCTGCGCAAGGTGCGCACGCTGGACCGCGACAACCACCTCAACAACATCGCCTTCCGCACGTACATCCTCGACGGGAAGCCGGCGTGGGCCGCGGCGGTGGTGGGCAGCCTCGGGTTGCTGTTCTTCGTGCTCAAGCGCTCCGAGCTGTGGCGCGCGGCGACGTGGGGCGTGGCGCTGCTGCCCATCGTCTTCAACCCGGCCAACTACTACCTGCACTCGATGTTCTTGATGGTGCTGCTGGGTGCGAGAGACACGCTGCGCGGGCGGCTGGTGTGGCTGGTGCTGTTGGCGATGTGCGTCGCGAGCTACTTCACCAACATCACCCCCGACATGGGCCAGCACTTCCGCGTGGAGACGGTCATCGCCTTCGTCACGCTGGGCCTGTTGTTGCTGTTGGAGCCGCGACGGCGCGTCACCGCCGCTTGAGCAACCCGTCGAGCAGCTCCAGGGCCACGCCGGCCCACGCGTCAGCGGCGCCGGTTTTCACGGCGTCGCGCGACAGGCCCGGTGTTGCCCAGTGCACGCGCGGGAGCGGCCCGCCCGCGTCGACCACCGCGTCGGGTGCCGCGTCACCCTCCAGCCCCGGTGGGAACTTCGACGCCAGCACGAACGCCCGCGCGCCCGGGCCGTGCACGCTCCGCGCCCGCGTCACCGCCTGCGCCGCGCTCTCGGAGCGCGCGAGGTCGAGCTGCCCGCGCTCCCGGTACTCCCGCAAGAGCAACCCCAGCACCGCTTCTTCTTCGTGCAGCGCCGCGTCGCTCTCCAGGCCCACGAAGACCAGCTCGAAGTGGAGCGCCTCGGTGTCGAGCCACGCCGACAACCGCCGCACCAGCGCCGCCACCGCGCCCAGCAGCCACACCAGCCGCTGGTACGACTCGCCCGCGTCTTTCACCGCCGCCGCGCGCAGCGACGCGTCGAAGATCAACACCAGCGCGCGCCGGCGCCGCACCGCCACCGACTCGTCGCGCGCGTAATAGAGGAGCTCGCCTTCGACGAAGCGCACGTCGAAGAGATCGGGCCGGGCCTCGCGGTCCATGTACACGAGCTCGGAGGTGACGAGGTTCTCGAGGCTGCCGCTGGTGGAGATGCTGGAGAAGCCGCCCACCGGGTACGCGGAGTCTTCTTCGAGCTGCGTCGGCGCGTCACCGTCTTCGAAGCCCTGGGTGCGCACGCGCGCGGGCAGGCGCTCCTCGATGGCCTGCGCCACCTGCGCCAACTGCGAGAGCGCCACGCGCGCCGCGAGCGTCTGCAGCGCCGCGAGGTTCTCGATGAGGAAGACCTCCGCGTCCGAGAGCAGCTCCCGCGTGCGCCGCGCCGCGCGGGCCATCATCGTCAGGCCGTCGACCACGCGCGCCGCCACCTCGGGGTCGTAGAGCGCCTGCCGCCCCGCTTCGAGCAGCTCCTCCGGCGCGCGCGACACGAGGCGCCGCACCACGCCGATGCTCACGCCGGTGCCGCCGTCGAGCCCGAGGCGCTGCACCACCTGCGTCACCACCAGCCCCACCGCCGCGGCGCGCAGCGACTGCGGCAGCGCGAGGAACGCCTCCGACACGCGCGGCCAGCGGCGGTCTGAGAGCAGCCGCGCCAGCACGTGATCTTCATACCCGCGCACCGCCTCGCGCACGGCGTCGACCGCGGGCGGCGTGATGGGCTGGAGCCGCTCGCCGTTGAGCAGCGCGGTGAGGTCGAAGACGAGCACCGGCGCCGGCAGCAGCGGGCGTTCACCCAGCGCGGCCTCCAGCGACTTGAGCGACAGCGCGCACCAGGTGGGAGAGGTCGCGGGCTCTCGCGCGAGCGCGGCGCAGGCCGAGACAAATGCTTCCGCCTGCGTGCCGTCGAGCCGTTCCTGCGTCATCGGGTGGGACTCTACGGTTTTTCACGAACTCATCTTCATCATCCGCACCGTCTCAAGTAGGGAGACGCCATGACTCGTTTGTTCACCTCGCTGACCGTGCTGGCCGCCCTCTCCGCCGTCGCGCAGGACACGCCCAAGCAGCGCCTGACCGTCATCCCCTTCGCGTCGCTGACCGGAGATGTCCCGACGCGCGCGGGCACCAAGGCGCTGGGCATGCTGACCACCGAGTTCAAGAGCGCCGACACCTTCGCGCTCGTCGACGCGAAGAAGGCGCAGAGCAACGCCGCCGCCGAGGCCGAGCTCGACAACGCGCGCAAAGAAGTGACGCAGGCGCAGGAGCTCCGCGGGAAGAAGAAGTTCCGCCTCGCCGAAGAGGCGCTGACCCGCGCGCTCAAGTCGTACGCCGGCGCCATCGGCGCGCTCAGCGACATGGGTGAAGTGGCCGACGCGTACGCGCTGCTCTCCGCGGTGCAGTTCAACACCGGCCGCGATGAAGAAGGCGCGAAGAGCCTGCACCAGGCGCTGACGCTGGCGCCCGATCGCGAGCTGCCGCTGGCCGCCACCTCGCCGCTCTTCTCGCGCGTGGTGACCGACGCGCGCGCCGCGCTCAAGAAGGGCGCCAAGGGCACGCTGCTGCTCGAGTCGTCGCCGTCGAACGCGCCGGTGCTGCTCGACGGCCTCGCGCTGGGCGCCACGCCGCTGCAGGTCACCGACGTGCCCCCCGGGCTGCACTTCTGGCGCGCCACGCTGCCCTCGGGCGAGATCGTCTCCGGCACGGTGGAGGTCACCGCGGGCAAGCAGGCGAAGGCCTCCGCGTCGTCGGCCAGCAAAGACCCGGAGACCCGCGTGCTGACCGCGCTCGCGCAGAACAAGGTCGACAAGGAGCTGGTCGACGCCGCGAAGGAGCAGGCCAAAGCGGCCGACACCGACTTCCTCGTCTTCGGCGCGCTCTCGAAGGAGGGGAAGAGCCTCAAGTTGGACAGCTTCCTCTTCACCGCCGCGACCGGTGACCTGCGCCGCATGGCGCGCACCGAGTTCGACACCGAGATGCTCTCGGCGGGCGTGCAGTTCTACAACCTCGCCGGCGAGCTCGCGAAGAAGGGCAGCCAGGTCGGCGAAGCGGTGCGCGTGCCGGAGCCCGTCTCCATCAACCTCGTGGCCAGCGCCTCCAAGCAGTCGGAGGCGAAGTACGGCGTGGTGCCCGGCACCGAGCTCAGCGGCGAGGCCACCGACACCGACACGAAGGACGAAGGCAACCGCACGCCCGTCGCGCCCAAGCGCCGCGCGCCCCTGCAGAAGAAGTGAGTCACCGCGGCCGCTTCGCGCCCAGCCCCACCGGGCGGCTGCACCTCGGCAACGTTCGCAGCGCGCTGTTGGGCTGGCTCTGGGCGCGCGCCGAGCGCGGTGAGTTCTGGCTGCGCATCGAAGACCTCGACCCCGACCGCAGCAAACCGGCCTTCACCGACGGCATCTTCGAAGACCTCGAGTGGCTCGGCCTCACGTGGGACGGGCCGGTCTGGAAGCAGTCGGAGCGCGCCGCCGTCTACGCCGACGCGCTGCAGACGCTGGAGCGCCGGGGCCTCGCGTACCGGTGCTGGTGCAGCCGCGCGGAGGTGGCGCGCGCCGCCTCCGCGCCGCACGTCGGTGAAGACGGGCCGGTGTACCCGGGCACGTGCCGCAACGGAGCCACGCCGAAACCCGGCCGCGCGCCGTCGTGGCGCTTCCGCACCGAGCCCGAGGTCACGCGCTTCCACGACGTGCTGTGCGGTGACGTCGCGCAAGACGTCTCCCGTGAGGTGGGCGACTTCGTCATCCAACGCATCGACGGCGTCGCCAGCTACCAGTTGGCGGTGGTGGTCGACGACGCGCTCTCCGGCGTCACCCACGTGCTGCGCGGTGAAGATCTGCTGACCTCCACGCCCCGCCAACTGCTGCTGCAGCGCGCGCTCGGGTACCCGCACCCGACGTACGCCCACGTGCCGCTGCTGATGGACGCTGAAGGGAAACGGCTCGCGAAGCGCGATGGCCCCTCCACCGTGGCGGGGCTGCGCGCGCTCGGCTGGTCTCCAGAGCGCGTCATCGGTCAGCTCGCGGGCTCGTGCGGCCTGAACGACGGCGCGCCGGTGCGTGCCCACGAGCTCGTCTCCGGCTTCTCCCTGTCACGGGTGCGCCGGTGAAGCGCGGGCTGCTGGTGGCCGCGCTGGTGCTGGTGCCCTTCGCGGCGCTGGTGGTGCTCGGCTTCCTCTTCTCCCTCGGCGACGCGCCCGTCGTGCTGCCCGACGAACCGCTGGTGCCGGAGCCACCCGCCCGCGCCACGCGCCTCTCGGGGCCACCCGCCGGTGCCGCATCGCCGACGCCTCCACCCGCCGTCACGGGCGCCGCGGCGCCGGCGCTCCTCACGCCCTTCCTCCCCGCGCTGGGGCACTGCTTCTCCGACAACGGGCTGCACGGGCACGTCCACCTCCGCTTCACGCCGCAGCGTGACGGCGGCTTCAGCGGCGTCGCCGTCGACCAGAACTCCACGCAGAGCCCGTACGTCGCGGCGTGCGTCGAAGACGTGCTGCAGAGCGCGCGGTTCGAGCCGTCCCCCGGCCCCGACTACGCGCCCGTCGACTTCACCTTCAGCTTCTAGGAAGCGCGCGCAGGCCGTACAGTCGCCCGCGTCACATGCCCGCCGTCGTCGAGCCTCTCGGCCCCACCCACCTCAGCGCGCTCCGCGCGATGCTGACGCGCGACACGACGCACAACATGTACCTCCTGGGGCTGCTCGAGGAGTTCGGCGTCGTCTCCAACCCCAGCGCGCCCTTCACCTTCTACGGGCGCTTCTTCGACGACGAGCTGACCGCCGCGATGTTCGTCGCGAGCTCCGGAGGCCTGCTGGTGCCCTCCGCGTCGAGCCCCCAGCACATCGGCGACATCGCGAAGACGCTGCACGGCACGCTGCAGCCGCGCGGCCTCCTCGGAGAGCAGGCGGTGATCGACGCGCTGCTCAAACACTTCGGCGTGACGCCGCAGTTCAGCAAGACGCAGAAGATGTTCTCGGTGTCGCCCAACGACCTCGGGCCGTTCACCAACCCGTTGCTGCGCGCCGCCACCGAAGCCGACGTGCCGCGGTTGATGCCCCTGGCCGCCGCCTGCGTGATGGAGCTCAACAAGCGCGACCCGATGGCCGACGACGCGCAGGGCTTCGAGCTGCGCGTGCGGCAACGCGTGAAGGCCGGCCGCACCTACGTGCTCGAGGAGAACGGCGAGTTCGTCTTCAAGCTCGACGTGG
>CAMLFP010000114.1 GCA_946479335.1 uncultured Archangium sp.
AGCTACTCCACCGGCGCGCGCAGCGTGACGCGCGGGCGACCGTTCTTCTCGGTCAGCATCAACCACTGTCGCAGCGGCGGTTGCCCCTCGGCCTCGAACCAGACGTCGTACGTGAAGCCCGCGCGGAAGTGCAGCACGGCCGGGGTGCGCCCGAGCTCCTTCTTCTCCACGCGGATGACGACGCCCGCCGGGTCACTGTCGAGGGCCACCGCCAGCATCTTCCCGTCGCCCTTCACCGGCAGCAGCCGCGCGGTCAGCTTGAGCTCCGCCGTGCCGCTGCGCGAGGCGTTGGTCGCGGGCTGCGTGCTCCCCGCGTCGGGAGCGTCTTCGACGCCGGCGTCGAGCTCGTCGCTGCGCGCGATGGCGCCCTCGGTGACCTCGATCTCCAGCCCTGCATCTTCGGGCTCCACGACGTCGCCGGCGTCAGGCGGCTCCGCGCCCGCGTCTTCCGCAGCGACGACGGCCGCGGCCACGGGAGCAAGCCCCGCGTCATCGACCACCACCAGCGGCTCCGTGGTGCGTTGCTGCAGCCACAACCCGAGGCCCGCGGTCAGCACGGTCGCCGCGATGAACACCGCCCAGCGCGCCGCGTTGCTCTGCGGCGGAGGAGGCGGCGCCGGTCGCGCCACGAACGTCGGCACCGCCTGCTGCGTCGAGGTCTGGTCGGCGACGATGGCCTGCTCGTCGGAGAGGGAGATCCACTCTGCCTGGTCATCGGTGGCGGTGGGCGCGAGCGCCTGGGTGATGGACTTCTCGCCGTCCTTCTCCGCGAGCGCGTGCAGCCAGCGCTCGAGGTCGGAGCGGCTCCCCGGGTGCAGCGCCTCGATGGCCTCGAGCATCTCGCGCGCCGACTGAAACCGCCGCGCGCGGTCTCTGGCCATGGCCTTGCGCACCAGCGCGGCGACCTCCTCGCTCACGCCGGTCGGCGCCGGCGCGTCGGTCGTGGAGATCTGCTTGAGGAGATCCAACGGCTCCGGCCCGGGAAAGGGGTGCTTCCCGGTGAGCAACGAATACAAGACGGTGCCCACCGAGAAGAGGTCGCTGCGCGCATCGAGCGGCTCTCCGCGCACCTGCTCGGGCGACATGAACTGCGGCTTTCCGCGGATCATCCCCTTCTGCGTGTCGAGCGTGCTGCCGCCGCCGGCCTTCGCGATGCCGAAGTCGGTGACCTTCACCTCACCGTGCATCGAGACCAGCACGTTGTTCGGGCAGATGTCGCGGTGCACGATGTTCAGCGGCGCGCCGTCCTTCGTGCGCTCGTGCGCGTAGGCGAGGCCGCGGCAGACCTCCGCGGCGATGGCGAGCGCCACGTTGACCGGCATCGGCAGGCCCGCATCGCGCCCGCGCCGCGCGAGCTTCGCCAACGTCCATCCGTCGACCAGCTCCAGCACGAGGAACGACGCGCCCTGCGACTCGCCGACGTCGAGCACCTCCACCAGGTTCGGGTGCCGGAGGCTCATCGCCAGCCGCGCCTCGCCGAGCAGCATCTTCCGGTACGTGTCGTCGCCGGCGAGCGCGGGCCGCACGCGCTTGAGCACCACGTGACGCTTGAAGCCGCCCGCGCCCTGCTGCTCCGCGAGGAAGATCTCCGCGGTGCCGCCGTCCGCGATCTTCGAGAGGGCGAGGTAGCGGGCGCCGGTGCTCATGGCGACGCACTCTACCCAACGCGCTGAACCGGGGGCGCGACTACCGGCGCTTGAGCTTGCGGTAGAGCGTCACGCGATCGATGCCCAGCAGCTTCGCCGCGCGCTCCTTCTTGCCGCCCACCGCGTTGAGCACGTGGCTGATGTGACGGCGCTCCAGCTCCTCGAGCGACATCATCGGCCAGCTCTCCCCGAGCTCCATCGCGGGCGGCGCGGCCACCGTCGGCGGCAGATGCCACGACTCGAGCTTCGCGCCGTCGCAGGCCAGCACCGCGCGCTCCACCACGTTCTGCAGCTCGCGCACGTTGCCGGGCCAGGTGTGCCGCTGGAGCAGCTCCGTCACCTCGGGCGCGATGGCGCGGATCGACTTCTCGTACCGCGCGCAGGCCAACGGCAGCAGGTGATTGAACAACAGCAACACGTCATCGCCGCGCTCCCGAAGGGGCGGCAGCGCGAGCCGCAGCACGTCGAGGCGGTACATCAGGTCTTCACGGAAGGTGCCGGCCTTCACCGCCCCAGACAGGTCGCGGTTGGTGGCCGCCACCACGCGGGTGTTCACCTTCACCTCGCGGTTCGCGCCCACCGGCCGCACCGACTTCTCCTGCAGCACGCGCAGCAGCGCCGTCTGCAGCGTCGGCGCCAGCTCGCCCACCTCGTCGAGGAACAGCGTGCCGCCCTCCGCTTCGCGGAAGACGCCGAGCCGGTCATCGGAGGCGCCGGTGAACGCACCCTTCACGTGCCCGAACAGCTCCGACTCGAGCAGCATGGGAGGGATGGCGCCGCAGTTGATGGCCACGAAGGGCCCGTCAGCGCGCTTGCTCTCCGCGTGCACCGCGCGCGCGACCAGCTCCTTGCCGGTGCCGCTCTCCCCCGTCACCAGCACCACGCCGTCGGTCGGCGCGACGCGCGTCACCAGCCGCCGCAGCGCCTGCATCGACGGGTGCTCGCCCAGCAGCCCATGGTGGTCGACCGTCCGGCGGATCTCGGAGCGCAGCGCCTCCAGCTCCTCGACCGTCTGGTGGTGTTGCAGCACGCGCTTGACCACCACCTGCAGCATCGACAGCTCGAAGGGCTTGGCGACGAAGTCTGCCGCGCCCGCGCGCAGCGCCGCCAACGCCGTCTCCACGCTGGTGTGCGCCGTCATCACGATGACCGGTACGCGCCGCCCCTGGATGCGCTGGAGCTGCTGCGCCAGCTCCAACCCCGTGAGGCCCGCGAGTTGGTAGTCCATCACCAGCAACTGGAACTGTCGGCGCGCCGCCGCCTCCTGCGCACCTTGCGGGTCTGACGCCCACTCCGTCTCGAAGCCCACCCGGCGCAGGTAGCTGCCCACCAGCCGCGCGATGTCGGCGTCGTCGTCGACCACCAGCACCGTCGCCGCGTTTGTCTCAGGCTGCACGCAACGATGCATACCGCAACATGTACGGCGCTATCAACCCGCTGAATTCACAACTGTCAGGCATTGGTTTCAGTCTTGCTGTACTCGGGAAGGTCGTCCAGCATGTCTCCCCGGAGGTCCAACCGCGAAGCTGCGGTCGGGGGGCTGCAGGCGTAGCGCCGTCTCGGGGGAACGGCGCTGCGCCTGGGCTCTTCGCCTCCGGGGTTACTTCCGCACGAGCGCGTAGAGCGTCTCGGTGCGCAGAAAGAGGAACGCGGTGTTGTCACCGAGGGTGATGACGTTGCCCTCTGCGAGCGCGACCTCGCCGGTGATGACGTTGCCGTTGACCAGCGTGCCGTTGGTGGAGCCGAGGTCCTTGAGCCAGGCGGCGCGCTTCCAGCCGTCCCACCGCACCTCTGCGTGACGGCCCGACACCGAGGCGTCGAAGAGCTGCACGTCGGCGCCCTCCGCGCGGCCCAGCACCAGCGCGCCTTCAGGCGCTTCACGCCCGAGGGGAACGACGAGGCCGTCGTCGAGGCCGAGCATCAACGAGAGCGCGTGGCGCGCGAGCTTCGGGCCGCCGAGGTCGGTCTCGACGGTGCGGTAGAGGTGCGGGCGCACCGCGGGCTTCTCGACCTCTCTCTGGACCAGCGCGAGCGGGCCGACCTCCTGAAGCATGGCGTCGAGCGGGTACGTGGCCAACCGCTTGAGCGCTTCGATGGAGGTGGTGATCACGTTTTGTTCCCCTGCGCCTCGCGCTGCGGCGCCGCCTCTTCCGTGGGCTTCGACGCCGCGCCGTGGCCCTCGCGCTCGATGGTGATGGTGCCCAGCTCCTCGGGCTTCACCGCGCCGCCGGCCAGCAGCGCCTCGACGATCTTCTTGTGCTGCTCCTCGTGCTCCATGGGCAGCGTGTCGCCGTCGCTGTCGAGCTTCACCCAGACGTTCTTCTTCTTCGTGGTGGGGTCGATGTCGAGGCGGAGAATGAGCGTGGCCATGGTGTTCAGCTCCTCGCCGGGAGAATCGACGCGAGGGCCTCCTGGTCCAACACCTTCTTTTCGAGCAGCAGGTCGCGCAGCGTGGCGATGAGCGCCTTGTGCTCGGTGACCAGCTCGCGGGCGCGCGCGCGCTGGGCCTCCAGCACCGACTTCACGGCGTCTTCCATCGACTTGAGCAGCGCCTCCGACGCGGGGTCGTCATGCGCGGCCTCGATGCGCCGCACGCCGACCGTCTCGCCGCCCATGCCGAACTGCTCGACCAGCGCGCGGGCGATCTCCGTGGCGCGCGCGATGTCGGCGCCGCTGCCGATGGAGAGGTCTTCGAAGAAGAGCAGCTCCGCCTCGCGGCCGCCGTAGAGCACGCAGATCTGATCCAACAACTGGCCGCGGGTGACGACGTACTTGTGCGCCGGGTCGGAGTAGCTGACGAAGCCCAGCGCGCCGGCGAGGTCTCCGCGGATGCTGATGCGGTCGATGGGCGGCGTGTGCGGGCAGAACATCGCGGTGACCGCGTGCCCGGCCTCGTGCGTGGCGACCACCTTCTCTTCCTTCGGCGTCAGCGCCGGGCGCTCGGCCCATGACGAGAGCGCCTTCTCGACGTCTTCAATCTCCAGCGGGCCCACGCGCGCGTCACGCAGCCGCGCCCGCGCGAGCGCCCGACACAGCGCCTGCAGATGGTCGCCGGAGTAGCGCGACGCCTGGCCCTCAACGAGGTCGGCGGTGCGCTTCACCGCGTAGTCGAGCGCGCGCGGCGAGAGCTCGAGGCCCAGCTTCTGGTCATAGATGCCGAGAATCGCGCGGCGGTCTTCCGCGTTGGGGAAGGGGATGTGGAGGTGGAACTCGAAGCGCCCCGGCCGCAGCAGCGCGGGGTCGAGCGACTCCACGAAGTTGGTGGTGCCGACCACGAAGACCAGCTCGTCCTTGCGGAAGCCGTCCATCTCCGTGAGCAGCTGGTTCACCATCGAATGTTCGACGCCGCTGCCCTGGTAGCTGCCGCGCGCGGTGGCGAACGAGTCGAGCTCGTCGAACACGATGATGGCGGGCGCCGCCTGCCGCGCGCGCATGAAGACCTGGCGGAGATTTTCTTCCGACTCGCCGACCCACTTCGACTTGAGCTCCGGCCCGGAGACGACGGTGACCGCCGCGCCCAGCGCCGTGGCCATCGCCTTGGCGAAGAGCGTCTTGCCGGTGCCGGGCGGGCCCCAGAAGATCATGCCCCGCGGAATCAGCCCTTCGATGCGCTTCATCGCGCCTTCGTCGTTGGCGCGGTCCTTCAGCGCCAACACGTCGAGGATCTCCTTGTTGAGCCGCTCCTTCACCTTCGCGTACCCGCCGATGTCGCGCTGCAGGTCGACGTCGGGGAGCGTGAGCTGCCCCACCAGCGTCGCCTGCCGCAGCTGTCGGTACGCGGGCGAGGGGTCGGTCGGGTAGTCCTCCCCGGTGAGCGACGAGAGCAACCGCCGCAGCCGCACCGCGTTCACGCCGGAGACGCTCTTGTAGAGCTGGTACGGCTTGAGCGAGCGCTCCGACGAGAGCTTGCGGCTCTCCTTCTGCGTCACCAGCGCGCCGAGGCGCTCGCGCGGCACGCCCAGCAACGTCTCGCGCCGGGGGAAGAGGTTCTCGATGACCTTCGGGAGCGGAAACGACGGGTCCTTGAAGGCGAGGAAGACCAGCTCCGGGTTCTCGTACAGCAGCGGGATGACCTCGCGCGCGTCGGACGTGAGCCCGCCCAGCGAGGTCGTCAGCAGATCGAGGTGCGGCAACACGAGGATGCGCTGGTCGACCGCGCCGCGCACCGCCTCGCGCAGGGAGAAGACGATGGTGCCGACGAGGCCCGTGCCCGGAGGCGCGTCAGGCAGCCCCTGCACCGGCCGGCCATCGAGGTAGAGGAACTGCTTCCCCTCCGGCTTGAGGCGATCGCGCACGCACTTGTAGAGGTACGGCGTCAGCTCCTTCTCGGCCTCGACCAGCACCGGCAACCCGCGGCGCAGCGACTCGGTGATGCGCGCGAGCTCCTGCGGGTAGGCGGCTTCGACGGCCGCGAACGCCGAGAGGTCTTTCGGCAGCTCCTCTTCTGCGATGGAGAGCGCCACGGCTTACACGCGGACCTTGATGGTGAGGCTGCCGTTGGGCTCCTCGTGGATTTCCTGCACCTCGCCCAGCTCGCGGGCGCGCTGCTTGAGCGCCTCGGCCGTGACGCGGTTGACCGCGCCGTCGAGTTCCTCGCGGAGGTCCTTGAGGTGCCCTTCCAGCTTCGCCGTCACCTCGCGCTGCAGGGCGCTCTCATGGGCGGCCGCGTCGCGCTCCAGCGACTCGCGCGCCGTCTTTCTCAGGTGGGCCTCCTTGGCCTCCACCCCGCCCGCGTCGCGGTCCACCACCGTGGTGCGATGGGCCTCCAAATCGACCTCTTTGTGCCCTTCGGCGCTCACCGTCACCTGCCCGTCGTCGAGGCCGACCTCCACCGTCACCCCCCCACCTTCGTCGCGCCTGGCGGTCTGCCCAGCGCGTGTAAAGCCACGTGCCACCAGCTCGCTGGCCAGGAGCTCCCGCATGCGCTCTTTTTCCAAAATCGGTAGTAATTCCAACGATGAAGAGACGCCGTCGTCCACCTGGACATGGCGGGAGAGGCTCTCTTTCACACTGATTCGGTAGGCGCGAGACATGGCGGTGCCCCAGACGACCACACGGGAAAAAGAACTGCAAAATGCCTTTGCGTGATCCACGCTGACAACAACGAGACCGGTCGATTCGATAACCGGTGCAAGGAGATACACACACAATGGCCCGCATCAGCGACTCTGGTTCCCGCCCCGCTTCGACCACTCAGCCCAAGGTGACGACGCGCATCACCAAGCCGAAGACGACCACCAAGACCACCTCCACCAAGAAGTCGGAGAGCTCGTGGGATGCCGGCAGCAAGAAGTACTCGGCGCACGCCGAGGGCTCCTACAAGAAGGACACGAAGTACTCGTCGGGCAAGACCACCACGCGTGACGCCGACATCTCCAAGTACACCGACAAGTTCGGCAAGGGCGCCGACCTGCTGACCAAGGGCCTCAAGGCGCTGGGCATCGACAAGACGTTCGAAGGCGGCTTCGACAACGTCAAGAAGGACACGCTCTACAAGGGCGACAACGTCAACGTCACCGCGAAGCACGGCACCACCGGCTCCGGCAGCGTCACCGTGAACGGCGACGGCGTCACCGCGCAGGGCAAGGTCGGCGCGGAGGCCAGCGTCACCGCCAAGGCGCACGGCGAAGTCACCGGCAAGTACGGCTCGGCGAACTACACCGCGACGGCGACGGCGCAGGCCCACGCCACGGCGGAAGGCACCGCGAAGCTCGACTCCAACGGCCTGACCGCCACCGCGAAGATTGGCGCCAGCGCCAGCGTGCAGGTGTCGGCCACCGGCCACGCCGAGACGCCCTCGGTGACCATCGGCGGCCAGCAGTTCAACGTCGCGGCCGACGGCAAGGTGACCGCGAAGGCCGAAGTGAAGGCCGAGGCCTCGGGCACGGCGACCATCACCCGCAATCCCCCGACCGCCATCCTCCGTGGCGAGGCCGGTGCGTCGGCGGTGGCGAAGGCCGAAGCCGAAGGCACCATCTCCGCGGGCCCGTTCTCGGTGCACGCGTCGGGCTACGCCTCGGCGGGCGCTGAAGCGAAGGCCTCGGGCGTCATCGGCTACGAAGACGGCAAGCTGAAGATCGGCGGCAGCCTCGGTGCGGCGCTCGGCGTCGGCCTCGGCGGCAGCGTCGACGTGGAGATCGACGTCGCGGCCATCGAGCACGCGGCGGTCGGCGTCGCGAAGGACCTCGCGGACCAGAACCACGACGGCAAGATCGGCCTCGATGACGTGGCGGCCGGCGCGAAGAACATCGTCTCCGGCGCGGCCCACGCGGCGGAGGCCGTCTCGAGCGGCGTCAGCAACGCGGCCAAGAGCGTCGCGCACTTCTTCGGCTGGTAAGCCGCGAACAGCCTCGAAGTCACCGGCCGCTCCCCGCGCTTCGTGGGGAGCGGTTTCGTTTTGTCAGCCGATGGCGTCGAGCTGCGCGACGAGCGCCGCCGCCTGCGCGAAGCCGCGCTCTCCCAGCACTTCCCACTCGCGGACCAGCCGCTGCGCCACGGCGTAGCCGTCGTCGATGAAGCGCACGGTGCGGTGCTGCGTGTCCCACTCCCGGAGTCGCGCCAGGGCACGCCACGTCGCGCCAGCCAGCCTGCGCGCTTCGACGCGCTCCCGCAGCGGCGCCTCGGAGGAGAGCGAGCGCGTGAGCTCGTCAGCGGTCCGCGGTCGATGAAAGAACTGCGTCGCCATGTCGATGAGGAAGCCGGCCAGCTCACGCTGCGGCTCGGCGGCGTCGAGGAAGGCCTTGAGCACCAGGCCCTGAGCGCGCCCGATGCGCGCGAGCTGGTCGACCGCGCGTACGTCACGCTTCTGCCGCTCCGCCGAGAGCCACGCGCGCGCCAACAGCGAACGCATGCTCAGCAGCCACGGCGAGAGCGTCTCGAGCGCGAAGGCCGGCGCCGCGTCGAGGGCCACCTCCTGGGAGAGCAGCGCGGCGTGCGCCAACACCGTCAACGGCCAGCGGCGGAACTCGGCCTGCCTCGCGAGCGCCGCCTCGAAGCCGGTGCCGCGCAGTCGATGCAGCAGCGTCGCGACGAGGAAGTCCTCCGCGGGTGACGGCGGGGCGGGCAACGCCAGCGGCCGCACCTCGAGCTCCGCCAACGGCGTGGCCAACATCCACTGCAGCAGCCGAATGGTGTTGGGGCCGAAGTGCAACGGCGGGGTTGGCCACGGCGTGCGCGCCCAGCCTCCGTACCGGAGCAGCCCGAGCGCGGTGCCGCGCGACAGCGTGTCGGTCAGCAGCTCGCGCGCTGCGGGGCCCAGCAGCGCCGGTGCCTGGGTAGGCATCACCAGCAGGCGCGTCGCGTCGACGGGAGGGATGACGCCGACCACCACGCGCGCGAGCGTGAGCAGGTTGCCTTCGGCGCGGGTCACGGTGGCGGTCATCGGCGGCGCAGGGCATCGGCCGCGGCGGGCCAACCGTTGATGGTGAGCGCACCGTTCTCGAAGCGCAGCTCCACCGTGTTGGGCGCGTTGAAGTCGCTGGGCGAATAGCGCGAGGTGAAGAAGTGCAGCGTCTGGTTGGTGGAGCCGATCCACCTCCGCTGCGTGTCGGGCCGGGCCGCGTCGAAGCGCCCGTCGACGAGCAGGTCGATGGCCGCGAGCGCGCGCGCCACGTGCGGAGACGGCAGCGCGCGGAGCTCCGCGAGGGTGTAGCCGGTGAAGACCATCACGCTGCGGCCGGCCTCGTGGAGCCGCGTACAGAGCTCGGCGAGCGCCTCGGGTTGCTCGAAGGGTTCACCACCGAGCACCGAGAGGCCCTCGATGCCGGGCACCGCCAACACGCGCTGCACCAGCGCCTCGACGTCGTGCAGCGCCCCGCCCTTGTCAGCGGAGAACATCTCCGGGTTGCAGCAGCCGGGGCACCGCAGCGAGCAGCCCTGCACCCACAGCGCGAAGCGGCGGCCGGGGCCTTCAGCTTCGGTGTCTTCGACGATCTGCGCGACGCGGAGCTGCATGCGTCACTTCGTCGTGAACTCCACCGCGGCGTAGGCGGTGAGGAACTTCTCGATGGGCAGCTCGAAGATGCCGTCGTCTTTCCCGTCGACGCCGGGCTCCTTCTCTCCCCAGGGGTTGCGCAGCTGCACCAGCTTCTGGCCATTCTTCTCGGAGACGCCGAGCAGCGTGTACGCGTGGTCGGCGACGATGCCCTGCACGCCGGGCTCCCAGCTCTTGGAGCACGCCACCACCGCGCCGCCGTTCTTCACCGCGTCGCTGATGCGCTTGAAGGTCTCGGCGGGGTCCGACGCGGAGGTCACGGGGAGGAAGTCGGTCTTCTGCCCGGTGAGCGCCTCGAGCGCGGTGGCGCCCATGCCGCCCTCGATGGCGTCGTAGCCGCCGCGCCACTGCGCGTAGGCCTTCTCGAAGATCTGCGGCCAGAGCTCCTTCGTCTCGCGCGCGGCGGCGTACTCGAGGCGCCCGTGCTGGTTGGCGAAGGAGCCATCGATGGTGACCTCCACCGGTTTGGGCTTCGAGTCTTTCGGCCCGCGCTCGTGGAAGGTGACGGTGTACGTGCCGTCGCGGTTGGTGCGCACCGCGTTGGCGAGGCGCTGCGGGTCGGTCTTCGCGACCGCGGCGAGCGCGGAGATGAAGTAGCAGTCGCCGACCTGGCCCTGGAGCGGGTCATCGGCGTTGAAGCCGTTGACCGACACCTGCCCCGGCACCTTGTCGTACGAGACGCGCCCGGTCTTCGCGCTGTCGGCGGTCAGCTTCGGCTGCGTCTTGCGGCGCTCGTCACCGTCGTCTCCGGCGATCTTCGCCAGCGCGTGCATCTCGCCCTGCACGAACGCGAGGAGCTTGGCGCGCGCCGCCGGGTCGAACTTGCGTGGCGTGCGGTCGGCGAACGCCGAAAGGTAGAAGGCCTCGACCTCGCTGAAGTGCCCGTTGTGCGCGTCTTTGACGAGGGCGTCGACTTCCTTCGTCGTCACCTTGCCGTCGGCCATCGTCTTGTCGAGGCGAGCCATGTAGCGCTCGCCCTCACGCATGATCTTGGAGGACATGGAGCGGCAGAAACTACCAGATCGCTCCGCCTCACTCCACGAGGCGCGGCCGGGGTGTCGGCCCGGGTTTCTCAGCTACAGCGACAGCACGCCGGAGGCCTGGCTCATCAACTTGAGCCGCCGCTGCGTCACCGGGCTGGTACCGTCGATGAGCGCCCGCGTGTCTTCCAGCACGCGCTGGAGCGGGAACCGGTGCACCGACGAGTCCTCCGTCACCACGCCGGGCGCGTGTGGCAGCCAGCCGACCATCTCGTCGGTGGCGCCGCCCAGCAGCGAGCTCAGCGCCGCGAAGCCGAGGCGGCCGGCCACCGCGCGGTCCAGGTAGCTGGGGTTGCCGCCGCGCACCACGTGGCCCAGCACCGTCGCGCGGATCTCCAGCGTGGGGAGCTCGGGCTTCAGCTTCTCCTCCGTGTGCCGCACGAGGCGCGTGCACGGCGCGGCGACACCTTCGGCCTTGATGACGAGGATGCGCCGTTTGCCGCGCGCGACGCCGGTGCGGATGACCTGCGCGATGTCGTCGACGAGCTGCTCCTCGCTCTTGCCCGACTCGCGGATCAGCACCGCGTCGGCGGCCATGGCGATGGCGCTGGCCATCGCGAGGTAGCCGCAGTCGCGCCCCATCACCTCCACCACGAAGGCGCGGCGGTGCGCGCGCGCGGTGTCGCTGATGCGGTCGCACGCCTCGACGATGGTGTTGAGCGCGGTGTCGACGCCCAGCGAGGTCGAGGTGCAGCCGATGTCGTTGTCGATGGAGCCCGGCAGGCCCATCACCTTGAAGCCCGTCTCGGTGGCGAGGGTGTGCGCGCCGGTGAGGCTGCCGTTGCCGCCGATGACCAGCAGGCCTTCGGCGCCCAGCTTCTGGAGCTGCTCGAGCGCGAGGGCGCGGCCCGCGGCTTCACGAAACCGGGCGCTGCGCGCGGAGCCGATGAGCGTGCCGCCCTGCCCTCCGGCGGCGTCGACCTCGACGTCGACGGAGATGACGCCGTCGCTCAGCACGCGCGTCAGCTCGCGGAACTTGCCATCGATGAGCCCGTCGTACCCTTCGAGGGCTCCAAACACCTGCACTCCGCGACCCGCGCCCAGCTTGGCGACGGCGCGGAGCGCAGCATTCATACCCGGCGAATCACCACCGGAGGTCAGCACGACGACTCGTTTCATGGGAGGGCGTGGAACAAGGGGAGACCAGCCGGCACAGGATACACGGCGACGCCGCTGATCGACCCGATGTCGCTGCTGATGATGACGCGCTCCGGCACGGGCATGCCGCTGGCGGTCAGCTGGTCGGGCCCGAGGCGCAGCAGGCGACCTTGCGCGCCGGCGGTCCACAAGCCGCCCTGCTCGTCGAACGCGAAGTTCTCAATCACCGCAGCGACTCCGACGGTGATGCGCACGCCGGGCTGCACGTCGAGCTCGCCGGTGCCTCCCAGGCTCGCGGAGGGGATCGAACCAAAGAGGTTCGCCCCGAAGTCGTTGAACCACAGCGCCCCGCTCGCATCGAAGGCCAGCCACGACGCGCTGTAGCGCGTGGGGTCGGAGGGGTCGGTCGACACGCGCACGCCGAGCTTCGCGGCGGGGGCAGTGGCGTCGGCGTTCAACTGCGCGGCGTCGAAGCGCCACACGCGGCCATCATCGCGGGAGGCGACGAAGAGGTTGCCCGCGGCGTCGAAGGCGAGGCCGCCCGGTGAGCTGACGGTGAGCTTCACCGTGGGCGTCACGGTGGCCGAGGTCGCGAGCGACGCGCGGGTCACCTTGTAGACGGCGTCGTCGCAGCTCGAGGCGACCCACAGGTCTCCCGCCGCGTCGAAGGCCAGCGCGCCGACGTTGGGGAGACACGACGAGAGCCCCGCGAGCTCGATCTTCCGCGACGGCGTGTGCGCGCCGGACGAGATGAAGTCTGACGACGCGTGGAAGTTGAGCGCCGCCGACGCCAGCGTGCCGCGCACCGCCCAGACGTTGCCGTCCTGGTCGAAGGTGAACTGGCCGACGTCGGTCTGGGTGGCCACGTCAGCGGCGCGCTCGCCCTGCGCCAACGACTGCGTGTGGAAGCCCAGCATCGTGGCCGTGCCGTTCGAGTTGAGGGCCCACAGCGTCGCGCTCGTGGGCACGGTGAACCAGCGCGCCTCGATGGGCAGCCCCGCGTCGGGCGCCACGCAGGCATCGTCGGGCGTGAACGTCGGCAGGTACGCGGTGCGCACCAACTGCGTCGACGGCGCGACCGCCGGGTCGGCCGACAGGCGTACCTCCCCTTCCGTGAGCGTCACGGTGCCGGAGGTCGTCACCGTCTGGCCGTTGACGTGGAGGACGCCGTCGACCCCCGCGGGCAGCCCCGACGACGTCAGCGTGACGCTGCGCTCGCCCGGCGCCGCGCACGGGTCGAGGGGCGGGCAGCCACAGAAAACACCGGCGACGACAGCGAAGATGAGCGTGCGCATGGAGGACTCCTGTTCGGGGTGTGACGGCGCACGAATGCGAAGCCCATGCCTCTGACCGCCCCGTATGAATCCAGCCGCTTCGCCAGCGCAGGTGTGAACCCGGAGTTCACGTCGCCGTGAAGCGCGCGTTCACTTCTCGGCCTTGAGGCCGTACTTGCGCAGCAGCCGGTGGATGTAGACGCGGTCGACCTGCGCCTCGCCCGCGGCGCGCGTGACGTTGCCGTGGTGGCGCGCGAGGAGCTGCTTCAGGTACTCCCGCTCGAAGTGCTCGACCACCGTCTGGCGCGCGGCGCCCAGCGACACGTTGGCCCACGAGGCCGGCAGCTTGCCCTGCGGCACGGGGGCGTCTGACTCGCCGGCCGGCACCGGTTCGTCGAAGAGCAGGCACCGCTCGAGGTGGTTGCGCAGCTCCCGCACGTTGCCGGGCCACGGCGAACGCCCGAGCGACTCGAGGAAGGCCGCGTCGAACAGCCGCGGGTGCTTCGTCGGCGTGGCGCCCAACTGCTCCAGCACCGCGCGGGCGATGGCCGGCACGTCTTCGAGCCGCTCGCGCAGCGCCGGCACGGTGACGCGCACCACCGCGAGACGGAAGTAGAGGTCGGCGCGGAAGGTGCCGTCGTTGACGCCGCCGCGGAGGTCACGGTGCGTCGCCGCGAGGATGCGCACGTCGACCGGGTTGAAGCGGTTCTGGCCGAGCCGCTTCACGCTGCGCTCCTCGAGCACGCGCAGCAGCCGCGGCTGCAATTCGAGGGGCAGCTCGCCGACCTCGTCGAGCAGCACGGTGCCGCCGTCGGCCTCCTCGAAGATGCCGAGGCGCCGGCTGGTCGCGCCGGTGAAGGCGCCCTTCTCGTGGCCGAAGAGCTCGGCCTCCAACAACGTCGGCGGGAGCGCGCCGCAGTCGACGACGAGGAAGGGCTTCTTCGCGCGGGGGCTCATCGCGTGCAGCGCGGCGGCGGCGCGCGTCTTCCCCGTGCCGGTCTCGCCTTCGATGATGATGGTGCTGTCGGTGCGCGCGGCC
>CAMLFP010000115.1 GCA_946479335.1 uncultured Archangium sp.
CGCGGCTGCGGCCGGAGAGCGCGTGGATGGCGCGGGCCACCAGCTCCTTGCCGGTGCCTGACTCGCCCTGCACCAGCACCGTGGCGTCGGAGGTCGCGACGCGGGCGATCTTCGTCGTCAGCTCCAGCATCGGCGCGCTCTTGCCCACCAGCGCCGAGAGCCCGTGCCGCTGCTTGAACTCGCCGGCCATCGTGTCGACGGTGTTGGTGAGGCCCGCGTGCTCGAGGCCCTTGTTCACCCGGTGGATGAGCTCGCCGTCCTTGAAGGGCTTGGTGACGTAGTCGTACGCGCCGCGGCGCATGGCCTCGACCGCGGTCTCGATGCTGCCGTACGCGGTCATCACGATGACGGCCAGCCGCGGGTTGAGCGAGAGCGCGCGCTTGAGCAGCGTGAGGCCGTCCATCGGCTCCATCTTGAGGTCGGTCAGCAGCAGGTCGGCCTGATGGTCTGAGAGCCACGCCAGCGCCTCTTCACCGCTGCCCGCTTCATCGACGGTGTAGCCCTCGCTCCGCAGCAGCAACGCCGTCGTCGCGCGCATGTTGCGCTGATCATCGACGACGAGAATACGGCCCTTACGCGGCGCCCCCGGAGCGAGTTGGTCGGTCATCTGTGTTGGGTTACCTACCACGGGCATGCAGATCGCGTTTCTCACCTTCAGTGGATTGCCCACGCTCTGGCACGACGATGCGCTGGCGGCCGCGGAGCTGCGCGCGCGTGGTCATCAGGTGACGCCGCTGGTCTGGAACGCACCGGGCTCCCTCGCGACCCTCGACGCCTTCGACGTGTGCGTGGTGCGCAGCCCGTGGGACTGGTTCCACCACCGGGCGGCGTTTCGGCGGTTCCTCGACGCGCTCCCTCACGCCCGCTGCAGGGTGGTGAACGACCCGGTGACGCTGCGGGCGTTCGCCGACAAGACCTACCTCTCGACGTTGGCGGCGCGCGGCCTCGACGTGGTGCCGACGGTGGAGCTCGAGGGCGAGGCCCTGCCGACGCAGGTGGCGCAGACGCTCGCGGTGCGCGGGTGGCGCGAGGCGGTGTTGAAGCCGGCGTTCACCGCGAACGCCATCGGGGCGCGGCGGGTGCGCGCGGGTGAGGTGCTGACCGACGTGCCGGCCCTCGACGCGGGAGAGAAGTGGCTGCTGCAGCCGTTCGTGCCGTCCATCGCGGAGGGCGAGTTCTCGTTCGTCTTCTTCGGCGGGGAGTTCAGTCACGCAGTGCACAAGCGGCCGGCGACGGGCGAGTGGCGCGTGCAGCACGACTACGGCGGTCGTGGGCGCCCGACGACGCGGCGGTGGCGCACGCCCGCGCGCTGTTGCACGCGGCGGCGCCCGGCACGGTGTACGCGCGCGTCGACGCGGTGGAATACGAGGGCCGGCTGCACCTGATGGAGCTGGAGGTCGTCGAGCCCGAGCTGTTCTTTCGCCACGCCCCGCGGTCGGTGGCGCGCTTCGCCGACGCGCTGGGCGCGTAGAGGGGGCACGTGTTCACGCTGCGCGCGGAGGCGTCGGGTCGCGTCTGGCGCGGGTCGCGGAAATGCCTCCGGGGCATGAGGTCGGCGCGTGCGGTGGTGCACACGAGCTTCGCCACGCCGCAGCGAAACGCCGTCGCACCGCGGTGATGCGCAGGCCGTCATCAGCTGCTCGCGAAGCGGTGTGGCTCCGCGCGCCGAGAAACCGCGCGCGCTGCAGGCTCGCTGGTGTGCTCGAACCGAACAAGAACGGAGCGTGCTGACGGTCATCGAGCGTGCGGTTGATGGCGGTGCGCACGAGCCTGGCTACGCCGCAGCTCAACGCCGTCGCACCGCGGTGATGCGCTGGGAGCGTAGGGGTTGGGGCACGTGTTCACGCTGTACGCGGAAGCTTCGGCTCGCGTCTGGTGCGGGTCGCAAGTGCACCTCTGGGCCGCGACGTCGCGCGCTGCAGGCTCGTTGGTGCGCTCGAGCCGAACGAGAACGACGCGCGCTCACGGTCATCGAGTGAGCGGTTGATGGCGGTGCGCACGAGCCTGCCACCCCGCAGCGCAACGCCGTCGCACCGCGGTGATGCGCAGGCCGTCGTCCGGTGCTCGCGAGGCGGTGTGTGGCTCAGCGCGCCGAGAACCGCGCGCGATGCAGGCTCGTTGGTGCGCTCGAGCCAAACGAGAACGGCGTGTGCTGACGGTCATCGAGCGTGTGGTCGCGCCGCAGCGCACCGCGGTGATGCGCAGGCCGTCGTCAGGTACTCGTGACGCGTGCAGCTCAGCGCGCCGCGGGCGGAATGCGGTGTTCGCCGGTCTCGTACCGGTTGTCGTCGACCACGTGCTGGTAGTCCCACGGGAAGACGAACACGTCGCGCGAGGTGAGCGCCGCGAAGTCGGGCTGGAAGCCGTCGGGCCGAGCCACCAGCGTGGCGGTCTTGAGCTTGCTGACGCCGGCGGCGCGCGCGAGCTGCGTGGCGAAGGCGAGGGTGTCTCCGGTGTTGGCGACGTCGTCGACCAGGAGCACGCGGTGGCCCTTCAGCTCCGCGGGCATCGAGTCGCGCGCGGCGTGCGCCATCGACTCGCGGTGACGGCGCGTGACGCGCACGGGGAAGAAGTCGGTGCGCAGCGCCGACGCCAGCGCGCCGCCGATGAAGACGCCGCCTTGCACCAGGCCCACCACCGCCTGCGGCTTGAACTTGCTGGCTGCGCGCGCGAGCGCCTCGACGTGGCGATCGAACTCGCCCCACGTCAGCTCGCGGACGGTCTGCCGCCGCCCGCCGTCGCGCGCCGGCATCGCCAGCGGCACCATCGGCGCGCCGCCCGCTGCGCCAAAGACATCGTTCGAATCGGCGTCGCTCGTCGAGCGCGCCCGGGAGTCAGCCGGCTTCTTCTTCGCGGTACCCAAGGTGCGCGGCAAAGTAGCACGTCACCCGAAGATTCGAGCCAGCGCTCCCGCGCCGAGGCCCAGCGTCGCGCCGGCCATCACGTCGAGCGGGTAGTGCGCGCCGAGGTACACCCGCGAGGTCGCCACCAGCGCCGCGAAGCACGAGACGAGGAGGCCCAGCCCGCTGCCTTCGCCAGCCCACGCCACCGCCAACGCGACCGCCGCCGCGGTGTGCCCGGAGGGGAAGGAGAACGCGTCGGGGTTGTGCACCAGCGCGGTGAATCCGGTGACGGCGACGTTGGGCCGGCGGCGCTTGAGCAGCCGCTTGAGCACCTGGCCCACCAGCGTCGCGCCGCCCGCGGCCAGCGCCATCAGCCAGGCCAGGCGCTCCGCCCCCGAGAGCAGCAGCACCAACCCGACGAAGGTGAGCGACGCGCCATCGCCGAGGTGGGTGACGGCGCGCAGCGCGCGCGTGAGGGCCGGGCGTTGGCGCCGCGAGACGGCCACCAGCACCGCTTCATCCCACTCCAGGAGTCGTCGCAGTCGTTGCACGGGCAGCTTCATGCGCGCGTGGCGCGTCGTCACGGTGGCGCGCGTGCAACAACTCGGTGAATCGCGCGCGGAAGTCGGCGTTGATGCGGCCGTGCGCCTCGTCTTCGTCACCTGCCTCGTCTCGGGTCTCGCCCTGGCCCAGCCGTTTCCCCTGCAGCCCGTTCGCTGCGCGCCGCGGGGGAAGCCGGTCGCCGCGAAGCCGAAGACTCCACGACTCTCGAGCGGTCCCTCCTTCGCGGTGGGGGCGCGGCTGGTGGCGTTCCAGTCTCCCAACGGGCGGTTGCTGGTGCGGCAGCTCGACGACGGCAAGGTGCGCTTCAACGCGCGCGCCCCCGGCGAGGTGCTGTACGTCGACGACACCCGCGTGCTGTTGCTGCGCACGTCGCAGAAGAGCGCGTCGTTGGTGGAGCTCACGTTCCCCTCCGGTGAGGAGCGCACCACGACGCTGCCGGTGCCGCCGTGGGTGTTCCGCGCGCCGGCGGGCCGGTGGATGTACGAGGAGCACACCATCAACGTGTGGCCCGCGGCGCGCGGGTGGGTGATGAGCTGGCGCTCCACGGTGCCGCCGGGCCCGTCGGGCGTGGCCCGGCCTCCGGAGGTGCTCGCGGCGCAGACGCAATCAGACTGTGGCTCGTTGCTCATCACCCCCGAGGGCGTGAAGGAGGGTGGGTTCATCGCAGTGCCTGACGCGGCGTGGACCGGCGACGGCTTGCAGCTCGAGGAGGGCGCGGTGCTGCGGTCGGCCGGCGAAAAAGACCTGCTCGAGGAGGCCGACGGCGGTGTGGTGGTGCTGGGCGATCGCTCGAAGGAGCAGCTGAATCAGGGCACCATGTCCGTGCGCGTCGGCTCGGTGGTGGCCGCGTGGGTGCGAGGGCCGGTCATCGTGGCGCAGGTCCAGTACGACGATGGCCAGCCCGGGCTTCGCGTGGTCGGCCGGACGTCGGGGACGGTGCGCTGGGGGTCTGCGTTGCCCACGCCCCCGCGCCCTGAGCCGATGCCTCCGTTGCCGTGACGTCAGCGTGAGAAACGCACCAGCCCGCGGCTCTGCCCGTCGCCGCGGTCGGTGGTGTCGAGGGCGTCGAACAACTTCTCCGCCTCCACCAGCCACGGGCCGTAGCTCGCGTTCACGTCGAGCACGAAGGCGAGGTCGTCGCGCTCGAGGTACCCGCCCAGCGGAGAGTGGTGGCCGCCACCGTGGCCGAAGAGCGGCCGCCGCGAGAAGTTGGCGATGTAGCGGAAGCGCTCGTCGTTCACCTTGCGCAGCTCGTCGCGGAGTTGGTCGACGTCGCGCAGCCGCACCACGTCGACGCGCCAGTCAGACGGAACGATCTCCGCGGACTCGCGGGCCAGCTGGTCGAGCGACATCGCGCGCAGCCCGAAGCGCGAGAACGGGTTGCGGCCGCGGTCAGCGCCCATCGACTTGAGCACGTTGCCGGCGCTGGTCGGCCCGCAGATGCTGATGGCGCTCTGCGAGAGCAGAGGCTGGTACCGCTGTGCGCTGGGGAGCCGCCAGGCCTCCGCCAGCAACCCCTCATTACGAAAGACCGCGCGCAGCATCGCCTCCACCTAACCGGGGGCGAGGCCGCGCGCAGGTGACGCCTGACCGATGACTCAGCCCTTGAACGTCCAGTGCCAGGGCTCGCCGCCCACGTCATTCTTGAAGCCGTACGCCGAGGCGTGCGACTTGAGCCACTTGTACGTCGCGCCGCTGTAGCCGCCGGGCATGTTGATGTCGGCCGAGAGGCCGCCCTGGTGGTTGGAGTAGCCGGGGCGCGCCGCGAGGTTGCCCTTGCCGGCGAGGTACAGGTTGTAGAGGTAGCGCTGCTCCGCCTGCGTGCGGAAGCCGGAGACGACGGACAGGTTGATGCCGGCGCGCGCCGCCGCGGCCTTCATCGCGTTGAACTTCGCCGCCGCGTCGCTGCGCATGTACTTGCCGTTGCCGACGCTCGACACGGTGATGCTGCGGGGCACGCCGTTGACGTAGCCGGTGACCTTCTTGCCGCCGCTCGCGGGGGGCGTCGGGGTGCTCGTCGGCGCGGCCTTCAGCTTGGCCCAGGTCTTCGGGCCGACCACGCCGTCAGCGGTGAGGCCCTTCGCGCGCTGGAACTGGCGCACCGCGTTCGCCGTCTTCGGGCCGAAGTCGCCGTCGACCGACACGTTGTAGCCGTGCGCGCGCAGGCGCTGCTGGAGGTCGCTCACCGCGGCGCCGTGCGCGCCGGTCTTCAAGGTGGGCGAGGCGCTCGACGGCGCGGGCGCGGGCTTCGGCGCGGCGGCGTTCAGCTTGGCCCACGTCTTCGGCCCGACCACGCCGTCGGCGGTGAGGCCCTTCGCGCGCTGGAACGCCTTCACGGCGGCGGCGGTCTTCGGGCCGAAGTCGCCGTCGACCGACACGTTGTACCCCTTGGCTTTCAGCTTCTGCTGGAGCGTCTTCACGGCCGCGCCGCGAGAACCCTGGCGCAGCACCGGAGTGGAGGAAGCGGCCGACGACGTCGAGACACGGCGAACGGAGGAGACAGTCATGGTGAAGACGTTTTCCCCGGCTGGGAGCGCGTGTTTCTGCCTCAGAATGTCAAAGTCCCTGCACATGGAGCGCCGATGCACCGATCGCCCCGCGTTGGCGCCCGGGCGCTCCGCACCCGACGACGGCAGCGTTCCGAGCTGCGAAGAATGATCAGGGCGCCAGCGTGCCGTTGTGGAGCAGCACCAGCAGCAGCACGCCCAACAGAATCCGGTACACGACGAACGCGGTCATGGTGCGGCTGCGCACGAAGGCCAACATTCCCGAGATGGCGGCGAGCCCTGACACGAAGCTCACCACGATGCCGATGACCAGCATCACCGTCGGCGGGCGGTCGGTGTCCTTGAAGAAGTCCTTCAGCTCCAGCAACCCGGCGAGCGTGGTCGACGGAATCGACAGCAAGAACGAGTAGCGGGCCGCGTCGGCGCGCTTCAAGCCCTGCACGAAGGCGCCGGTGATGGTGGAGCCGCTGCGCGAGCACCCGGGGATGAGCGCCAGCGCCTGCCAGAAGCCGATGGCGAGGCCGTCTTTGAGCGTCAGCTCGTCGACCGTTTTGGTCTGCTTCGCCAGCCGCTCGACGATGAACAGCACCACCGCCAGCACGATGAGCGCGCCGGCGATGACGTGCAGGTTGCGCAGCGGACCCTTGATGTACGACTTGAAGGTGAGCCCGAGGAGCCCGATGGGGATGGTGCCCAGGCCCACGAACCACGCGAGGCGCGAGTCAGCGGTGCCGAAGGGCTTCTTCTCCAGCAGGCCCGCGAGGAACGCGCGCGTGAGGCGCACCAGGTCGGCGCGGAAATAGAAGAGCACCGCCAGCACCGTGCCCAGTTGAATGATGGCGGAGTACGCCGCGCCGGGGTCGCTCCAGCCCAGCAGCGCCGGCACCACGCGCAGGTGCGCCGTCGAAGAAATCGGGAGGAACTCGGTGAGCCCCTGCACGAGGCCCAGCACCACCGCCTGGAGGATGCTCACGGCTTGCTCGAGAACAGGTCCCACACGTCGCCGCCGAGCTCGGCCTTCTTGAGCTCCCACGCGGCCAGCACGTCGGCGGTGTGCGCCAGGTACTGCGGTGACGCGTCGAAGCGGTGCTCCTTCGCGTACTGCACGAGGAACTCCTTCAAGACCGGCGAGAGGAAGTGCGTCGCCAGGATGACCTGACTGCCGTCGAAGTACTCGGAGAAGCGCAGCGCGAAGCCCGACTGCCGGTTCTCGGAGGTCTCGACGCGCACCACCTCGCCCTTCACGTGCACGTCGCGGCCGCCCTGCGGCAGCGAGAGGTTGATGTGCAGCTTCGTGCCGATCTTCAGGAAGAAGCTCGACTCGAGGAACATGCCGCCCACCGACAGGTTCACCGTGGGCAGCGTCGCTTCGAAGACGTGGCTGGGGTCATCGGCCAGCGACAGCCGCGCACGCACCGCGATGTCGGCGCGCGGGTACTGCCGGCGAACGTCGGCCTTCGCCGCCGGCGCCTTCGGAGCGTTGAACTTCGCGAACACCGGCGGGCGCGCGGGGGCGGGCGCCGGCGCCTTCTGCATCGACTTGAGCGCCTGCTCGCGCAGCACCGAGGTGCTGGTGGAGGGGATGGTCACCGCCGAGGGCTTGCGCTCCAGCGCCTGCGCGATGCGCTGGGCAGGCGTGGGCGCGTGGGCGCGCTCCCGCACCAGTGCGGCGGGGAGCGTGCTCGACTTCGTCCCTGATGGCTTCGACCCCCGGGCCATGGGCGTTACGCGGCCTTCGACCCACGCAGGCCAGCGGCCTCGCGGAGCGCGTCCTTCTTGTCGGTCTTCTCCCAGCTGAACTCCGGGCGGCCGAAGTGACCGTACGCGGCGGTGCGCTGGTAGATGGGGCGGAGGAGATCGAGGTGCTCGATGATCTCGCGCGGCTTGAGGCCGAACGTCACGCGGACCGCCCTGGCGATCTTCTCTTCATCGACCACCGCGGTGCCGAAGGTGTCGACCATCACGCTGACGGGCTCGGCGACGCCGATGGCGTAGCTGACCTGCACTTCGCAGCGCGTCGCGAGACCGGCGGCCACCACGTTCTTCGCGATGTAGCGGCCCATGTACGCGGCCGAGCGGTCGACCTTCGTGGGGTCCTTGCCGGAGAACGCGCCGCCGCCGTGACGGCCCATGCCGCCGTAGGTGTCGACGATGATCTTGCGGCCGGTGACGCCGGAGTCGCCCATGGGGCCGCCGATGACGAAGCGGCCGGTGGGGTTGATGAAGTACTTGGTCTTCTTGTCGAGCAGCTTGGAGGGCAGCGAGGCCTTGATGACCTCCTCCATCACCACTTCCTTGATCTTCTTGTTGCTCGCCTCTTCGGCGTGCTGGGTCGAGAGCACCACCGCGTCGATGCGCACCGGCTTGCCGTCTTTGTACTCGACCGACACCTGCGACTTGCCGTCGGGGCGCAGCCACGCGTGCTTCTTCTTGCGCACGTCGGCGAGCTTCTTCGTCAACGCGTGCGCGTAGTGGATGGGCGCGGGCATCAGCTCCGGCGTCTCGTTGCACGCGTAGCCGAACATCATGCCCTGGTCGCCGGCGCCGATTTCCTTGGTGCCCTTCTGGTCGACGCCGCGGTTGATGTCCTGGCTCTGGCCTTCGATGGCCACCATGACGCCGCAGGTGTGGCCGTCGTAGCCCATGGCGGAGTCGGTGTAGCCGATGTTGCAGATGGTCTTGCGCACGATGGTGGGGATGTCGATCCACGCGTTGGTGGTGACCTCACCGGCGACCATCGCGAAGCCGGTCTTCACCAGCGTCTCGACGGCGATGCGGGCCATCGGGTCTTTCGCGATCAGCGCATCGACGACCCCGTCGGAGATCTGGTCGCAGATCTTGTCCGGGTGGCCTTCGGTGACTGACTCGGAGGTGAAAAGATAATCCTTCGGCATGTGCGTGGTGTCCTTCTGGGTGTGAACGGAAGGGCGCCCGTCTATCGAGAACGACACATCGCAGCAAGGAGCCGTGAATGGCGTCCACCTCCCCGCGTTGTTGGCGTACACATGCCCGCCATGAACCGCGCCCTGACCTTCGTCGTGTTGCTCTCGCTGCCCGCGCTCGCCGGCCCGAAAGACGAGCTGAGCAAGCCGCTCAAGACCATCGTGAACTCCGTGCGCTACGGCAAAGACAACGCCGCGCTCAAGCTCTTCGCGAGCGACGAGCAGGGCAAGCTGATGGTGGCCGACGCGTGGAGCAAGGGCACCGACGCGCAGCGCAAGGAGTTCCAGGACCTGTTCCTCACGCTGTTCGGGAAGATCGCGTTCCCCAAGATCCGCAAGAACTTCGAGAACCTCGACACCGTGCTCTACGAGGAGCCGACGGTCGAAGGCGACAAGGCCGCCATCGCGTCGACCATCTTGATCAACCACCCGCTCAAGAAGCAGGAGCTCAAGGTGAAGTACCAGTTGGTCAAGCAGGGCCCCGCGTGGAAGGTGGTCGACGTGGCGGTGCTGGGCGACTCGATGCTCATCGGCATCCGCGATGATCAGGTGCAGCCGCTGCTCAAAGAGGGCGGGTGGGACGCGCTCTTGAAGGCGATGCGCGAGAAGGCCGCCGAGCTGAAGGACATCCAGCTCAAGTAGGCGAACTTTTTTCTGCGTGCGGTTTCTCCGGTGAGTCCCCTCACTGGAGGTTCTCGCATGTGGCAGTTCATCGAAGACGGCGGGTTCACCATGTTCCCGCTGCTGGCCGCCGGGTTCTGTCTCACCGGCGTCAGCGTGCTGTACGCGACGCGGCCCTCGGAGCGCCTGCGCGGCGCGGCGTTCAACCTCGGCGGCGTGGTGCTGTTCGCGGGCCTCTTTGGCGGCGCGCAGGCGGTGCGCACCGTGCTCCGCGTGGCGGCGATCGCCGAAGCCGCTGACGCGCAGCACCGCATCGTGCTCGCCGGGTTGTCGGAGTCAGCGAACAACCTGGTGCTGGCGTTCTTCTTCCTCTCGCTGGCGGCGGTGCTGGTGACCGCCGGCGCCTGGCGGGGAACGCGTGCGCTCTGACGAGGCGTTGGTCGAGGCGTGGCTCCGCGGCGAGCTGAGCGCGTTCGACGAGCTGTACCTCCGCTACGAGGCGCCGCTGTTCGGCTTCATCAAGCGCATGGGCGCCACCGACGCCGAAGACGTGTTGCACCACACGTTCCTCGCGTTCTTGCGTGAGGCGCGCGGGCGCCGCGTGGGGCACGTGCGCGCGTTGCTGTACGAGGTGGCCCGCAACGCGTGCCTCAACGGCGTGCGCTCCGCGAAGCGCGTGGAGCTGGTGAGCGCGCCCATCGAGCCGCCATCGCCGGAGCTGCAGCTGCTCGCGCGCGAGCAATCGGCGGCGTTGTCGGTCGCGTTGACGCGGTTGCCGGCGACGCTCTCGGAGACCTGGGCGCTGCGCGCGTCGGGCCTCTCGTACGAGGAGATGTCGCGGGTGTTGAAGATCCCGCTGGGCACCGTGAAGTCGAGAATGAACGAGCTGTTGCACCGGCTCCGGGAGGAACTGCGATGAGCTGTGAGACGATGACCCCGCACCTGTTGGCGCTGCACTTCGGCGAGCTCGACCTCGCGACCCGCGCGGCGGTGGAGGCGCACCTCGTCGAGTGTCGCGCGTGCACCGCGCGGTTCTTCGGCCTCAAGCGCGCCGTCGAGGTGCCCGACGAAGACGCGCGGCCTTCTCAACGTGCGCGCACTCGGCTCCGCGCGGCGGTGGAGCAGGAACTCGGCCTGCGCATTCCCCTCTGGGAGCGCGCGTTGGCCTTCTGGGTCGCAGCAGGCGCGGTTGCGTGCGCGGTGTTGCTCGTGCGCTGATAAGTCATGCCCCCGTAAAGAAGTTGTCGCCGCGTCGGCTCACGGCGCGCGTTACGCGAGGGGGCATCATGGGCGACCCGCTGTTCTGGCACCGCGTGCAGTTCGCGTTCACCATCATCTACCACTACCTCTTCCCGCAGCTGACGATGGGGCTGGCGGTGCTCATCGTGGTGATGAAGTGGCGCGCGCTGCGCACCGGGAGCGAAGCGTGGGCGAAGGCGGCGCGCTTCTGGGTGCGCATCTTCGGGCTCAACTTCGCGGTCGGCGTGGTGACCGGTATCCCCATGGAGTTCCAGTTCGGCACCAACTGGGCGCGCTTCAGTCAGCTCACCGGCGGCGTCATCGGGCAGACGCTGGCGCTCGAGGGGCTCTTCGCGTTCTTCCTCGAGTCGTCGTTCCTCGCGATGCTGGTGTGGGGTGAGAAGAAGCTCTCACCGCGCAAACACTTCGCCGCGGCGGTGGCGTTGCTCATCGGCAGCTGGCTGTCGGGCGTCTTCATCATCATCACCAACGCCTTCATGCAGCACCCGGTGGCGTACGCGCGCGACGCGCAGGGCCTCTTCTCGCTGACCAGCGTGGTCGACTACCTCCTCAACCCCTGGGCGTGGATTCAGTACGTGCACAACCAGTTGGCGGCGGTGGTGACGGCGTCGTTCGTGGTGAGCGCGGTGGGCGCGTTCTGGCTGCTCCGCGGCACGCACCTCGAGCAGGCGCGGCTCAACGTGAAGGTGGGCGTCACCGCGGGGCTCATCGCGTCGATGCTGGTCGCGTTCCCCACGGGCGATGCGCAGGCGAAGCTGGTGGCGAAGTACCAACCGGCGACGCTCGCGGCGATGGAGGGCCACTTCGAGTCGGGCCCGCGCGCGGCGCTGCACCTCATCGGCCAACCCAACGTCGCAGAGCGCAAGCTGGACAACCCCATCGCCTTGCCCGCGGTGCTCTCGTTCATCGCGTATGGCACTCCCGGCGCGAACGTGGTGGGGCTCAACGACATCCCCCTCGATGAATGGCCGACCAACGTGGAGCTCCTCTATTACGCGTTCCACGTGATGGTGGGCCTCGGCACGCTCTTCATCGGGCTGACGTCACTCGCGGCGCTCTTCTGGTGGCGCGGGTGGCTCGAGAAGCAGCGCTGGCTGTTGTGGGCGCTGATGCTGGCGGCGCCGTTCCCGTACATCGCCAACACCGCGGGGTGGATGACGGCCGAGCTCGGTCGCCAACCGTGGCTGGTGTACGGCGTGTTGCGCACGGTGGAGGGCGCGAGCCCGACGGTGCACGCGGGGAGCACGGTCTTCACCCTCATCGGCTTCGCGGGGCTCTACGCGCTGCTGGGCTTCATCTTCTTGCTGTTGGCCGGCCGCGAGATTGTGCACGGCCCGGAGGCGCACCATGGCTGAGCTCTGGTTCTGGCTGGTGGGCGTGATGTTCATCGCGTGGGCGGTGTTGGACGGCTTCGACTTCGGCGTGGGCATCCTCCATCGCGTGGTGGCGAAGACCGATGATGAACGGCGGCTGGTCATCGCCTCCATCGGCCCGGTGTGGGACGGCAACGAGGTGTGGTTGCTCGCGGCGGGCGGCACCACGCTGCTGGTCTTCCCCGGCGTGGTGGCGGCGGGCTTCTCGGGGCTGTACCTGCCGGTCATCTTCGCGGTGTGGGCGCTGATGGTGCGCGGCGCGGCCATCGAGCTGCGCAGTCACCTGGGCTCGCCGCTGTGGCGCAGCTTCTTCGACATGGCGTTCTTCGCGTCGTCGCTGGTGGTGCCGATCCTCATGGGTGCGGCGCTGGGCAACGTGCTGCGCGGCGTGCCGTTGGACGCGCGCGGCTTCTTCGAGCTGCCGCTCTTCGCGAGCTGGAGCCCGACCGGCGAGCTGGGCGTGTTGGACTGGTACACCGTGCTGTGCGGCCTGTTCGTCACCGCCACGCTGACGGCGCACGGCGCGAACTGGTTGGTGCTCAAGACGGGCGGCGAGGTGCAGGCGCGCGCGGTGAAGGTGCGAAGGCCGTTGCTCCTCGCGACGGGCGCGCTGTGGCTGTTGACCGCTCTCGCGACGTTCTTCGTCGCGCCGCCCAGCACGCACTCGTTCTGGTGGCTGGGCGTGGTGGTGTCACTCGCAGGTGCCACGGCGACGGTGCTCCAGAAGAGCGAGCGCGCGGCGTTCCTGGGAGGCAGCGCGTTCATCGTCGGGCAGCTCCTCACCGCGTTCGGCGGGCTCTTCCCGGTGCTGCTGCGTGCGAGGGAGAACCCGCAGTTCTCGCTCACCGCCGCGTCGGCCGCGTCACAGGGCGCGGGGCGAAACTTCGCGCTCGTGTGGTGGGTACCGGGGCTGCTGCTCGCCGCCGCGTACCTGTGGTGGGTGTTGCGACACTTCCGCGGGAAGGCGCAACTCGACTGAGAGTCGGGTAGAGGGTCGTGCATGCAGTACGCGAACCCGACGCACGAGACGATTGGCTCCGACATCCTCGCGGTGTTGGGCGTGTTGAAGTTCCCCGAGCAGGTGCTCGGCGAGGCGTGGGTGACGCGGCTGCGCGCGCTCAAGCCCGATCGCTGGTACCCGGTGGCCACGCTGCTGGAGCTGCTCGAGGCGCTCGAGAAGAAGGGCGGCCACGCGTCGCTGGTGCAGATGGGGCGGCAGCTCTTCCGCGACTCGCACCAGGCGCGCGTGACGCCGGAGCTCAAGAGCGCCGCCGACGTCATCTTCGGCATCGACGGCATGTACCACCACGCCAACCGCGGCACCGGCATCGGCGGGTGGAAGGTGACGAAGTTCGCGCCCGGCGTCGGGGTGCTCGAGAAGAGCACGCCGCACCTGTGCGGGCTCGAAGAGGGCATCTTGTACGAGGCGCTCCACACCGTCGGCGCGGAGGCGCTCATCGTGCAGAGCAAGTGCCGGTCGCGCGGCGATGCGCTGTGCGAGTTCGAGCTGCGCTCGTCGGTGCGCGACGCGCGGTGGATGGGCGCGCACGCGCCGGTATAGAGAATCCGCCCAAAAGAGTTTCAGGAACTCTTATGCTGGGCGTCGAGTCCACCATGCACTTCGATCGCCAGAGCCTGATTGCCGCGATGGACCGCGGTGAGTCGTTCACCTTTCGCCCGTTCTACGGGCACACGCCGCGCGGAGATGGGCGCTTGTCTGACGCGTGCTTCTCGCAGTGGTACCGCTCCGACTTTCACGTCGCGGGCGTGCGGTACGCCACGGCCGAGCAGTACATGATGGCCGAGAAGGCGCGGCTCTTCGGGGACCAGGAGGTGCTCGCGAAGATCCTCGCGCTCGCCGACCCGTCGCCGGTGAAGGTGCTGGGCCGTGAAGTGCGCGGCTACGACGACGCGAGGTGGCGGAAGCGTTGCTGCCTTTCAATTTTGGCCTTCAGGCGTCGGTTTTGCAGCGGCA
>CAMLFP010000116.1 GCA_946479335.1 uncultured Archangium sp.
GCCGGAGCCGGGGTCGTCTCGGGCGCCGGAGCCGGCGCGGGCGTCGTGCCCTCGGCGGGAGGCGGAGCCTCGGTGGTGCCGGGGTCGTTCTTCGCCGCGTCTTCCGCCGCCTTGTCGAGGATCGACGGGCCCGAGCCCGCGGCCGCCGCCTTGCGCTTCTTCTCCTCTTCGGCCTTCTTCGCGTCTTCCTCGGCCTTCGCCGCCGCGGCCGCGCCGGCCTTCTGCTGCGTCTGGATGCCCTTCACCTTGGAGTCGATGATCTGCTGCTCCTGGGTGGTGACCCCGGGCAGCGTCTTGCACTTCTCCAGGAAGACGAGCGCCTTGTCCCAGCCCGACTTGTCGACGGCGTACGCCTCACCGGCGCCGCACACCGCGTCTTTCTGGTCGGCCTTGATCGCGAGCACCTTCTCGTAGACCTCGGCCGCCGCGAGGCCCTTCTTCTTGTCGCGGCCCTTCTGCCCGTCGAGCGCCCACGCGTACGCGAGCAGCCCTTCGTAGGAGGTCGGGTCGAGCTGCGTCGCGCGCGAGAGCACCTTCTCGGCGCCCTCGTAGTCGCGGTACGCCAGCGCCATCGCGCCGATGTTGAAGAGGCTGGGCGCGAAGTCCTTGTTGAGGGCGACCGCCTTCTGGAACTGGCCCAGCGCGGAGCGGCGCTCGTCGAACTTCAGGTAGATGAGGCCGAGGTTGTTGTAGACGCCCGGGTCCTTCTCATCGAGCTTCTTCGCGTTGGCCGAGATGAACTCCGCCAGCCGGTAGTTGCCCTGATCGAAGTAGATGAGCGCGAGGTTCTTGTACGCGTCGGCGTTGTCCTTGGTGCGCGCCAGCACCTTGCGCGCGGCCGCCTCCGCTTCCGGGTACTTCTTCGCGAGGCGGTAGGCGACGGTGAGGTTGTTGTTCAACTCGACGTCGTACTCGTTCGCGGGGTCCTTCAGCGCCTCTTCGTAGAGCGCGATGGCCTCGTTGAACTTGTCCTGCAGGCGGTAGACGCGGCCCAGGTTCAGCAGCGTGGGCTTGTGCTTCGGGTCGAGCTTGTGGGCCGCCTCGTAGTACCCGGCGGCCTCATTCAGCTTGCCCTGCTTCTCGGAGATGACGCCGAGGTTGAACTGCACGGTGACGTTGTCGGGCACCCGCGCCGCGACCTTCGAGAAGCCCTCCTTCGCGGTCGCGAAGTCACCCGCGTCGAAGGCCTTCACCGAGTCGGCGAACACCTCGCGGGTGGTCTTCTCCTTCACCTGCTGAACGACGGGCTCTTCCTTCTTCACTTCCTGCTGGGTGGCGGTGCACCCGACGAGGCCGGAGGTGAGAACCAGGGCTGCAATGCGTTTCGACTTCATGATCGGTTCCTCTCGGCCTTCTTAGTGGGCACCGGCGCCGGGAGCGGGCGCGGCGGCGGAGTTGGCGGGCGCAGGGGCCGGCGTCTCGACGATCGCGACGTCCGGCAGCTCCGCGGCGGTCTTCTCGAAGCCGCTGGTCGCGAAGAACTCGCTGCCGCGGTACGCGACGTCGCGCGCCTTGCCGTAGAAGCCGGGCTTGTACTTGTTGAGCTTGTCCTGCGCGAGCAGGGTCCACTCCCCGTACATCTGCAGCTCGTACGACTTGTCGAGCGCCTTCTCGAGCGCCTCCACGGCCTTCTCCTCGACGGGGAAGATGTAGCGGTTCTCGAGCTCGGAACGGAACAGCGAGAGCTGGTCGTCGTCGAGGCCCGGCGGGTCGGGGATGTCGTTGATGTTGGTCGCGAAGTCGCCGTACAGCAGACCGATGCGGGTCAGCGCGGCGATGCCGAACTCCGGGTTCCCGGCCTTCAGCACGTCGGTGTACGCGGCCTCGAGTTCGGCGAGCTTCTTCTGCTTGAGCGGGAGGTCGGTCTTGAAGGTGCCGATCTTCTTGAACTTCATGTCGGTGTACGCCTTCCACGTCGGCTCCAGCGCGACGAAGCGGGCGTTGGCGAAGGCCAGCATCGCGCGATCGTTCTTCTGATCGTCGGCCTTGAGCTTCGGGTACGAGGCGATGATGTCCTTGCCGAGGCGATCGACTTCGGCCTGGTTCTTCAGCTTCGTGTTGAGCAGGTACTGGCGGTACTTGAGCTCGAGGCGGCGGGTGTCGGTGACGCGCGCGTCCTTCGCGTAGGTGGTCAGCACGGAGCCGAACTGGTTGATCGCCTCCTGCGTCTTGTTCTGCTTCTCGAGGACGAGGCCGATGTTGTACGCGATGTCGGGGACGTCCTTCTTGTCGCCGAAGCGCGCGATGTAGCGGTTGTACGCGGCGATGGCCTTGTCGAACTGACCGACGCCCTCGTACCAGAAGCCCGTGTTGTACTGCGCGTCGGCGATGGAGCCCTCGGCCTCCTTGATCAGGTCCTCGCGCTCCTTCTTCTTCGCGGGGTCCTTGATGTCCTTGAGCTGGACGGTGGTGATCACCACGTCACCCGGCAGCGGCTTGCCCTTGTTGGCCTTCACCGCGGCGTCGTGCGCCTCCTTCTCCTTCTTGAGGAGGTCCTTGATCTTGTCGTGGTTGATCGCCTTGTCACCGGCCGCGAGGTCGTAGGTGGCGACGAAGTTCTCGTACATCTGGGCCGACTTCTCGAAGTTGGCCATCTTCTCGTAGAAGTACGCGAGCGAGTTCTTCACCTTCAGGTCGAAGGAGGTGGTCGGGTATTCCTTGAGCACGCGCTCGCCGACGGCGATGGCCTTGTCGAGCTGGTTCGCTTCACGCGCGATCAGCATCGAGTACGTGAGCGCGCGGTCCGCGTTCTCCGACTTGGGGAACTCCGCGACGAACGCGATGAAGAGGTCGGAGGCCTTCGCGGCGTCCTTCTCCTTCTTGTACACGACCTCGTCGATGTACTTGTACTGCGAGCCCTCGACGATGGCGCTCACGCGCTTGGTGAAGTCGGTGCCCGGCTTGGCCAGCCTGGCGTTGGCCTTGAAGCTGCGCGAGAGCTTGTTCAGCTCGAGCCACTCTTCCTTCTCCTCGAGCACGGCCATCGAGAGGTCGGCGGCTTCAGCCGAGCGCTTCTCTTCGGGGTACTTGTTGATGACGTCACCGAAGCGGCGCGCGGCCTCCACGAAGTGGTTCTTGTCGTAGTACACGACGGCCGCCTGGTACGAGATGTCGACCTCGTCCGGGTTCTTGGGGAAGAGCTTGTTGTACGTGTCACACGCGGCGACGAGCTTGTTCTCGTAGTCGGTGAGCGGCTTCTCCTCGAGATCCTTCGCGGTGCGCTTGGTCACCTTGGCCTGCTTCTCGACGTTGCCCTTCTTCTTGTTCTCCTCGACCTTCTCGTTCTCCTTGAGGTCGGACTTCTGGAGCAGACCGCGCTCGATCTTCACCAGCTTGTCGTACGCGAGGATGGAGTTGTACGCGGCCGACTGGCGGTACTTCTCGTTGGCGATCTCCTTCGCGTCGGGCCGGTTGGGGACCTTGAAGTTCACCACGCCGTCGTACTGCCTGGCCGCCGGTTCCCACTCCTCGAGCGCCCACAGGATCTCGGCGTAATAGAACTTCAGGTTGAAGGCCTGATCGGCCACGAAGTTCTCGTCGTCCGACGAGGCGAACGCGTCGACGTACTCCTTGTAGATGTCGCGCGCGAGGCGGTAGGTCTTCACTTCCTTCGTCTTCTGCGCCTCCTGGTGGTACTCGGTCACGGTGGTGCGCATCGCCTCTTCGGCGACGTTGAAGCCGTTCCGCAGCACGTCCTTCTTGGAGATGTTCGCCTGCCACCACGTGGAGCCCGGGCGGTACAGCTCGGCGAGCTTCTTCACTTCGGCCTTCACGTTGTCGCGCTGACGCAGCGCCTCGTACGACTTGATGATCGCCTGCTGCCAGTCGGGCGCGCTCTCGGCCACCGCGTTGTCATTCAACAGGTAGCGGAAGGTCTTGATCGCGTTGTCGTGGTGGCCGGTGTCAGCCAGCGCGTACGCCAGCTTGCCGGTGAGGCTGAGCGCCTTCTTCTTGCCGGCGTGCGCCTTGTAATAGGCGATCGCGTCGTCGGCGCGGTTGAGCTGCACGAACATGCGCACGGAGTCGCTGAGCGCTTCGTTCTTCAGATCGGTGAAGGCCTTCTCCTTGCCCTGCTTCTCGGCGAGGTCGACGGTCTGCTGCAACTTGGCCAGCGCCTGCTCGTGGTTGCCCGCGTTGAAGTCACACCAGGCCAGCTTGTAGAGCGCGTAGGCCTTGATGCGGAGGTTCGACGAGGCGAACGCCTTCTCGTAATAGAAGCGCGCCTTCTCGAGGATGTTGGCCACCTCGAAGTAGTGGTTACCGAGCTCGACGTACGTGTCGGCGACGTACTTGCTGCTCGGGTAGCTCTTGAGGAGCTCCTCGTAGCGCTTGATCGCCTGATCGCGCTTGCCGGTGTCGTACTGGTTCTTCGCGAGGTCGAAGAGCACCTCGTCTTTGCGCTCGTAGGTCGGGTACTCGCGGAGCACCGTCTCGTAGAGGCGCATGGTCTCGCTGCGGTACAGCTCCGACTCGCGGTGCTCTTCCTTCGGCTCGGGCACCTTCTCGCCGCGGTTGCGCTTGTCTTCGGCGTCTTGCTGGGCCTTGAAGAACGCCAGCATCTCCTTGCGGTTGAGGTACTGCGACTTCTCCCAGTACAGCTCGGCGAGCTGGAAGAGGAGGTCGGCCTTCTGCGGGTTGCCGTCTTCGATCTTCGGGATGATCTTCTTCGCCTGTTCGATCTGCTCGTCGCGCTTCTTGTCGGCGAGCGCCTCCTTCTCGACGTCGGCGGACTTGAGCGACTCCTTGGCCTTCGCCTGCGCGGCCTTCGGGTCATCAGCCGACGGCTTGGCCGGCGCGGGCGCCGCCTTCGCGGGCGCGGCCTTCGCCGGCGCCGCCGCGGGAGCGGCCTTCTTCTTCGACTGCGCCGCAGCCGGCCCAGCAGCAAGACCCAGGCTCACGGCAGCCAGGGTGGAGATCATTCGAACGACGAGCTTCATCTACGCTCCTGTGTGTCAAAAAACGCGCGGACCCTACACCACGGTTCCGATGGAAAAAAAGGGCTTCCCCGCGTGCTGGCCGGGGAAGCCCCCAATTGAACTTTCATCGCTGCGCAACACGCAGCGAACGCCGAGATTTCAGTCGGCCGACTTCTCGGGGCAGCCGCGCTTCAGGGTGTACTGGTAGTACCCGATCTCGTCGCGCCAGAACTCGCCCTCGAACTTCCAGTAGTTCCAGTTCTCCGCCGGCATCTTCGGGCGGTACAGCACCTGGCTGTCGAGCAGCTTCTGCCCGTCGATGCCCAGCTCCGCGAACTCCTTCTCGGCCTTCGCCACCTCGAAGCGGATGATCTCGACCTGATCGCCGAAGCCCTTCACCGTGCGGTAGGCCTCGGTCAGTCGCGCCTTGGCGAGCTGCCCGGCGACCTTCTCCAGCGTGCCGCGGTTGGTGTCGAGGTAGGTGATGAGCTCGGGCGCCAGCCGCGCCGAACGCCACGTCTGGTTCGCGCCGATGGTCTCCTTCTCCTTGTCGATCTGCGCGAGCATGTTGAAGACGCCCAGCATGCGCTCGTTGGTGCGCACCCAGTTCATCACCGCGCGCGGAACCTTGGGGCTCTCGGTGGCGACGAGCTTGTAGTACTCGGGGAGCTCGATCGACTCCTCCACCAGCGGCTTGAGCTGCTCCGCCATCGGGAGGTACGTCGCCTCGTACTCCTTGAGCGACGACTTCGACTCCTCGTACAGGCACGAGAAGTAATAGGTGGTCGACGTGAGGATCCACGCCTCGGGCTGGAACGCGCCCGCGAACTGCGGCGCGTACAGGCCCTGGAGACTGCCCAGCGCCCCGCCCAGGTCGTCGTTCTGGAAGCGCGCGAAGCCGTTCTCGAAGAGCGCGGAGTCCCAGTACTTGGAGAAGCGCGGAACCTTCTCGTACCACTGCGTCGCCTTCTCGTACTGACCGACGTTGTAGTTGGTGCGGCCCAGCGCGAGGTAGGTCAGCTGAACGGTGTCTTCGTAGTCGAACTGCTTGCCCTTGGCCTTGAGCAGCCCCTCGAAGATGGTGATCGCGGCCTCGACGTTCTTCGCGCGGCCATTCTCGTCAGCCGCCGGGAAGCGCGGGTCGGCGAGCGTGATGCCGAGCAGGTACTGCGCCTTCGCGTAGTACGCCGAGGTGTCAGGCACCGCCTCGAGGAACTGCTTGGCCTCGTCGAGCTTGCCCTTGCGGTGCGAGATGCGGCCGATGAGGTAGTTGATGCGCGCCAGCACCTCCAACGGCAGCGTCGCCCACGCGTCGGCGTAGCGGTCGTAGAAGTTGTTCATCGTGGAGGGGATGAGGAAGTCGTCGCGCAGGATCTCCTGCAGCGCGACCAGCGCCTCGACCGCCTTCAAGTGGTACGGGTGCTGCGGGCCCGCCTGCACGATGGGCGTGAAGTACACGAACGCCGTGAACGGCAGGTTGAGCCGCTGGAACGAGGAGGCCAGGTAGTAGTCAGCCTTGTTCTTCAGCTCCGCGTCGGTGGTGGTGTTCGACACGTCGTAGAACAGGCGCGCCGAGTCTTCGAACGAGCCGCTGTTGTACGCCGAGAGCGCGCGGTTGTAGGTCGCGAGGTCTTGCGCCTGGGCGCCGAGCGACAGGAGCGTGAGAGCGAGAATGAGGAAGCGCTTCATGGTGTCTTTGGCCTGATCAGAAGAGGAACGAGACGCCCAGATAGAGGCCGACGTTGTTGAGCACGTCGGAGCTCTGCGTCTGCACGAGGTTCTTGGCCAGCTTCACGCCCACGGAGCGCTTCTGGCCGGTGTCGGGGTCGGTGCCGCTGAAGGTGTCGACCTTGCACGTCCCGGAAACGGAGGCGGTGTCGGGCTCCTGACCGGCGACCACCTTCGCGTCCATCGCGGTGAGGTCGGGCAGCGTGCAGCCGTTCACGCTCTCCATGCGCGCGGTGTAGACGACGTCGCGCACCTCGAGGCGCACGGCGACGTGCTCACCCAGGCGGAGGCGGAAGCCGAAGCCCAGCGAGCCCATGAACTTCACGCCGGTGTCGCCGTAGGTGGCGGGGCTGATGGTGCCGTCAGACGTGCGCACCGTCTCCGGCTTGAGCTGGTGGCGCGTACCACCGGCGCCGAGGCCGCCGTTCACGATGAAGCTGAAGTGCGCGAGCACGCTCTCGAAGAGCGTGAACTTGCCGTTGAACGGAGTGACCTCCACGCCGCCCAGCGCGCCCCAGGTCCACAACAGCGAGGTCGCGGCCTGGGCCTCGACGCGGAACTTCTCGACGAGCTCGCCGTTGAAGCCCGACTCGACGTTCCACCAGTTGTAGCCACCGGTGACCTGCAGCGCGAAGTTCTCCTGCAGGTGGTAGATGAGGCTGCCGAACGACCCGATGGTCTGCGTGAACTTGCCGTTCACCTGCACCGCCGCCGGGTAGATCGCGATCTCGAAGCGACCCTTCTCCTCGTGCCGCTTCTGCTCGACGATGTGCACGGCGACGTTCGGGTTGTAGAGCGGCGCGCCCGACACGAGCTTCTGCTGCTCGGCGGTCGAGGTGGGCGCCGCGCCCTGCTCTGCAGGCGCCGGCTTCGTCTCTGCGGGCGTGGTGGTGCCGGTCGCCGCGGGCGTGGTGGTCGTCGGCGTGCTGGCGCCCGGCGTCGGGTCGTCTTCTTCGTCGTCGCTCGACTGCGCCACCTGCAGCAGCGGCGCGTCAGCGGTGTTCGCCGTGCTTTCGGCGAACGCCGTGGCGGCGGGGGCGGCCACGAACAGCGCCGCGAGGATCAAAGAGTCACGGAAGGAAACCATGTGAAGAGTGCCTCTGCTTAGAAGATGTACGCGTAACCGAGACTGACGGTCATCAGGGTGGTGATGCCGCCGGTCTGCACAGTGCCGCCGCCAGTGGGGTTGTTCGCGCTGACAGACGCCTTGTTGACGCCCGTGAGGTACGAGTCGAGCCAGCTCCAGCTGCGCGCCTCGAGGAAGGCCGTGTGGTGCGCCTCACGCCCGAAGAGGAAGCGGAAGCCCAGCGCCAGCGACACCAGCGGGCTGATCTTGCTGTAGGTCTGCGAGGGGTCGCTGCTCAGGGTGAACGGCGACGGGCCCTGGCGATCATTGGCGATCCAATCGTTGCAGGTGCTCTTGCCCGCGGGGCACAGCACCAGCGACTCCTTCTTGAGCGCCGTGACGCCGCCGTACACGCCCAGGTAGAACTGGAAGTGCAGCGTGCCTTCGCCGATGAGGTTGACCTTGCCGTAGATCGGCTGGAAGCGGACGCCGAGCACGCCGTGGCCCGTCATCTGCCAGAGGTCTTGCGCGTCGTCGCCGGTGCTGCCGTCGGCGAAGCCGTCTTGCACCTGGCGACCCAGCGACGTGAGGCCGCCGAAGGCGTAGCCGCCGCGCGCCTCGATCGCGAACCAGTCGACGATGTTGTACGCGACCTGCAGGTTCAGCACATAGTGTTCGGTCAGCCGCGGTAGCAACGTGAAGCCGATGTTGGCCCCCACCTCGAAGTGCTTCCCGGGCGTGAAGAGGCGGTTGCGCACCGCCACCTTCTCGACGAGCTCTTCGTCACCCTCTGCGGCGAATGCCAGCCCGGAGCTCAACGCCACCAGGCAGCCCAACAACGTGAATGTCTTGCGCGTCATAAAGCTTTTCGTCACCTCGTCTACGGACAGCTGTTCTGAAACGTGGCCAGCACCTGGTAACAGACCTCGACCGTGCTGAGCGGCTCCGGCACTGAAGTACCCTCGAAGCGCACTGAGTTGCGCAGTGTCCCCGCTTCGCACTTCACATAGTCAGCGCCGGTCGCGCCGGCGGTCATCGCCACCGGCTCCAGGCGCGCGCAGCGGCCGTTGCGGCAGACCGGGGTCTCCGCCGGGCAGTTGCCGTCGACCGCGCAGTTCGCCGCGTTCGCGGGGCTGACGTAGGTGAGCAGGCCCTCGGCCACCCCACCGTCGACGCGGAGATCCGGGCCGCGGCTCAGGCGGAACTCGCTGCGCAGGCCCGACGCGGCGTAGCCGAGCGACGAGAGCGCGCCTGAGAAGTCGGGCTGGCAGATCGACACGCTGGCCCCGCCGGTCTTCGCGGCGACCTCCGCGTAGCGCGACCCGGTGTACGAGATCTCGAAGCCGCCGTCGTTGGTGCCGCCGTCGGGGCAGTCGCCGCCGTTCAGCGAGCGGCAGCAGCCCACGTGCGGGGTCGGGTCGCCGAACTGCGACGGCACCGGCACCTCGTCGGTGGCGACGATCGCCGCCACCGCCACGGAGTCGCCATTGCCGTAGCCCTTGTAGGTCTCGAAGAAGCGCGTGAAGTAATCGGTGCTGCCCCACGCGCCCGTGCCCGAGAGCGCGTTGTCGGGCGCGCACCGGCACCCCGGGTCGGCCGTGCACGTCGTCTGGCGGGTCATCGGCGAGCACGAGGCGTCGTCTTCGTCTGACACCACCACCACGTACAGCGCCGCGTCGGGCCGCACGAAGTGCTCGAACACGTCGGAGGAGACGTTGTTCGGGTTGGTCAGCACCAGGTACGCCGCGTAGAGGCCGCGCTCCGACGCGCTCCCGAGGATGCCGACCGCCGACATCTGCTGGAACGCCGTCACCACGCTGGCGGCGTCGCCGGTGTTGCAGGTCAGCGCGCCGTTGTCGGGCGTGCACGCGATGTAGTCGTTGCGCGTGCCGTTGAGGTCCCACTGGCGGAGCTGACCGCGCACCGCGGTGTCGTCGGTGTCGGTCGACGCGACGCCGATGTGGAAGTCGATCGGCGGGTTCGCGTTCGCCAGCTGGTTGATGAAGCCCTGGAAGTTCGCGGCGAGGCGCGCCTGCTTCGGCGCCATCGAGCCCGACGAGTCGACGATCCACAAGATGTCGACCTTGCGCACGGCCACCTGCTGGTACGCGTCGCACTGCCGGGGGACATTGACGCCGAAGCTGTCAGTGGCGCGCGTGGCGTCGGTCAGCACCGCGGGCGACTCGCTGTCGACGCTCGGCGTACCGGGCACCAGCGTGAACGGCTCCACGATCTTTCGCGTGCGTGAACGATCGTGGCAACCCGCCAGGGCCACGACGCAGACAAGCGCGATGAAGAACCGGAGCAACGTCATGGAGGTCTCGAAGGTTGGGCGGCTTAACACGCTGCGACGCCACCCCGTACACGCCTTTTTTTTCAAAACATCGCCGCGTGGGAATCAGCCTCCCTGGAGCGCGGGAGGGATGCAGGCCTGCACCGACTGATTCGTGACCGTCAGCTGCGCCGCGCACACCCACGAGGTGGGGCACGGCGTGGCGTCATCACAGTACTGCGTGCAGATGGGGCCGCTGTCCTTGCGGATGCAGAGCCCCGTCTCGCAGGCCGCAGGGCCGAACGAACAATCAGAGCCCGGCACGCCGCCGCCGTTGGGGAAGCAGACCTTCACCTCGGTGGTGCCGTCGCCCGCGTACGCCGCGCGGCACGAGAAGCCGGTGGGGCACGTGACGCCGTCGTCGCAGGTGACGGTGCACAGCCGCGCGGTGCCGAGGTCGAGGCAGGTGCCGCTCTGGCACGGCGCGCGACCCGGGGAGCAATCATCACCGAACAGGCCACCGTACGGCGCGCACACGCCGGTGCCGCTCAACGGGCCGGTGGCGGTGCGGTGCTCCGGCGTGCAGTCGTAGCCGCCGGTCTGGGCCGAGACCTCGCAGCAGCGGAAGCGCCCGTCGTTGCACTGCGCGTCGTCGGTGCACGGCGCCGAGCAGAAGTCGGAGATGCCCGCCTTCAAACAGATGCCGGTCACGCAGTCTTGCGCGCCCGAGGCGCCACAGTCGTCGCCCAGCTTGCCCAGCCCCGACTTGCAGGTGCCGCGCTGGGGCATGCAGTAGCTGCGCGGAGGGCTCGACGGGTCATCGACCGGCTTGCACACGAAGCCCACGCCGAAGCTGCGCACGCAGGCGTTGTCGTCGAGGCACGGCGTCGAGCAGAACGACTCGCCCTGGAACGGGCAGTCAGCGCAGTTGTTGACGATGCACCGGTTCTCGGTGAACCCGCCGGCGCGGCAGTCGTCGTGATCGGCGCAGGGCGCGCACATGCGGCCGTCGATCGCCGCCACGCACTTGTTGCCGGAGCACACCTTGCCCGTGCCGCACTGCCCCACCTGGCCGAGGTTGTCGGTGGCGTCGCAGTAGTCGGTGCACGTCGCGCTGTTGGGCACGCACTGGAAGGGGCCGATGACCGAGGGGTCGTCGCTCTTCCCGATGTTGGTGCACGAGAAGTCAGTCGGGCAGTCGGGGTTCACCGCCGAGTCGAGCTGCGAGGGATCACAGCCGGGGTTGTCGCTCGGGCAGACGTTCTTGGAGGGGTTGCAGTCGCGCCCGCAGAAGGTCTCGCCCGAGACCACGTTGCGCACGCAGAGATCATACGGGCCGCCGCACTCCTCGTCGCCCTGACACGAGCCGCAGAGGCCACGGCCCTGGCTGCAGGTCTCGTTCACCGGGGCGCACTGCTTCACGAGCGCGCCATCGCGACCGACGGGGAGTTCCTTGCACTCGTACCCGGTGGGGCACGCGTCGCCGTCGCCACAGGGCGCGGTGCAGAACTGCTCACCCGAGCCGATCGCCGAGAAGCACGCGCCGCCTTCCGGGCACTGCTTCGCGTCGGAGCACGGCGCGCACAGCTGCCGGCTCACCGCGATGTAGCAATTGCCGGTGTCGGCGTTGCAGGTGTGACCCGACGGGCAATCGACCTCTTCCTTGCAGCCGTTGAGCGGTTTGCAGATCTTGCCGTACCGCCCGGCCGCCTGGCAGAGGAACCCGTCGGGGCACTCGTCATCGGCGGTGCACTTGTCGGTGCAGTAGCCGGTGGCGCTGTCCAACGCGAGACACAACCCCGAAGCGCACTCCGAGACGCCAGGCGTGCACGACGTGCCCAGTGCCAGCGGTTGTGACGTGTCGCCACACGCCACCAGCAACAGACTGAGAACGGCGCAGAGGCGCAGCGTCAAAGTGAACTCCGGGGGTGAGGTCTTACTTCTTGCCGCCCTTGGCCGCCTTGTGGGCCGCGCGCATCGCGAGCTTCACCGACGGCTTCACGGTGACCAGACCGTCGTTCGGGCCGGCGATGCCGCCCTTCACGAGGATCAGGTTCTTCTCCGGGTACACCGCGACGACTTCGAGGTTCTGGGTGGTGACCTGCTCCACGCCGTAGTGACCGGGGAGCTTCTTGTTCGGGTACACGCGGCCCGGCGTCTTGCGCTGACCGATCGCGCCCGGGTGCTTGCGGTACTCGTGCGTACCGTGCGTCTGGCCGAAGCCGCGGAAGTTCCAGCGCTTCACGACGCCCTGGTAGCCACGGCCCTTGGTGATGCCGGTGACGTCGACCAGGTCGCCCTTCTTGAAGAGCGCGTCGACCTTGACGCCCTCGCCCACGTTGAACGACGCGAGCTCGCTCGCATCGACGCGGAACTCACGCACGATGCGCTTGGCCTTCGCGCCGGCCTTCTTGAACGAGCCAGCCTGCGCCTTGGTGAGGTGCTTCTCCTTGGCGTCCACGAGGCCGAGCACCACCGCCGTGTACTTGTCCTTCTCGAGCGTGCGCTTGCCGACGACTTCGAGCGACGAGGTGTCGATGACCGAGACGGGGACGACGTTGCCTTCGTCGTTGAAGACCTGCGTCATGCCCGACTTCTTGCCGATGAGACCCTTCATTGTGTACTTCTCCTTCTCTCGGACGTAGCGCCTGTGGGCCATTGGTCCGGTGAAAAACCTCTCAAGAGCGAGAGGGTCGCGCGCACCTAGCAGCCCACCTGCCCTCACGCAAGCCGCCGGTGTGGTACCGTCCCGCGCGCGCATGAGACCGCTGCTTCCCTTCATCGTGTCGTTCGCCGTGTTCGCGTGCGGAGCAGAGAAGGTGCAGGCGGTCGTGCCCGACGATGAAGACGCCGGGTTCGACGCCGGCGTGGAGGCGGACGCGGGCGTGCTCCCCCCGTGGGACGCGGGCGTGATCGACGCGGGCCCTCCGCTCCGCGGCCCGCCCTGGCCGGTCGTCTTCCTGCACGGCATGGCCGGCTGGGGGAACAGTGGGCCGCTCGACTACTTCAATGGCGTGGGCGACGCGCTGACCGCCGCCGGAGAAACCGAGATCTTCTTCACCGAGGTCTCGCCGTACGCGAGCAGCGTGGAGCGCGCCGCGCAGCTCGGCCCGCAGCTGGAGGCCATCTTCGCCAGCACGCACGCCGCGAAGCTGAACCTCGTCGCGCACTCGCAGGGCGGGCTCGACGCGCGCCTGCTGGCGAGCCCCAACGGGCTGAACTACGGCGACCGCATCGCGAGCATCACCACCGTCTCCACGCCGCACTTCGGAACCAGCGTCGCCGACCTCGTCTTGCCGGTGCTGGGTGAAGACCACCCGACCGCCGTCGACCCCGTGGTGGAGGCCGTGGTCGCGCTGCTCGGCTTCAGCGTCTACAGCCTCGACAATCAAGATCGCACCGACCTCCGCGCGCAGCTGGGCGATCTGAGCCGCGACGGCTCCGCGGCGTTCAACGCGCTGTACGTCGACGCGCCGGGCGTCATCTACGAGAGCTACGCGGGCCGCACCAACCTGCGGACCGGCCGCGACGCGTGCAAGAACAGCGTGCTCGCCAACGACCCGTGGGACCTGGACCCCACCAACCCCGCGCTGCAGCTCACCGCCACGTACCTCGAGGGCAACCCCTTCGACCCGAACGTGAATGACGGCCTCGTGCCCGTCGAGAGCGCGCGCTACGGCACCTTCGTGCAGTGCATCGCCGCCGATCACCTCGACGAGATGGGCATGAACGCCGGCATCTTGTTCAACGCGCCTGACTTCTACGTGCAGGTCGTGCAGCGCCTCCGCGCGCGCGGGCAGTGACGAGATGCCGGTCGATCTGCTGCGCAACGTGCGGGGCCGTGCGGTGGTCAACTGCCGCGTCGACACCGTCCCCTCCGCCGCGGAGCTCGAGAGCAACGGCGCGCGCCTGCTGAACCTCGCGGGTGACGACCTCCTCGGGCTGGCCTGCGACACGCGCGTGCGCAACGCGGCCAGCGCCGCGGTGAAAGACCACGGCCTCACGGCGATCTCCGGCGGGCGGCTGCAACACGCGCTCGAGGCGCGGGCCGCATCGCTGCTGGGCGCTCCGGCGGCGCTGGTGATCGCCCACGAGTC
>CAMLFP010000117.1 GCA_946479335.1 uncultured Archangium sp.
CCGCGGTACGTGCGGAAGAAAGGACGCGACACGTGGAGCGTGAGTGGTTCGTCGTTGCCGCCCGCCGCAGGCATCACCAGTACGTGGCCGCGCGCGTCGGTCTCGCCGGAGAACCGGGGCGGCGCGTGGTGGTGGTGGAAGAACCCGGTGAGCGCCCGGCCGACGACGATGCGCGCGCCCGCGAGTGGCGTGCCGCCCACCGCGTTCACCACCTCGACGTTCCACGTGCCCGCGTCGGCGTCGAAGGTCATCGCGTGCTGCGGCAGCTCCACGCGGCTCTGCGGCACCGGCGCGCGTTCGCGCACGGCATCGCCCCCGGGCGTGGCGTCGGGTGCGTCGGAGCGCAGCCGCCACAGGAGCCCGGCGAGCATCGTCGCGAGAATCGCTCCCAGCCCGAGCCATCGGCGCGCAGACACGGCCGGCAGCGTACTCGCGCGGGGGAATCCGGGGTCTGACGCCTCGCGTCAGTCGTCGTTGACTCCCCAATCAATCGGCGTTACCTCGGCGCGTCTCTCAACGAGGAGCAGTCATGGCCAAAGGCAGCCGCCGCGTCGCCATCGTGGGAGGTCTTCGGACTCCCTTCGTGAAGGCGAACACCGTTTTCAATGATCTCACCGCGCTCGATCTGGGTCGCATCGTGGTTCAGGAGCTGGTGCAGCGCTACGACCTGAACCCCAACGACGTCGACGAGCTGGTCTTCGGCCAGGTGGTGCCGTCGCTCACCGCGTCGTCGATTGCGCGCGAGGTGGTGCTGCTCTCGGGTCTGCCCAAGAAGGTGCAGACGCACACCGTGATGCGCGCCTGCGCCACCTCGATTCAGGCCGCGGTCAGTGCCGGCCACTCGATCCAGGCCGGCTACGCCGACGTCGCCATCGCCGGCGGCACGGAGTCGATGTCGGACCCGCCGATCTTCACCTCGCGCGCCCTCGCGCACGCGCTCGTCTCGGCCAGCAAGGCGAAGACGCTGCCGCAGAAGCTGAAGCCCTTCCAGAAGCTGGGCGGCAAAGACCTGCTGCCCGTGCCGCCGTCGATCTCCGAGTACACGACCGGCATGACGATGGGCGACTCCGCCGAGAAGATGGCGAAGGAGAACGGCATCTCGCGCCAGTGGCAGGACGAGATCTCGCTCGCGTCGCACAAGAACGCCGCGCGCGCGTGGAAGGCCGGCTACTTCAAGGACGAGGTGATGAACGTGCCGATCGCTCCGAAGTACAAGGAGACGGCCACCATCGACAACCTCGTGCGTGAAGACACGTCGATCGAAGCGCTCGCGAAGCTCAAGCCCGCGTTCGACCGCCGCTACGGCACGGTCACCGCCGGCAACGCCTCGCCACTCACCGATGGCGCCGCCGCGCTGCTCTTGATGTCTGAAGAGAAGGCGAAGGCGCTGGGCTACGAGATCCTCGGGTACTTGAAGAGCTACGCGTTCGCCGCGACCGACCCGGGAGACCAGCTGCTGCAGGGCCCCGCGTACGCCGCGCCGATCGCGTTGGACCGCGCGGGCTTGAAGCTGAAGGACATCGAGCTCATCGACATGCACGAGGCGTTCGCCGCGCAGGTGGCGTCGAACATCCAGGCGTTCGAGTCGAAGGCCTTCGCGGAGAAGATGGGCCGCACCGAGGCGCTGGGCGAGGTGAACCGCGACATCCTCAACGTGAACGGCGGCTCCATCTCGCTGGGGCACCCGTTCGCCGCGACCGGCGCGCGCATCATCCATCAGTCGCTGCGCGAGCTGAAACGCCGCGGCAAGAACCTCTCACTCGTCACCGTGTGCGCGCAGGGCGGGCAGGGCGCCGCCGTCGTTCTGGAGCGTGAATAATGGCTACCCCTTCGAAGAACTTCGTCTACGCGGTGGAGCAGGGCGTCGCGGTCATCACCTTCGACATCGAGGGTGAGCCGGTCAACACCATCTCTCCGCAGATCAGCTCCGACCTCGAGGGGCTGATGACCAGGGCCGCCTCCGATTCGTCGGCGAAGGCCATCGTCTTCATCTCCGGCAAGAAAGACTCGTTCATCGCCGGCGCGAAGATCGACTTCCTGCAGACCGTGAAGACCGCCGCCGAGGCGACCGCACTCTCGAAGATGGGTCAGGCGGGCTTCGATCGCCTCGACGCCTTCGAGAAGCCGGTGGTCGCGGCGATCCACGGCGCGTGTCTGGGCGGCGGCCTCGAGTGGGCGCTGGCGTGCGACTACCGGCTCGCGACCGACTCCTCGAAGACGCAGCTCGGCCTGCCTGAGGTGCAGCTGGGCCTGCTGCCCGGCGCGGGCGGTACGCAGCGCTTGCCGGCGCTCATCGGCGCGCAGGCCGCGTTGGATCTGATCCTCACCGGCAAGCAGCTCAAGGCGAAGAAGGCGCTCAAGCTCGGTGTGGTCGACGAGGTGTGCCCCGCGCCGATCCTCAAGGAGATCGCCATCGCGCGCGCCAACGAGCTCGCGTCGGGTGCGCTGAAGGTCGAGCGCAAGCGTGGCCTCGCGCCCGCCCTCACCCAGAGCCGCAGCTTCTCGGAGATCTTGAAGGGCCTCACCAACAAGGAGGCGTGGGCGGAGCTGGCGCTGGAAGACAACCCGGTCGGCCGCAAGGTGCTCTTCGAGCAGGCGAAGAAGCAGCTGCTCAAGAAGACGCGCGGCAAGTACCCCGCGCCGGAGAAGGCGCTCGAGGCGGTGCGCATCGGCCTCGACAAGGGCATGAAGGCCGGCCTCGAAGCCGAGGCGCAGTTCTTCGGCGAGCTGGTGATGAGCGACGTCAGCAAGCGCTGCGTGGAGATCTTCTTCGCCACCACCGCGATGAAGAAGGAGAACGGCGTCGCCGACGCGAAGGTGAAGCCGCGCGAGGTGAAGAAGATCGGCGTGCTCGGCGGCGGCTTGATGGGCGCGGGCATCGCGTACGTCACCAGCGCGCTGCAGAAGACGCCGGTGCGCATCAAGGACAAGGACGACGCCGGCGTGGCGCGCGCGCTGGCCCACGTGCGCGGGCTGTACGACGAGCGCGTGAAGCGCCGCTCGATGACCTGGCGTGACGAGGAGAAGGCGTTGGCGCTGGTGACCGCGACGACCGACTACTCCGGCTTCAAGAGCGCCGACCTCGTCATCGAGGCGGTGTTCGAAGACCTCGCGCTCAAGCAGCGCATGGTGAAGGAGATCGAAGCGGTCGGTGCGAAGGACGTCATCTTCGCGTCGAACACCTCGTCGATCCCCATCACCGACATCGCGAAGGCGTCAGCGCACCCCGAGACCGTCATCGGCATGCACTACTTCTCGCCGGTGAACAAAATGCCGCTGCTGGAGATCATCACCCACCCGGGCACCGCTGACTGGGTGACGGCCACCGCGGTCGAGGTCGGCAAGAAGCAGGGCAAGACGGTCATCGTCGTCAACGACGGCGTCGGCTTCTACACCTCACGCATCCTCGCGCCGTACATGAACGAGGCCGCGTTCCTCCTCGCGGAGGGCGGAGACATCTCCGACATCGACAAGGCGCTCGTCGACTTCGGCTTCCCGGTGGGGCCCATCACGCTGCTCGACGAGGTCGGCATCGACGTCGCCGCGCACGTCGGCAAGATCATGCACACCGCGTTCGGCGACCGCATGCTCGCGCCCGCCACCACCGACGCCTTCGAGAAGGAGGGCCGCCTGGGCCGCAAGGCGCAGAAGGGCTTCTACAAGTACGAAGACGGCAAGAAGACCGAGCCCGACACCTCGGTCTACGCGCACACGCCGCAGGGGCAGAACCGCAAGCGCCTCGATCGCTCCGAGATCGCCGAGCGCTGCGTGCTGCAGATGGTGAACGAAGCCATCCGCTGCCTGGGCGAGGGGATTCTGCGCAGCCCGCGCGACGGCGACATCGGCGCCATCTTCGGCCTCGGCTTCCCTCCGTTCCTCGGCGGGCCGTTCCGCTACGCCGACGCGCAGGGCCTGGGCCGCATCCTCGAGCGCACCGAGCACTACCAGGAGAAGCTCGGCGCGCGCTTCACCCCGGCGCCGCTGCTCCTCGAGTACGTGAAGGCCGGCAAGAAGTTCCACTGAGTGAGAAACGCGCGCACACCCGCCACGGTGTGCGTGTGATTTTCCGCCTCAACTGCGCTTAAACCTCTCCGCCAACGCGGCCGGTCCCTGGAGGTTTGAACGTGATGAAGCAACTGCTTGTCGTGGCGCTCTTCGGCGCCTTCGTGTCTGCGTGTACGCCTCCCGGGAAGGCGTGCACCGCGAGTACCGACTGTGACACCGGCCAGGCGTGCCTCTCCGGCCAGTGTCGCGCCACCAACGGCTCCAGCGGTGGCGGGAGCGGCGGTGGCTCCGGCGCGACGGGCGGTGGCGGCGGCACCATCGTCACCGGCTGCGACCCGAACGGCGGCGCCCTCAACCAGACCAAGGACACCGACTGCGACGGGCTCTCCGACTCCGCGGAGTACAACGTCACGCACACCGACCCGTGCAACGGCGACACCGACGGCGACGGTCTGCTCGACGGGCTCGAGGCCGGCTCCACCGCGTCGGTCAGCGCGGCATGCACCTTCACCGCCGACGCGCAGCCCAGCACGGTGACCGACCCGAAGAAGGCCGACACCGACGGTGACGGCGTGAACGACGGCCAGGAAGACACCAACCACAACGGCCGCGTCGACGTCGGCGAGGCCGACCCGCTCAAGAGCGACACCGACTGCGATGGCTACTCCGACGGCGATGAGCTGGCGGGCGCCGCCGGCTGCGTCACCAGCCCCACGCTGCGCGACACCGACGGTGATGGGCTGCCCGACGGCGTCGAGGGCGGCCTCGCCAACGGCACCGGCGCAGACCCCACCGGCTGCATGTACAGCAGCGCCACCTACGACGCCGACCCGGCGACCACCGGCAACGCGTGCAACCAAGACTCCGACGGCGACGGCATCCTCGATGGCGCCGAAGACGCGAACTTGAACGGCCGCGTCGACAACGGCGAGCTCGACCCCGCGTCTGACGCCGGCGTCTCCGACACCGTCCGCCAGGCGTGCGCCGCGCAGAACCTGAAGCCCATCACCTTCCACACCAACGCGTCGTCTGACGTGCAGATCGCGCTGGAGCCCGCCTTCGCGGAGGTGACGCCGGTCGTCGATGGCAGCGGCACGCGCGGCTTCGCCTTCTACGACGGCAACACCCACGTCGCGGGCCTGGCGATCTCCAAGACGCCCGCGGGCGCCGACGTCGCGGCCGAGGAGGCGCTGGGCCGCACGCGCGTCAGCGGTGTCTCGAACCCGCTCACGCAGACCTTCACCACGTGGGACGGCTTCCCCGCGGTGCGCGCCATCTACGACGTCAGCGGCGGCGGAGACGTCAAGGCGAAGGTGAACGGCATCGTCGCTGGCTACACCAACGTCACCGGCGCGCTCTCGGGCAGCGCGGGCGTGAACGGCCCCTTCAAGGTGGTCGCGGAGTTCGTGCGCCGCACCGCCAACCGCGCGGTGGTCGTGGTCGGCGTGGTGCCCGCCGCGGAGTACACCGGGCAGGCGCTCTTCCGCGTCGATGACGTGGCCGGCGGCACCGCGCTCGCGCAGTACGGTGACTTCGCCAACACCCAGTGCGAGGTCTTCAACGCCTCGGTCAATGCCAAGGTCGACTTCGTGTGGGTCGTCGACGATTCGTGCTCGATGTCGAGCAGCCAGACCGCGCTCTCCACGCTGGGTACGCTCTTCTCCACCCGCCTCGACTCCGCAGGCCTCGATTGGCGCGCGGGCATGTGCAGCACCGCCTGGTACAACGCCTCCAACGGCGCCTGGAACAACGCGTGGGACTGGACGACCGACTCCGCGACCATCGAGAGCCACTTCTCTTCGTACGGCACCGGCGGCAGCGGCATCGAGGCGGGCTTCATCTCCGCGGAGAACTACGTGGGCCGGGTGCACGGCGGGCTCCCCACCAGCGCGCTGCGCACCGACGCCCAGGCGCACTTCATCTTCGTCACCGACACCCACGAGCAGTCGTCGGGCATCAGCAGCACCCAGATGACGTCGTGGATGAACGGCCTCGCCACCACGCGCGCCGTCGCCCACGGCATCACCTGCCCGCCCAGCACGCTCTGCGCAGGCCCCGGTCAGGGTGAAGAGCCTGAAGATGCGGTCAGCAAGTACGCCGAGGTGATCGCGGCGACCGGCGGCGTGCAGGGCAACATCCTCGTGTTCAACCCCTCCAGCCCCGACGCGGCGACGCAGCAGCAGCAGCGCGACACCATCGACGCCATCCTCACCGCGGTCATCGGCGGCACCGGCACGCAGCTGCAGCGCCCGCCGATCTCCCCCACCATCAAGGTCGCGGTCGCGGCGGTGCGCGGCGCCAACTGCAACAAGAACGACGTGCCGCGGAGCCGCACCCACGGGTGGGACATCGACGCCGCCACGCGCCGCATCGTCTTCTTCGGCGACTGCATCCCCAACGCGTCGGGTGTGCAGGTGGCCGTCAGCTACAAGTACTGGGTCGACGGCTCCACGAACCCCGAGGGCGACCCCTGCCTCGGAGAGTGCGGCAACAACGAGTTCTGCGAGAGCAGCGGCGACGTCAGCAGCTGCGTGTGCAAGCCCGACTGCGGTGGCTGCGGCTCCGGCCTCAAGTGCCAGCCGACGACCTGCAGCTGCGTGCCCGACATCGGCTGAGCGCGCCGCGCTTCAGAGCTGCGAGTACGTGACGAGCGCGATGCCCCGGCGCGCGATCGCGTCGCGGACGCGCGGGCTGAGCACCGCCTGGAGCTCCTGCTCCCAGTCGTAGCGCCACGTGGGGTCTTGCGGCACGACCCCCGGCTCGAGCCCCGGGTGGGTGACGATCTCGTGGTCGCCCTCGCCGAGAGACTCGATGAGGCGCAGCAACCGGCGCTCCGTCAACCGGCCACCCTCGAAGATGCCGTGCGCCCGCACGCGCGTGATGCCGCGGGGCCGCTTGATGCGGGCCAGCGTGCCGAGCACCGCCGACTTCGCCGCCGAGCGCGGGTGCGCCAGCCAGTGCACGTTGGGGCGCTCACGCGGCCAGCGGATGGGCAGCGACAACTCCGCCGCCAGCACCTCGAGGATCGACGTCATCCCCGGGAGGAGGTGGACGTGCTCGTGCGTCGCGAGGTGATCGAAGCCCGCGCCCAGCGCCCGGGCCCGGGCCACCTGCGCGCGGAACTCCACCACGATCTCCTCGGAGGGGATGAGCCCCGACAGCCACGCCGCCGAGAACTCCGCCCAGTTGCGGCGGAAGCGGCCCCCCGGCGCCAGCCAGCGCACGTCGCTCGCCGGAGCCGCGGGCGTCAGGTGGGTCGTCAGGCACAGGTGCAACCCCAGCCCGAGGTTCGCCTGCTTCGCGCGCCGCACCGCTTCGGCGGCGGTGGGGCCGACCGCGATGAGCGTCGCGCTGGTCACCACCCCATCGGTGTGCGCGGCGAAGATGCCTTCATCGATTCGTGGGTGCAGGCCGAGATCGTCGGCGTTCACAACGAGACGGATCATCGGCACCGGTTTGTCATAGAAAGCCCGGGAGGCGGAACTTTTGATGGGGGACCGATTCACAGCATTGCTGGTCGATCAACCCGGCGAGGCCGCTGACGTCCTCGCGCGCGCGCTCGAAGACGCCGGCGGCCGCTGTACGCGCCTGTGGAGCGCTCCCGAGGCCATCGCCCGGCTCCTCGATGAGCCGCACGACCTCATCATCGCGTCGGCGGAGCTGCCCGGTGAATCTGGCCTCGCGGTGCTGGCGCACGTGCACGCCAACGGGCCGCGGGTGCCGGTGCTGCTCCTGACCGACCACGAAGACGCGGTGACGCGCGCGGCGCACTTCGGGCGCGGCGCTGACGACGTGCTGGTGCGCCCGGTGCACGCCGCCGAGCTGGTGGCCCGCGCCCTGCGGCGCCTCGAGGTGGCGCGCGAGCTCGCCGCGGCGCGCGCGGAGAACGCCCGCCTGCACGGCCTCGCCGTCACCGACGGCCTCACCGGGCTCGCCAACTTCCGCTTCTTCCAGGAGCGGCTGCGCGAGGAGTTCCGCCGGGCGCAGCGCTACGACTCGTCGCTCGCCCTGGTGATGATGGACCTCGATCACTTCAAGGCAGTGAATGACAACTTCGGGCACCAGGCCGGTGACGCGGTGCTCTCCGCCGCCGCCCACGCCATCAAGCAGGCGGTGCGCGAGACCGACCTCGTCGCGCGCTACGGCGGCGAGGAGTTCGCGATGCTCCTCCCCCAGACGCACGTCGCCGGCGCGCTCACCGTCGCCGAGCGCGTCTCGGCCGGCCTGCGCGGGCTGCGCTTCGACACCACCCCCGGCCTCCGCGTCACCGGCTCCTTCGGCCTCTCCGGCTTCCCCGGGCGCGGCATCAGCTCCGCCGAGATCCTGGTGCGCACCGCCGATCAGGCCCTCTACCGATCCAAAACCGAGGGGCGGAACAAGATCAGTCTGTTCCAACCGCCGGCGGGGTGGCCGCGACCCCAGGAATAGCGAAGTGGGGTGGTTCCTACCCGGCGCACAGGGGGTGGCAGCGTGAAAAATCAGGGCTTTGGTGGGGTGGGTCACGTGGCTTCGCGCTTGCTTGGCTCGTGACGCGTGGAATCCGCGATGACCCTCGCGCCCGCGGAGCCTGCGGGGCGGCTGCTGCTGGTGGACGACGAGGAGAACATCCTCCGGTCGCTGCGACGGGTGTTGAAGCGCGGCGGCTGGGAGATCGAGATCGCGCCCAACGCCGAGGCGGCGCTGGCGTGCTTCGAGACCTTCAAGCCCGGCGTGGTGATCAGCGACTACTACATGCCGGGGATGAGCGGCGTCGAGCTGCTCACGCGCATCAAGGAGCGCGCGCCGTACACGCAGCGCATCCTGCTGACGGGGCAGGCCGACCAACAGGCCATCGAGGAGGCGATCAACCGCTCCGAGATCTTCCGCTTCGTCAGCAAACCGTGGAACGACACGCAGCTTTTGTTGGTGGTGAAGAGCGCCTTCGAGCAGCACGACCTGATGGTCGACAACGATCGGCTCCTCGACCTCACCGGCGAGCAGAACGCGGAGCTCCGCGCCCTGAACCTCGAGCTCGAGGCGCGCGTCGAGTCGCGCACGCGCGCGCTCGAGAAGGCCATCGAGGCCGAGCGGCAGATGATGCAGCGCTCGATCGAGAGCGAGAAGATGATCGCCATCGGGCACCTCGCCGGCGGCGTCGCGCACGAGATCAACAACCCGCTGGGCGGCATCCTCGCGTTCGCGCAGCTCATGAAGCGCGACCCGGGCCGCACCTCCGCCGACCTCGAGGCGCTCGACCTCATCGAAGAGAGCGCGCTGCGCTGCAAGCGCATCGTCGAGAGCCTGCTCAAGTTCAGCCGCCGCCCGAAGCTCGAAGATCGCCGCGCGTTCTCGCTCAACCAGTGCGTCGAAGACGCGGCGATGCTCTTCAAGGCCCAGCTCAAGAAGTACCCGCGCGCGAAGCTGAACCTCACCGTCGGCCAGGCGCAGGAAATCTACGGCGACTCGCAGCAGCTCGGTCAGGTGGTGCTCAACCTCCTGCAGAACGCGCTGCAGGCGCTGCCGAACGGCGAGGGCAGCATCACGCTGAGCACCACCAGCGAGCCCGGCGTCGCCGCGGTCGTGGTGCAAGACACCGGTTCGGGCATTTCGCCCGAGCATCTCCCACGAATCTTCGAACCCCACTTCACCACCAAGCCTCCCGGTGAAGGCACGGGCCTCGGCCTGGCCATCGCGTATCGGATTGTCGAAGACCACGGAGGCCACTTCTCCGTAGAATCACAACTGCAACAAGGCAGTCGATTCACCGTGCGGATTCCAACGTTGCCCCGGGGGGAGCAACCATGAGTGACGACGTGAAAAAACCAAGAGCGAAGGTGTTGGTCGTGGACGACGACAAGATCGTCCTGCGTGCGGTGAGCGAGATCCTCTCTCGCGACGGGTATGCGGTCGTCCCCATCGACGACGCGGTGGAGGCGCTCGCGGCGGTGAAGGACCCCGCCATCGACGTCGCCTGCCTCGACATCAAGATGCCCAACCTCTCGGGCATGGATCTCCTCAAGGCCTTCAAGCAGTCGCGGCCTGACGTCGAGGTGATCATGATGACCGCGTTCGCCACCGTCGAGACGGCGGTGGAGGCGGTGAAGATGGGCGCCTACGACTACCTGACCAAGCCGTTCGAGAACATCGACGTGCTCTCGCTCGCCGTGAGGCGCGCCGCCGAGAAGAAGGCGCTGAGCGACCGCACGCGGGTGCTCGAACAGGCGCTCTCAGCGCGCGACTCGTTCGAAGATCTCGTCGGCCAGTCGCCGCAGATGCGCTCGGTCTTCAAGCTGGTCGAGACGGTGAGCTTCTCGACGGCCACCGTGCTCATCCAGGGTGAGTCGGGCACCGGCAAGGAGCTGGTGGCGCGCGCCATCCACTTCCGCTCGCCGCGCAAGGGCAAGCCCTTCGTGGCGGTGAACTGCTCGGCGCTGACCGAGACGCTGCTCGAGAGCGAGCTCTTCGGCCACGTGAAGGGCGCGTTCACCGGCGCCAACACGATGAAGAAGGGCCTCTTCGAGGCGGCCGACGGCGGCACCATCTTCCTCGATGAGATCGGCGACGTGCCGGCGCCCATGCAGGTGCGGCTGCTGCGCGTGCTGCAGGAGGGCGAGGTCAAGCGCGTCGGCTCCAACGACACCATCAAGGTCGACGTGCGCGTCATCGCCGCCACCAACGTCGATCTCGCGCGGGCGAAGGAGCAGGGCCGCTTCCGCGAAGACCTGTTCTACCGGCTCAACGTGATCCGCGTCGATCTGCCGCCGCTGCGCGACCGCCCCGGCGACATCCCGCTCCTCGCGCAGCACTTCCTGGGCGTCTACGCGGCGAAGTCGGGCAAGAAGATGCCGCGCATCTCGCCCGCGGCGCTGGAGGCGCTGACCTCGGCGCGCTGGCCCGGCAACGTGCGCGAACTCGAGAACGCCATGGAGCGCGCGGTGGTGCTCGGGTCGGGCGAGCAGGTCGAGGTCGACGATCTCCCGCCTGAGCTGCGCAAGGCGAACCCCGGCGCGGCCGACGTGGAGGTCTTCTCGCTCTCGCACCTCGAGTACGCGCAGGCCAAGAAGCTGGCGATGCGGGCCTTCGAGCGCCGCTACCTGTCGGCGTTGCTGGAGAAGTCGAACAACAACGTCTCGATGGCGGCGCGCGCGGCCGGCGTCGACCGCTCGAACTTCCGCCGGCTCCTCAAGCAGTACGAGGTCGGTGGCCGCTCGATGAAGAAAGAGCTCGACGACGACGAAGAGGGCGCGAACGAGATCGCGAACTAGCTCTGCTCAGCGCCAGGCGTCGTAGAGCAGGGCCGTCAGCGTGTGGGAGTGCGTGATCTCCCCGCGCTGGACCAGCCCGCGCAGCTCCCCGCGGGGCACCAGCACCACCTGGAGATCCTCTCCCTCGTCGGGCGCGCCGCCGCTGACGCGCTCGCAGCCCTCGGCGAGGAAGCAGTGCAGCTTGTTGTTGAAGATCGCCGGGTTGTTGTGCGCCACGCCCAGCAGGCTCACCTTCGCCGCGCGGTAGCCGGTCTCCTCTTCGAGCTCCCGGGCCACGCCGTCGCTGGGCGCCTCGCCTTTCTCGATGACGCCGCCCGGCAACTCCAGCGAGTTGGCCCACACCCCGAAGCGGAACTGCCGCACGAGCACCACCTCGTCGCGCGGCGTCACCGCCAGCACGTTCGCGTAGTCGTTGGTCTCGACGATGGTGCGCACGAAGGGCTTGCCGGTGCGCGGGTCGGTGACGTCGAGCGTCTTCGTCTGGAAAATCACGTAGTCGCGTGTGTGACGCACGCCAACCTGCACCCACGGGCGGGGTTCTTGCCGGGACATGGCGTGCTTGTAGCGCGGGCGCTGCGTTAGAAGCCTGCGCATGTCGCCGCTCGACGCTGCGGCAGCCGTGGTGCTGCTCGAATTCAAGGGCTCGTATGGGCTTGGCTTCGTGGCCGGCGGCCGCATCGTCACCTGCTTCCACGTGGTCGCTGAAGAGACGCGCATCACCGCGCACCTCCATGACGGCCGGGTGCTGCCGGTGCGCAGCGTGAGCGCCATCGATCTCCGGAGAGACCTCGCGGTGCTCGACGTGGGCATGCTCGACGCCACGCCCGCCAGACCCGGCCCGCAGCGGTTCGTGGAAGACGGCACGAAGGCCTTCACCTTCGGGCTGGTGAAGGGCGAACGGCGCCTCCGGTGGACGGAGTGCGAGATCGAATCGGTGCAGGTGCTGGGCTCGGCGCTCACCGTGTACGGGTTGGGCGGTGAAGTGCCGCGCGACGCGTCGGGCGCGCCGGTCATCGACGAGAACGGCGCGGTGCTGGGCGTCGCGGCGACGGTGCCGAGGTCTGAAGAGGGCGTGTTGGTGCTGCCCTGGCGCTACGTGGAGCCCTTGTTGCTGCAGAACCGGCAGCTCCCGTTGAGCGCGTTGTCGCTCGAGGGCCGGCGGCCGCCGAAGCGCGAGGTCCCGAACCATCCGCTCTCGTTGTTGAACGGCTCGGCGGTGTCGGGGCTCGAGGTGACGAGTGATTCCATCGCCGACGCCATCCGCGGGGGGGCGCCGGCGTACAACGAGGGTGACATCGCGCGGTGCTACTCGGTCTACGAGCAGGCGGCGCAGCGGCTTATCGACACGCGCGACGACTGCCCCGGGGTGCAGTTGGCGCTGCGGCAGGGGTTGGCGCGCGCGCAGCAGCTCCAGGAGCTGGACTCGCGGGCCTGGGCGATGCGCGACGCGTTCGACGGCCTGCTGATGGTGATCGAAAAGTACCTGCGCGCGAACGGCGGCGGCGGCGGCGGTGGGGCGCCGAAGAAGCCCACGCTGATGAACTGAGCAAAAAATCCCTCTCCCGTGGGGAGAGGGTCCGCGGAGCGGGGGTGAGGGGCGCTACTCGACGCTCGCCTTGAGCTTCTCGAGCCCCGACTGCATCTGCTTCTCCATCGTCGCTTCAACGGTGCCGACGAAGACGCCGCTGAAGAACGGCAGCTCGCCGGAGTCGCGCCAGGTGACGACGGTGTTCTCTCCCTGCTTCTGGAAGCTGAACGTCGCGTGGGCGTTCACCTGGCCGCCGTCGAGCGCCTGGTCGAGGCTGATGAACCCGGGGATCGCGGAGGTCACCTCGAGCGCGCCGCGGCCCATCACCGGCCCCAGCCACCGCCACCGCGCGCCCACGCCCTGGGTCGGGCCTTCGTAGGTAAAGCGCGCCAGCGGGGCGCTCGCCTTGTTCCACGGCGACCAGTCTTGCCAGCGGCGGAGGTCGACGATCAGCGGCGCGATCTTCTCTTCAGGCGCGGCGATGGTGATGGAGCGCTCGACGCTCCACCGGCGCGGGAGCGCGGCGAGCACCAGCGCTGAAAGGAGGGCGCCCACCAACACCACCATGGCGATCTTCTTGCTCAAGAGGCCGCGCTTCATACAGATGCGCTCCATGGCGCGCTACGACGCATCGAACGCGAAGGTGCAGGTCTTCACATTCAAAGACGGCCTGCTGTCGGCGATGGCGCACGACCTGAAGCTGGAGGTGACGCGGTTCGAGCTCGACCCCGAGGGCGTCAGCACCTTCGACGCGGGCTCGCTGCGCGTGGTGACGCCGATGAAAGACGGTGCGGAGTCCAGCGGGCTGCTGCCCACCGCGCTCTACGGCGAGATTGAGAAGAACGCGCGCAACGACGTGCTGAACGCGAAGAAGCACCCGCAGGTGAAGTTCGAGGTGGTGGAGCGGGGCGCTGACTTCGTGCGCGGCACCCTCACGCTGCACGGCGCGACGAAGGAGCTGCGCGGCATACGGCGCGGCGATTCGGCGGAGTTCCGGCTCGACGTGCGCGACTTCGGCATCAAGCCCTTCACGGCGATGCTGGGCGCGCTGAAGGTGAAGCCTGAAGTGGTGGTGAACGTCACCCTCTCCCGCGAAGACGGGAGAGGGGTGTAGCGCGGGCCGACGCCATCACACCGCCGACGGCAGCACGGGCACCAGCGCGGGCACGGGCTCCGCGGGCTTCTGCGGCGCGGGCTCCACCACCTTGCGCTTCTTGGTGGCCGGCTTGGCGGTGGAGGGTCCGGAGATGCCC